>DYDH01000051.1 GCA_020717985.1 Herpetosiphon sp. | reverse complement strand
AAATGTCGCCTTATGATCTGACGCGTGCGCGTATTACTTTCCGCCAGCGTAAAAACGCCTCTGCTCCTGTTGGAAATTAATCCCCTGATTTTAGATAACAAAAAAGTCCTCCGCGAAAGCGGAGGACTTTTTGTATTTATAGCAGTTCTCGGTACGACCCCAATACCTTCATGTAATTTGCGCGTTCAAATGCCGCAGGTTCCTTCACAGACTTCTGACTCATGCTTCCCTGCATTTGTTTGATCGAGACATATTCCCGTTCCTTCATCCGGGTTTCCAACTCGGTCAACATGGACGGGATGACTTGCCCGCCATTATGTAAGAGGTTTGACGCCATCATGGCTACTTTTGCGCCTGCCATTATAGACTTTAGTACATCATTGGCTGTATGTACGCCGCTTGTCAGCGCGAAATCTGCATTGACCTTTCCGTACAGGATCGATATCCAGCGCAGCGGCATCATTGAAAGTGGCTGCAAACAAATCGTCACCCAACGGCTCACATCGTCCCGATGCTCTTTCGGGAAACTTCCTTGCGCACAATGGAATTTGGATGGCGCTATTTTGACCGCTAAAGCGCGCACTGCTTAGATGAGTGGTGAGTGGCAAAAACTCGTCTCTGCACGCTCACTTTTGCCACTCGTTACCTGACAACCTTTGCTTGCGCACATTTCAGATCACAAATATAACCTCCTTTTTCGTTTGCTTGATATAATTTATCCGTAATGTTTACGGTAACTTCCGTCTCAATTATTTTATTTTTCACATCCATCGTCAACGTTGTTATATTCATCATCAGCTGGCGCAGAAAAAACTCAAACAGTGGTTTATATTTTGCGCTGGGTATGTTGGGCATCATCACCTGGACGTTGTGCAGCGCGTTGGATTATGCAGCTGTTCCACTTGCTCTAAAAATCTTCTTTGCCAAAATAGAGGCTGTGGGGTATTTAAGCGCAATTTCCTTATTCACATTAACCAGCATCGCTTTTGCAGGGAATGATCACTGGCTGGAAAAGAAATGGTTCAAGGCGCTGCTAGGATTGACCCTGCTGATAAATATTCTACTGGTATTGACCAACGAACTGCATAACTGGGTGTGGACAGAATTTGAAATGGGCGCCAACAACGTGGTTATCTTCAAGCATGGACCCGGCTTCACATGGACGATCCTCACTGTTTACCCGCTGGTCGGATTGATGTTCATCAATTTCTGGATGGCGTTCCGCAATGGGTCCATCTTCATGCGGCGACAAGCGCTTTTGCTGGCATTCGCCTTATTCGTGCCCATGACCACCAATTGGATATACCACCTTGGGCTCAGCGGCTTCGAAGGCGTGGACTGGAGTTCCGTCACATTTTCCGTATCAGGCACAATATTTTTATATGCGTTATACGGAATGCGCTTTTTGGATATTATCCCCATTGCGCGCGATAAATTATTCAACAACCTGAGCGACGGCATGATTGTGCTGGATATGCAAAACCGCATTGCTGATATCAACAACGTTGCCACAGGTATATTCAATATGCCTGTCATCGGGGAAAATTTGATACAGGTCGCGCCGATTACCAGCACCATGTTGAATGCCCCCCCAGAAGAAGAACTAAGAACAACCATCAAGACAGAAGAAATTGTGCAGCGTTATTTTGATATCCGCCTTTCGCCTTTGCTGGACGGGAAAAAACATATTATCGGGCAGCTGCTTATTTTTCGCGACATTACTGAAATGAAGCAAGCAGAAAACGATCTGCAGCAGCGCTTGCTGGAAATTGAGCGATTGAATCAGGAGTTGCAAGAATCGCAGGCGCAAGTAGTGGATCAGCAGCGCTCAATAGCAACCATAGCTGAGCGGCAAAGATTAGCGCGCGATATGCACGATTCGGTCAACCAATCCATCCACAGTTTGATGTTGTTCTCTGAAACGCTGGTAGCGCTGCTGCAAAAAAATCGGGCACAGGAAGCGCTGGAAACCGCAGAGCGTATTCAAGAAAGCGGACAGCGCGCGCTTAAAGAAATCCGCCTGATGCTGTACAGAGCGCAGTCTGTTCTTATTAACGAAAACACGAATTTGGTTGACGCGCTGGAAGAAAGATTAAACATGGTGGAACGCCGCGTTGGAATTACTGCGAAAGTAATCGGCGCGGATGAGATCAGGAAACATTGCCCAGCCGCGTGGACTGATAACCTGTATTGGATCATCATGGAAGTGTTGAATAATTCCCTCAAACATGCACAAGCCCAAAGCGTTAAAATATTCTTCAAATATGACAGCAAACAGATCGAAGCGGAGATCGCAGATGACGGCGCGGGGTTTGACCCTGAACAAATACGGGCTGGCGGTTACGGCATGAAGTCTATGCGCGAGAGGGCGGACTTGCTCGGAGGATACTTAACCATCACATCTGCACCGGGTTGCGGAACACGAGTTCGTATTAAAATTGAAATGGAGAATTAAATAAAATATGGAGCACATCAAAATCCTTATCGTAGATGATCATCCCTTGATGCGCAACGCGCTGAAAACATCCTTTTTAGGCGAAGACGATCTCGAAGTAATCGGCGAAGCATCAGACCCGTTTGCAGCATTCGATCTTCTGAAAAAAAATAATCCAGATGTGATCTTAATGGATTTGCTCATGCCGAAAATGAACGGCGTGGAAGCCATTACGCGGATATTTGAATCCGACCCTGGCGCAAAAATCGTTGTTATTTCAAGCATGGAGAATGATGAGAATGTAGTCGCGGCAATTCAGGCGGGCGCGCTGGGCTACTTCCCCAAGACAGCGCCGCGCGAATACCTGCTCGAAGCCATTCGCAAGGTTGCAGACGGAGTTCCTTACATGCCTTCGGGGATTACCCTCAAATTATTTCAAGGTTTGCGGCGGATAAAAACATCATCTATGGAAAGCGATTTGCAGATCACAATCACAACACGCCAGCGCGAGATTTTGAATCTGTTGGCTGAAGGTAAAACAGATGATGTGATCGCGAAAACCCTGCACCTGGAAGAAGTCAGCGTGCGCGCACATATCTACCGCATTCAGCAAAAACTTGGCTTGGAAAACCGCTCGCAGTTGATGAATTATGTCCATACGCAAATGAAATAAATTGTAAAAGGGGAATGTATTTAAACCAGCCTGCGAGGTTTTGCACCTCGGAGGCTGGTTTTTTGTTTCGATTTTGTTTCAATTTAACTGAAACAAAATCGAAACAAACTTGAAACAAGGCGCTCTAATGTGAAACAAACAAATTGGGTAAACTGCGGCGATGAACAATACAGAGCCTCTTTCTGTCCTTGTCATCGAAAGCCAGACATTGATGCTGACTGCCCTCAGCGCTGCACTTTCATCGGAAGATATTGCGGTACTGGGTGAAGTGATGGATAGCAGGCAGGCGATTCGATCTGTGGCGCAATTCAAACCGCAGGTGCTGCTATTTTCAATAGGGACGCCAAGCCTGCCTGATCTCGAAAGGATTGACGCCATCCGGCATGAACTTCCGCAGGTGTTGATTTTGGCGCTCGTCAGCGGAGATTTCCGCGGGCAGGAGCGCATGGCGCTGGATTACGGCGCGCACCGCGTTTTGACAAAATCCGCATCGCGCGCGGAGTTGTTAGCCGCGATCAAAGAATTATTCCTTCAAGTTGATTCAAAATCTGTAACAGAGAAAAAGGAGGCTTCCACCGTCGAGATGCATCCCCACTAATATTCTCTCCAAACAAAAAAGAGCATTACTTCAACTCAATCTACAAAATAGGAGAATGAAATGAAACGTTTTGTTATAAATGCAACAACGATCATCGCCATTTTGATGGCGCAGATTTTCACGGTCATTGGCGTTGCGCCGGCGTATGCGACAGCTAACAACGCGCTGAACTTTGATGGCGTGGACGATTATGTGAAGACTGCCGCAACGCTCGCGTTGGGCGGTAACATTACCTACGAAGCCTGGGTACAAACCTCCAGCACAGGCAGTTGGAGCGGCATTGTTACCAGCTACTCCCCGGGTGATCCTTTTCCTGTCATGCAGGTTTCGATTCACCCGAGTGGCTATGTGGATGCTATGGTTGCCAAGCCGGCGGATTGGTATGAAGTGGATAGCGTCGGTACCGTTAACGATGGTCAATGGCACCATGTGGCGGTTACTTATGCTACGGCATCTGAAACCTTTCACATTTATATTGATGGCGTTGACCAGGCTCTCATGGTGTATGGTCATAGTGGTCCGATTACGGATTTGAACGTCAATTCGAACCTTGTCATTGGGAAAAACCACTTGAATGGCGCCCCCTTTAACGGCGCGATTGACCAAGTGCGGGCCTGGAATGTCGTTCGCACCCAGGCGCAAATCCAGGCAAACATGACCAACACCCTGACGCCAGAGGCAGGATTGATGGCGCAGTATCATCTCGACCAAGGTACTGCGGGCAGCGATAATACTGGCATCACCACCGCGACGGATAGCAGCGGTAACGGATACGATGGCACTTTGAACAATTTTGCCCTGAGTGGCGCCACCTCCAACTGGGTGAGCGGTTTCACCTACTGCGACAACGCCGGGGTTGTTACCAACAACGCGGATAGCGGCGCGGGCTCCCTGCGCCAGGCGATTGCGGATGCCTGCGCGGGCGGCACCATCCCCTTCGATGCGAGCCTCTCCGGCGGCACCATCCGCCTGGCTTCCACGCTGACCATTGACAAGAACATGACGATTGACGGTTCCGCGCTGGACTCACAAGTCATTATCAGCGGTGATACAGATGGCGGCGGCACGGCGGATGTGCAGGCATTTATTGTTGGTTTAGGCGTGACCGCTACGCTTAACGGTTTGACAATTACCGAAGGCAAAGCGAATGAAGGCGGAGCATTATTAAATCACGGCACAGTCACGATTATTAACAGCACAATCACAGGTAATACCGGCCTTGGCAGTGGCGGCGCTTTGCGGAACGGCAGTGGCCCTTCCTGGGCTTCCGCTGTAATGACTGTCCGCAATAGCACCCTGATGAATAACACAGGGGGGGCTGGCGGCGCTATCGCCAACGGCGCTGGCACAGTAACCGTTGCCAATAGCACTTTCTACAATAACTCGGTCTCGGGCCATGGTGGCGGTATCTACAACGACGGGACAGTGACGCTCATCAACAATACCTTCTCCAATAATAGCGCCGGAATAGGCGGTGGAGACATTCGCAGCAACAATAGTAATTTGAGTGCGGTAAACACCATTTTTACCAACTCACTCGCTGGCGGGTCTTGTTCAGGTACGGTCGTCAACACCGGCTATAACATTGACAGTGGCGTCACCTGCGGCTTTGGTCTTGCCAACGGCTCGATGAGCAACACCAATCCGTTGCTCGACGCGCTGGCCGCCAACGGCGGGCCGACGCTGACAATGCCGCTGCAAGCTGGGTCTCCTGCCATTGATGCGGGCGATGACGCCACCTGCGCCGCGGCCCCGGTCAATAATCTCGACCAGCGCGGCGTGACGCGACCCGTTGGCGCACATTGCGATATCGGCGCGTATGAAGGCTCAATTGCCTCGCTCGCCATCACTGTCCTTAATAATAACGATAGTGGCGCGGGTTCACTGCGCCAGGCCATTACTGATATTGCCGCGGACGGCACGATCACCTTCGATAGCAGCCTTTCCGGGCAGACTATTCGCCTGGCTTCGCGGCTGACGCTTTCCAAAAATGTAACCATTGACGGTTCGGCGCTGGCTTCCCAGGTATCCCTCAGTGGTGACTCGGATAACAGCGGCGGCGCAACTAGCGGCGACACCCTGGTCGTGGAGGTCAGTTCTGGCGTTACCGCAACGCTGAAGAACCTCACCATCACCAGGGGCTCGAACTATGGTTGCGGATCGGTTGGGGGTGGCATTGAAAATTCCGGGAATTTGACCATCAACGACAGCAACCTCACTTACAACGACGCATCCACCGGCTGTGGCTGGGATGGAGGCGCTATACGCAGCGAATCGGCATCTACGCTCACTGTTACCAATAGCACCTTTACCGGCAACAAGGCTCGCAATGGCAGCGCTATTCTAACGAAAGGAACAACCGTTATTGCCAATAGCACTTTTACTGGCAACCAAACATTTAACGGGGCTGGCGCTGTCGCTACGGCGGGGAGCCCCTCCACGTTATTGGCAAACAATACCTTCTCTGGAAACACTGCTCCTGCTGAATATTCAACCGACGTATACAATTGGGGCGGCACCAGCACCATCAACATGAAGAACAATATCCTGGCCAATGCTATTACCGGAAGCAACTGTATAGGACCGTTGGTTGCCAATGTCAATAACTTAATCCAGGATGGCACCTGCTCCGCGGCCTTGAGCGGCGACCCGAAACTGGATGCGCTCGCCAGTAACGGCGGCCCCACCCAAACCATGGCACTTCAGGCTGATTCCCCAGCGCTTGGCGCGGGCGATGACGTTGTTTGTGCGGATGCTCCTGTAAATGGAAAAGATCAGCGCGGCGTAACCCGCCCGCAAGGCAACGGCGCCTGCGATATCGGCGCGTACGAATCCAGCACAAACTCGAATTACACCGTCGCATTTGATACCGATGGCGGTTCCACAGCGCCGGAAATTCAGTCTGTAGCGCCCGGCGGGTCGGTCACCCAGCCAAGTGATCCGACCAAGACCGGTTACACCTTTGACGGTTGGTACAACGGCAGCACTGCCTGGAATTTTGTCACCGACACTGTCTCCAGCAGCATGACCTTGACCGCTCATTGGGTGGTGAATCCATACACCATCACATTCAATAGCAATGGCGGCTCGGATGTAGCACCCATCACGCAAGATTACGGCACCAGCGTTTCCGCTCCCGCTGCGCCGACCAAAACCGGCTACACCTTCGGCGGCTGGTACAGCGACTCGGGTCTCACCTCTGCATACACCTTCTCCACCATGGGCGAAGACATCACCCTATTCGCCAAGTGGACGACCAACAGCTACACCGTGACCTTCCATGGCAATGGCAATACCGGCGGCTCGATGAGCGATCAAACCAATAATGTCACCGCCAACCTGACATCGAATGCCTTCACCAAGACCGGCTACACCTTCGCTGGCTGGGACACCTCTCCCGCAGGCACAACCGTCGTCTACACCGATCAGCAAAGCTACGCTTTCACAGCCAATGCCGATCTCTATGCCGTGTGGACGGACGCCGCTGCACCGAAAGTGGATTCCTTTGCAGCCACTTCGCCCATCAACAGCCTCAACATCCCGATCACAGCCTTCACCGCCACAGATAATGTTGGCGTAACGGGCTACAAGATCACCACAACCGCCACGCCTCCAGCGGCTGGTGCAGCGGGCTGGTCTGCCACAAGCCCCACCACTTTTGCTGTTGCAAGCTCAGGGACTTACACCCTCTATCCCTGGGCAAAGGATGCGGCGGGGAATGTATCCGCTGTCTTTGGCACACCACGCAGCGTGATAGTGGATATCACCAAACCGATAGTCACATCCTTTACAGCCACATCACCATCCGCGAGTCTCAGCATCCCAATCACAGCCTTTACCGCTACAGATGCGCGTGGTGTTACGGGATATAAGATCACCACTACAGCCACACCGCCTGCGGCTGGTGCAGCGGGCTGGACTGCCACAAGACCCGCTACTTTTGCTGTTGCAAGCGCAGGGACTTATACCCTGTATCCCTGGGCAAAGGATGCAGTGGGTAATGTATCCGCTGTCTTTGGCACACCGCGCACCGTAGTTGTTACCTCCGAACGTG
Source organism: Herpetosiphon sp. (assembly GCA_020717985.1). GTDB lineage: Bacteria > Chloroflexota > Anaerolineae > Anaerolineales > Villigracilaceae > Villigracilis. Next base: position 16,711 of record DYDH01000051.1, on the reverse strand, counting down.
CCATTAATGGAGGGTTCAACACCTACGCTGGCGTGTCCAAGATTCCAACGAGTTGGGCCAATACCCTGTTTGCCGTAACCGACGGGAAGGACACAATCAACAAGAAGGAAGGCGCAGCCTCTGTGAAGATAGAGGGCGCAGCAGGTAAAACCAAGGCGCTTGTTCAAGCCCTACCCCTAAGCGGCGTGACCGGCAGCACGCTCACGTTCAGTTTCTGGGTCAAGGGCACGTCTATTCCTGTGGCGGGACTTTGTCAGGGGCAGGTGCTGCTTTATAACGGCGGCATATTGCAATTGACCAAGACCATCCCTTGTACAACAGGCACGTATGCCGCCTTCCAACAAAAGGCGCTTACGTTCAACGCTACTTCGGCTTACACCAAAGCGGTTATCAGATTCACATATTCCAAACCCAGTGGAACAGTCTGGTTCGATGCGGTCAGTCTGGTCAAGTAATTTCAGATCAGTTGGATAAAAAAGCGCTCCTGAGAAATCAGGAGCGCTTTTCATATATACTAAATTCCAACAATAATATATTGTCAGGAATTTATATCATGCCAGGTCTTTGAATGAATTCAGGACATTCATGTAATTAGCCCGTTCAAATGCCGCAGGCTCTTTTACGGATTTCTGGCTCATGCTTCCCTGCATTTGCTTGATGGATTGGTACTCGTGAGCTTCCATCCACCATGTAATCTCGTTCAACATTGATGAAATTACTTGTTCGCCATTTTCGAGGAGATTGGACGCCATCATGGCAACTTTTGCGCCCGCCATCATGGTCTTTAGCGCATCCTGGGCGGTGTGTACGCCGCTGGTCAGGGCAAAATCTGCGTTGATTTTTCCGTGCAGGATCGAAATCCAGCGCAAGGGGAGGCGTAGTTCGGCAGATGTGCTTAGGTCAAGGCTGGGAATGATTTTTAGTTCTTCCAGGTCGAAGTCTGGCTGATAGAAGCGGTTGAACAACACCAGTCCGTCTGCGCCAGCTTCGACAATCCGGCGGGCGAAGTTCGGCAAGGCTGTGATATATGGACTGAGTTTCACTGCCAGCGGGATGGAAATGGCGGATTTTACCTCCGCCACCAATTCCACTTGTGCGTTTTCCAGTTCCTGGGCGGTGAGGTCAAGGTCGGTTGGAATGTAATATAAGTTGAGTTCCAACGCGTCTGCGCCAGCATCCTGGATTTGTTTTGCGTAACCCGTCCAGCCGCCTTTTGAGACGCCGTTCAAGTTTCCTATGACTGGAATTTTCAGAGTTTTCTTTAATTCCGTCAATTTGGTTAGGTATTTTTTGGGTCCAACCAGATATGCGTCACTTTCGGGAAAATAGGTCACTGCTTCGGCAAACGAATTGGTTCCACGGGTGAGGTAGTGGTCAAGCTCAAGGCTCTCGTGGATGATCTGCTCTTCGAAGAGGGAATACATCACGATTGCCGAGGCTCCCGCTTGCTCCAATTTGCGCGCCTTGTCAATATCTTTTGACAAGGGGGAGGCCGAAGCTACAAGCGGATTTTTTAGGTCTAAGCCGAGATAGGTGGTGGAAAGGTCGGTCATGATTTTTTCTCCTCGGTCTCGTTGGCGTCGTAGTGCATCGAAGCCATTTGTTGGTAGAAGGTCCAGCGTGCTTTCGCATCGTGCTGAGCTTCCTTCATCAATTCCTCGGCGCGGGATTCGTCTATTTGGGTGAGCATCTTGTAGCGTGTTTCGTTGTACGCATATTGTGAAAGCGGGATGCTTGGCTCTTTGGATTCGATTATCAGCGGATTCTTGCCTTCTTCAGCGAGGCGTGGATCGTAGCGATACATCGGCCAGTGACCAGATTGAACCGCGAGTTTTTGCTGTTCGAGTCCCTTTGCCATATCATAGCCGTGCGCAATGCAGTGACTGTAGGCAATGATGAGCGACGGCCCGTCATACGCTTCTGCTTCAATGATAGCGCGCAATGTCTGTTGATCGTTGAAACCCATTGCAATATGCGCCACGTAAACATTGCCGTAGGCCATCGCGATCAAGCCGAGGTCTTTCTTGCCCATTCCCTTGCCGCCCATTGCGAATTTCGCAACTGCTGCGCGTGGAGTGGATTTGCTGGCTTGTCCACCTGTGTTTGAATATACTTCGGTGTCGAGTACCAGGATATTCACGTTGCGCCCTGAGGCGATCACGTGATCCAAGCCGCCGTAGCCGATATCATAGGCCCAACCATCACCACCCATGATCCAGACGGATTTCTTTACGAGGCTGTCTGCAATGCTGACCAAATCCTTGGCGCGTGTATCGCTGGACTTCTCCAGTTTGGCTTTCAATTGGGCAACGCGTTCGCGCTGGGCTTCGATACCAGTTTCGTCGTCCTGTTTTGCGTTCAAAAGCGCGCCGACCAATTCCGCACCAAGTTCCTTCTCGAATTGGGGAAGCAGTTCGCGCGCATATTCGTTTTGCTTGTCAATCGTCAGGCGCATGCCCAAGCCAAACTCGGCGTTATCTTCAAACAATGAGTTTGACCAGGCGGGACCGCGTCCGTTTGCATCCACAGCCCACGGAGTGGTGGGGAGGTTGCCGCCGTAGATGGAAGAACAGCCCGTTGCATTCGCAATGATCGAGCGGTCGCCAAAGAGCTGGGAGACCAACTTCACATAAGGTGTTTCACCGCATCCCGCACACGCGCCGCTGAATTCAAACAATGGGCGGAGCAACTGCGAGTTCTTGATCGTGGAGGGATTGAATGACTTTCTATCCATGTCTGGGATGCTTTCCATGAAGAAATCCCAGTTCTTTGTTTCAGTTTCGCGCAAAGCGGGTTGGGGCGCCATGTTGAGCGCCTTGCGTCCCGCCTGGCTCTTATCCTTGGCGGGGCAGACTTCCACGCACAAGGTACAGCCTGTGCAATCTTCGGGCGCAACCTGCACTGTGTAGGCAAAGCCTTGCGAGAATTCCTTGAACTTGGAAGGCATATGTTTGAATGTCTCAGGCGCGCCTGCCAGTAGTTTCTCGTCATATACTTTGTGACGAATGACCGCGTGCGGACAAACCATCACACATTTACCGCATTGAATGCACAGATCGGCTTCCCAGACGGGAATTTCGAGCGCGATATTGCGCTTTTCCCATTGAGTTGTGGCAAGCGGATATGAGCCATCATTCGGCATTGCGGACACGGGCAGACTGTCACCGTCAAAGGTGATCATCGGTCCAAGCACGTTCTTGACGAAATCAGGCGCATTGCTCGGGACTGCGGAGCGGCGCATCATCTTCGAGCTTACCTTCGCTGGGACGGTGACCTCATGAAGATTCACGATAGTTGCATCCACAGCCTCGTAGTTTTTCTTCACCACAGCTTCACCGCGTTTGCCGTAGGTTTTTTCAATGGCGTGTTTGATCTCTTCAATGGCTTGTTCGCGCGGGAGGACGCCAGAGATGGCAAAGAATGCCGTCTGCATGATGGTGTTGACGCGCTGTCCCATGCCTGTCTGCTCGGCGACATCGTAGCCGTTGATGACATAGAACTTGAGTTTCTTTTCGATGATCGCGGACTGCACTTCGCTCGGAAGGCTATCCCAAACTTCATCTTTTCCAAACAGGCTGTTGAGCAGGAATACTCCGCCTTCCTTGGCATATTTCAAAATATCATAGCGCTCGAGGAAGCTGAACTGATGGCAAGCCACAAAGTTCGCCTGATTTGCCTCGATGAGGTACGGTGCATGGATGGGTTTTGGTCCAAAGCGCAGGTGAGAGATGGTCATCTGACCTGATTTCTTTGAGTCATACACGAAGTAGCCTTGCGCATAGTTGTCGGTTTCTTCGCCAATGATCTTGATCGAGTTCTTGTTTGCGCCTACTGTGCCGTCTGAGCCGAGACCGAAGAATACACAGCGTACAGTTTCGGAGTGTTCGATGGAGAAGGCGGTGTCCACATCAAGGCTGGTGTGGGAAACATCGTCGTTGATGCCGACTGTGAAATGGTGCTTGGGTTTTGCTTTCTTCAATTCATCCAGCGCGGCTTTGAACATGGCGGGAGTGAATTCTTTGGAGGAAAGCCCATAACGTCCGCCGATGACTTTGACATCCGACCTGTCGCCTTCGGCTAGAGCATTGACGATATCCAAATAAAGCGGCTCGCCCATGGCGCCCGGTTCTTTGGTGCGGTCGAGGACGGCAATCTTTTTCACTGAAGCAGGCAATGCCTTCAAGAAATAATCCAATGAGAATGGGCGGTACAAGCGGACTTTCAACACGCCAACTTTCTCGCCTTGTTCCACAAGGTAATTCACTGTGGCTTCGGCGGTATCTCCGCCTGATCCCATGATGATGACCACGCGTTCCGCTTCAGGATGACCGATATAATCGAACAGGTTGTAATGCCTGCCGGTGACTTTGGCGAATTCATCCATCATGGCTTGCACGATGGCGGGCGTGGACTCATAGAATGGGTTGACTGTCTCGCGCGCCTGGAAGTAGACATCAGGGTTTTGCGCGGTGCCGCGCAGGACGGGATGCTCGGGTGTGAGTCCTCTTGCTCGATGGGCACGCACCAACTCAGGGTCGATGAGGGTGCGCAGTTCGTCATCTGTAATTTGGAAAATCTTGGAAACTTCGTGCGAAGTCCTAAATCCATCAAAGAAATGCATGAAAGGTACGCGCGTTTTGAGTGTGGAGGTCTGCGCGATGGCGGCGAAATCATGCGCCTCTTGCACAGAGGCTGAGGAAAGCAAAGCCCAGCCTGTTTGGCGGACGGCCATTACATCTTGATGATCTCCGAAAATAGAGAGACCTTGAGCCGCAATTGAACGCGCGGCAACATGGAAGACTGTGCTGGTGAGTTCGCCTGCGATCTTGTACATGTTGGGGATCATCAACAACAAACCTTGCGAGGCGGTGAAGGTGGTGGTGAGTGCGCCTGTTTGTAATGCGCCATGCACCGCGCCTGCCGCGCCGCCCTCGGACTGCATTTCGATCACGGCAGGAACTGTGCCCCAAATATTCTTTTTGCCTTTGGCTGACCACTCATCTGCGAACTCGCCCATGTTTGAGGAGGGGGTAATCGGGTAAATTGCGATGACCTCACTCAAGCGATGTGCAACAGACGCTGTGGCTTCATTGCCGTCAATAGTGACTACTGGTTTTTTCATTTTACTTGCTCCTTTGAAAGCAGGGTTTTATCCTGAGAAATTTTCCAACTTACAAGTTTATCGCTCCCTGAGTGCATTGGTTAGTTATAAATGACCCGAATTTACCTGAAAGTTGTCATATATTGGACAAAAATTGTGGAATTAAAATAAGCTGATGGTAAATATTCCACCATCAGCTTATTTTAGTACTTTTTTTTATTATTTTTCGGTTGGAATTTCATCGAGTGTGAAATAAATATGCAAACCGCGTTTGCGTGCCACTTCAACCATTAAGTCAGCGCCTTGCGAAGCGCCGCCTACCCTGAGAACAGCTTCACATTTTTCCAAAAGCCGTTCTGCAATTGGATGAAAGATTTCATTGAACGGCTCATCCCCGATATTCTTCGAACCCGCCAGATGAACCAATGGAAGCGCAAACCATTCACCCAGCACGGGAATATGTCCCATACGAAAAATTGGAAGTGCGAATGATTCCATCAAACTGACATTTGCGGCGATCCTTTCTGGATCGTCATTCGTGCCTGAACGGTACGGACCCGCAATTAGAATAAACATATTATTTCAGATGAGACTTTGCCAATAGCAACGCCGCCAGCGACTTGGCGTCGAGCATCTCGCCTCTTTCAGCCATTTGAATTGCCTCTGCGAAAGGAATGGTTTCCACGCTGAGAAATTCATCCGCATCCGCCTCGAGGGGATCATGCCTTAATTCCTGTGCGAGATAGACGTGCATGAATTCTGTTGAATAGCCGGGCGCGAGGTAAAAATCACCGATCTTTTCGATCCTGTCCGCGGCGAAGCCTGTCTCTTCGCGGATTTCGCGCGCGGCGCATACGGCGGGGTCTTCGCCCTCTTCCAATGTGCCTGCGGGCAGTTCGAGCAAGTCCATACCTGCGGCATGACGGTACTGCCTCACAAAAAGCAAATTGCCATCCTTGTCTATTGGAACGATAATCACAGAACCGCCGTGTTCGATGATGTCAAATTTTGTTTCGCGTCCATCAGGTGTTTTGAGAGTATCGCGGCGAATCGTGAAAGCACGACCTTTGAGTAAAACGTCTGAGTGAAGTAATTCAAATGGCATAATGTTTTCCTTGCATTGATCCTGGATGAACCACAAACGTCAGGAGACGTTTGACATCATCTAAATAAAAAAGCCCAAGCGTTTGCTTGGGCTTTTTTATTTTAAGGTATCTTTATCTGTTGCCCGGCAGTTAATTTTGCTGAAACTGCAATTCCGTTGGCGGAGGCAATCGCGGCGGGGTCAACATCACCGAATTTACATGCCACGCTGTAGACGGTTTCATCAGCAGAGAGGACGCTGTATGTGGTTGGGTGGGCGGCTAACATGCGGCTGCCTGGGAAGGCTCCGCTTTGCGGGATGGTAAGGGTTAAACCTGCGTAATATAGGTCCGGGCTGGTAAGTCCGCTTGCGCGAAGTAAAGCATCCGGGTCTACGTTGAAACGGCGGGCAATGCAATAGGGGAATTCACCATTTTGCAAAGTATAGCTTGCGGGATGTGCGCCAGCAGGGACGGGTGTGGTGATTGGCGCCGGGGTAGTAACTGCTACCGCGGGAGTGGCAGGCACTGCATTGGTAGGTGTGCTGGGCACACCTGCTGTCGGGGCAACGACTGTCCCGGCTTGAGGCGTAATGGCTGTTCCAACAACTGCCTGTGGTGTGCCAGGCGTGCCGCCACTTGCCACAGCGGTCTGCGCCACTGAAGTTTGTTTTGCAAATTCTTCGATCATTGCCATCGGGTTTTCAACGGAGGCGATTGGCGAAACGAACAATTCGGGTGGAAGTAAAGTTGGCGTTGCGACAGGCACGGAAGATAATGATTGTGTGCAGGCTGAAATCATTATCGTTGACACTACAAGAATAAAGATTACCAGCAAGCCGCGTTGTTTGTTACTCATAGATTCTCCTCTTTCAATGTATTCAAATTCGATGGTAGCACATGAACTTTAAAGCGTCAAGCGGTTATCGAGGACTGCATTCAAACGACAATAATATCCGTTCAATCTCGTCTTCGTTTCCTGCAAGTCCCTGATTTTGCACCTGTTGCCAGGCGGAACAGATGCCCCGATGAACCCGGTCATCCTCGGCGAGCGCGGCTGTGGATATTGATTCTGCGGTTGTAATATCGCCGGTCAGCGCGTAGGCTTTGATGAAAACAAGCCATTCGTTTTGGTCGGTGGGTTTGAAGCCAAGCGATGCGGCTTCGTTGCCAAGTGAGACAACTTTTTGAATGTCACCTGTTTGTTGCGCGAGTTCGGCCCTTGTAAAATAATAGCACCACTCATGCTTTGGCTCGGAGAAGAACATTGGAGTTGCGACGGGATTTGCATCTGTGATAATTTGTGATGGGTCTGAAAGTGGGATGGCTTGGGTCAGCGCTTTGGGTAGTTTGGCATAGGTTTCCATGTCGCCTTGTGCCGGGTCGAGCACGCGCAGACAGCCTCCTCGCGGCATGTAAATTACAACTGCCTGGGATGTGTTTCCATAAAAGTTTACGGTGCGGTAGTTGAAGGTGATCGGGATGTTTGGTTCAAGCGCTGGCAGAGTACCTCCGCCGATCCTTTTTTCAGTGTAGAGCATCAAATATGGGACATCGGCGCGGGAGTAATTTGGCGCGTAGGTCCAGTTGATCGGGGCGGTGAAGGAGGCGTCTGTTTCATAGTCAATGGGCATTTGGTTGGTGAGGAGGATGGTGTTTGGTTTCAATGCGGGCATGCGCCATGTCATTTGCCAGTAGATGTTTCGTTGGTCTTCCCAGTCGCGGCGGAAGATGTTGGCGTTGAAGAATTGCTGTCCGATGCCGAGGGCGATGATCAGTGAGAAGATATAGGTTTTGATGCGATTGTTTTTGAATAGCAGTTCGATCACGCCAAGCAGGAGTAAACTCCCGCCGATCATCATGGAGATCATGAACCTGTCATATGAAGATTGCAGGGTTAACGGAAGTCCGGCGGCGAGGGAGGGCAGCCTTCCAAGTAAAATGCCGAGGATGCCGATGATGATAAGGGAAAATGAAAATATTGTTTCGCCGTCATTCTCTGATCGAGTCACGCTTTTTAGATAAGGCGCGAGAAATATAAATGAAAGCGCAACCAACCCAAGGGTTAAGAGCGAAGCAGGCGCGGGCAGGGATTTAAATGTCAGGGTGAGGACTTGTATCCAAATATAGAATCCCGCCTTCCAGAGAGCATCCAGCGATTCCTGTAAAAATGAAAGGATGGTGAGTGATTGCGCGCCGGAGAGGGTATAGGATGCGTATTCGCCGAATTTATAATAATAGATGAGCCATGCTGCGTTGAGCGCCCAGACCAGAAGATACGGCCACCAGATTTTGATGGTTTTGATGAAACGCTCGACCAGGCTGCCTTGAAAGAAGGAGAGCAGGAAGAGAAAGCGCAAGCCTTCGATGCCAAAGAAGTATTCTGTGGGGAAGATGCCGCAAAGTTGCAGGAGCAGTGCTATGATGGTATATGTGGCGGGCTTCTCTGCGTGTAGAGCCTTGAAGGTGAATCCAAATGAGAGCAGGTAGAAAATAAAAGGGATAAGTTCCTGATTGATGTGTGTGAACGCAACCCAATGCTGGCTATAGCCCGGAAAAATAAGCGTGAAGAATGCGGCGATGAGCGCAATGCGCGGACGCCCGGGCCATATCTGTTTGAACATCCACCAGGCTGACAAGCCAAGGATAAAACGGATGACGAGCGCGAAGATTTGCCAGTACAATGGCACCGTGGGGATAAGGCTTGTGGTGAAGTAAAAAACGGGACCGAGAAATGGGCGATAGGGCGCAAAGGCCGGGATGAAGTCGCCGGGGCCGAGGAAGCGGGCAATCCATGCGAAGGGCCAATCATCCCAGTAAAAACCGGTGAACGGTAGCAAAAGTCCGTAGGCGATAAGCGTGACAAGCGCGAAAATTGCAGGAATATGTTTTTTGGAAGGGCGAATATTCATCATGGTTTTGCAATTATAAAGGAGTACACCTTTCATTTTTGTTAGTTATAATTATTTAATTCTAAACCTTTTTGCCAGTTTATGAAATTATAGTTAACGTCATGTTGATACCCTCCATTTAGAAAGAGGAATGTATATGAAAAAAGCCCTTCCATTGTTATTAATACTTGCCACCATGTTCGTGCAGGCTTGCGGCAATTCCACTCCATCTGCAACGACAGCGAATACGGCGGCGCCGGTTGCCATTTCCAGTGAGGCCGCGTTGGTAACGCCTGAAAGTGTTCCGTCAGTGGCGCCACCGACACAACCGGCGACGGAGCCGCAGCCGGTGATTGAGCCGGTTGTGCATGTCACAATTCCATCAGCTGGAACCAGCGACCGCGCAACCGCCCATGATAATGAAAACTCGTTATTCTTTGATACGAAAAAGGTCAAGACGGGTGATGAGCTTTATAAGAATCGTTTTGAGCGTCCTTTCACTTCGGTTGACATGGCTTATTTACCTGATTTGGATATTGTGAATTTTTCGATCACAAGCGATGAAAAATTCTTTTACATCAAGATTTCGATGGTCAGCCTTGATAAATTAACACAATCCCTGACAGGTTTCTATGGCATCGAGATTGACCGTAACGCGGACGGACGCGCTGAAATTTTGCTGACGACCCGCCCTTCCTATACAGCAGAATTTAGCGCCGATAACGTTACGGCTTATCTGGATATTAACAGTGATGTCGGTGGAAGTATCATCAATCGTCCCGATACCTTTGCCAGTGATGGATTCGAGTCAACCATTTTTGACCTTGCCCAGGGTGTGTATCCCAAAGACGACCCTGACCTTGTGTGGGTGCGCCAGACCACTGATGGCGATCTGCCAGCGGTTGAAATTGCTTTCGAGAAATGGATATTCAAGGATGGCAAGGAAGCTTTTATGTGGAGTGTGCTTTCCAGTGACGTTGCCATTGACCCCGCGACCTTATATTATCATGACCATTTCACTCCCGAGGAAGCTGGCGCCGCAAACACAGATGATCCCAATTATCCGATCAAAGACCTTGCGGCTGTGGATAATACCTGCCGCGTGCCGCTGGGTTTTCAGGCAATCGGGACAGAGCCGCTGGGATGTTATGTTAAAGGTGGAGAGGTTGAGAAGAAGGCTACTCCGTCAGCAGATGGAGCCATTTCCACTTGCGGGCAGTTTATCGAACTGTGTTCAAAAGTGAAATAACATTCAACGAATCAATGAAAAAAGCCTGGCGAATTTTCGTCAGGCTTTTTTCATTGATTGGATATTTTGGATCGGAGTTTGGATGACGAGGTCACAGCCCGGCCAGATTGCATCCACGCCCGCCTCTCTCGCCCCGACAACTGATTCAGCGACTTGGGCAGAATCTCCCTGATAAAGAGTCTTCACCGGATCAAGGTTTCCAAAGAGCAGCGTATCCTTCAAAGCCAGCCGTGCCGCCGCGAGATCAACCGTCTGGTCAATCGAGACCGCATCCGCGCCAATTTGCGCCAGCAGGTGAAGCGACTTCGTCACATTCCCGCAGACGGATAGCACACGAGGTTTCGGCAGTTTCTCGATCAGCAATTTTTCGGCAGGCAAAACAAATTGCTCATATTTGGCAGGTCCAATAAACGCAGGCGACCCGCCCATATCGTGGATGGTGATAAAGTCCGCGCCCGCGTTGCGGTAGGACGTGCCAACTTCGGCAAGCAGGGACGAAAGATGAAGGAGGGCTTCGGTGATGGCGGCCGGTTCCTTCTTCATTTCAACGAACATTTTCCCAGCTTCCACAACCAGCAGCAGCAAAGTGTATGGACCAGGAATAACCCCGCTGATAACCACATCTTTCCCCACGTCATCCTTCAGTAACCGGATCGCGTCGCAGACCAATTTTATTCTTCCCCGCTTAAGAATCTCCGTGATCTCTGTGATCTCCGTGGTTAATTCTTTTACAGACTCAAACCCCGCCTTGCTCACCTGCGGAAATTCAAACTCTGCATTCTCGCGGAAGTTGATCTGCCCGCCCAATGCCTCGGCTTCCACATACAGATCCAACGGCAAACTCGCAGACGGCAATCCGCTCAACTTGAACGTGCTCGCCGCCGCCTTCGCCATTTTTTGCGCGTCTTTGTGCGTCTCGTGAAAGATCAGCCCTTCACTTTGCAATCCTTCCGCGGTGACATGAATCAACCCGCTGAAAGCGGGCGGGAAATCAACTTTTTTGCCGGACAACAAATCGAGAATTTTTTGACGCATAGAATTACCAATTACCAAATCGGGCGCGTTTCATTTCAGTTGACCTTGCAATTTATAACATGTTTCGTGTTCCGTTTGAAGGCTTACGGAACACGAAACATGCGACACGACTTTCTCTCAACTCATTTGAAACGCACCCTTACCAATCTCACTTCACCGCTTTCGCAATTGCCGCAATATGTTCCGGCGTGGAGCCACAGCACCCGCCGACGATCTTTGCGCCCAAGGCGACGTATTTCTTTGCAAAGTTCGCCATGTCATCAGGACCCATATCGTAGATGGCTTGTTCGGTTTGAATATCCATGCGCGGAATGCCGGCGTTGGGCTTTGCCCACATCGGGAAATTCGGCACGGTCTTGCTGTATTCCGTGACAATCGCTTCCATGTTTTCCAGCGTGGTTCCGCAATTTGCACCGATGACCGTTGCGCCCATTTCGGTGTAGCGTTTCATTACATCTTTTGGCTTCACTCCCATCATTGAGCGTACACCGCGGTCATAACTGAATGAAACGACGATCGGCAAATCTGTCGCGGATTTTGCGCCTTCGAATGCGGCTGTGGTCTCTTCGAATGCAAACATGGTCTCGATGACCAGCAAGTCCACGCCGCCTTCGGCAAGGGCTTTTGCCTGCTCTGCAAACGTGGCCTTGACCTCATCAGGTTCGAGCGGACCGTAGGGTTTAATCAAACCGCCGACGGGTCCCATCGAACCGCCGACCAGCACATCGCTTCGTCCCGCTGCGGCGGCGGCTTTGCGTGCCAATTCCACCGCGCGGATATTTACTTCCGGCGTGCGATCCTGATATTTTGAATCCTTCATCCTCATGCGTGTGCCGCCGAAAGTGCAGGTCAAAATAATATCCGAACCTGCTTTGACAAACATGCCTTCGAGTTCCATCAAAATCTCAGGGTTGTCAATGATCAGGTCTTCGGGAGCCTGCCCAGCCTTGAGTCCCATCTTTTGCAAGTTGGAACCAGTCGCTCCATCCGCAACAAGAATTTCCCCGGAATTAAGTCTTTCCAAAAATTTGTTCATCCTGCTCTCCTTTGTGACACTTTGTGTTCTTCGTGGTTAATTTATTTGTTCACAAACTTTTTCGCCATCGCGTCCATCACCCGGTTGGGAATCAAATGCGCGATGTGTGGAAACGGTTCGCTCATGTGCGGGAAGCTGGTTGCCAGCATGAATTGATTTTGAAACTCAGGGTCGGTGGGCAGTTCAAAACGTTCCACTCTGCGTGTCACTGAGCCGATCTCGTTGCGCTTTTCCACATTCAATAACGCGATGCGTGCTCCGTCTCCTGCGGCGTTGCCAACTGCGTAGACCTTGTCCAATTCACAATCGGGGATCAAGCCGATCAGCATGGCTTTCTCCTTGTCAATGTAACTGCCAAAGCCGCCCGCGAGGATGATTTTATCAGGAGATTCCAAACCGAAGCGCTTCAATAATGTGCGCGCCGCAACGAACAGCGCGGCCTTCGCCAATTGGATCTGCCGCACATCCTGCTGGGTCATGGGGATGTCGCGCCCGATGGATGTTTCATCTGCCCAGGCGATGACGTACTCCCAGCCGCTCGCACCCTGACGAATGCGCGCCGACTCCAGCCCGGTCTTGAACTTGCCCCGAGAATCAACGATCCCCGCCCGGAATAATTCTGCCACTCCGTCAATGATGGCGGAACCACAGATGCCTTTGACCTTTCCCTTGAATTCGTCATAATCTGTGTTCCAGCCATCCACGCCGATGACTTTGTATCTCGGCTCCAGAGTCTTCTCGTCAATTTCGATGCGTTCCATTGCGCCCGGAGCGGCACGCATTCCATATTCAACGTGTGCGCCTTCGAGAGCGGGTCCCGTTGGCGTGGACGTGCATAACAGTCGTTTGCGATTTCCCAAAATGAGTTCGGCATTTGTGCCAATGTCAATCAACAGCCAGTTCTCGTCCTGTTTGTGCGGCTCTTCCGCGATGATCATTCCGCTGGTATCCGCGCCGACAAACGAGGCGATGGTCGGCAGGACGTGAATATTGCCCGAAGGGCTGATGTGCAATCCAAGTTCACGCGCTTTCACATCCACTGATTTATGGATCACCGGCACGAATGGCGCAAGTCCCAAATCCTTTGGATACAAATTCAACAACAGATGATGCATGGTCGAATTGCCCACCAAGACCATCTCCAAAATATCCTCCACGCCAATCCGCTGAATCGCTGAATCTTCACTCGCTGATTCGCTTGAATCGCCCGCCTCGCTGACTCGCGCATTCGCCGTCTTCACCGCCTGCTTCAATAACTTGTTCAACGTGGCGATAATGGCTTTGTGCAACTTCTCCAATCCGTCTGGATGCTCGATGGTGTATTGAATGCGCGACATCACATCTTCGCCGTACACAATCTGCGGATTCATTTCCGACTCAGCCGCGAGGATTTCGCCTGTGCGTAAATTACACAAGTACAAGGCCACTGTCGTCGAGCCAATATCCACTGCCGCGCCGTAACTATCTTCGTGATAGCCCGCCTGAACCTGCACCACTTCCTTATCCTGCCAGACAGAAACGGTCACTTTCCATTTTGCTTCGCGCATGGTCGCGGACATTGTCCGCAGGCAGGCGTAATCTACTGTGAAATCTGACCAGCGCGGAAGGTTCTCTTCCCCGGCGCGGACAAGACCCATCGAAGTTTCAAGTCCTTTTGCGAGGCGTTCCCAATCTGCAATGGGACGCTCCAAATTGGGCGGGGTCATCATCACCAAATATTTCCGAATGGACGGCTTGATCTCGATCTCGCGCTCGCTGGCACTTTTGCGGACGATCTGTTTGTTCCCGCGGCTTTCTTCTGGCACATTGATCAATACATCGCCCCGTATTTTGCATTGACATGAAAGCCGCACCTGACCTACTTCCCAGCCTTTGCTCTTTAATAGATTGGGTCTGCGGGCAAAGTACGCGGCTTCGACAGGGGTTACAGGCGAAACATTCTCGCGCTTTGAATTCATGTTGTATTTCTCAAAGCGCCCTTCTTCAATTAAGACCATGCACTTGCCGCAAGTGCCATTCTCGGCGCAAATGGATTCAATATCCACGCCGAGTTCGCGCGCGGCAAAACGAATGGACTGACCTTCTTCTACTTGTCCGCGAGAGCCGGAGGGTTGCAGGATGATGTTGTGTTTTTTTGTCATGTGAATTCCATGTACAGACCGTGGACAGTAGACGATGGACCGAGCAATAATCACGGTCTACGGTCTACGGTCTATAGTCCGTTCCTTCGCGGAATCTCTATCTTTGCAAACTCAATTTCCAGTTCAGCGAGAAGCGCATTGGCAACTTCTTCGGGAGCGCCATCGCGTTCTACCCAGTCGCCGCGTTTGTATTGCGCGGCATAATCATCCGAGCCGGTTAATCCTTCAGCCATTGCATAAGAATCAATCGCATTTTGGATTCTTTGTGATAATTGCTTCTTGACCGTTACCCCGTCGCTTTGGACAACGATGGAGGAAGGGATGTGCTTCCAATAAAAAATTCGATACTTTGCCATGTCTGTTTAGCCTCTTTGAAATTATATATAATTTTTGGAGGGGATTTTACGGGATGATGAGTTATAGGTCAATGAAGAAATGGTAAATGAGTAAGGTGCGACGTATCCGCTTCGCGCGGCGCCCACAGGCTGGCATCCATCTCGACAGCCATTGCCCCCGCTGATAGCATGTCGGCCGCGTCTTGTTGAGTCCACACGCCGCCTGCGCCGATGATGGGTATCCCGATCATTGCCGCCGAGTGGACAAGTTCCAGCGAGCGCGGAAAGAGTGACCTGCCATACAGCCTGCCGGTGGTCAATTCATTTTTATCACTCATCAATGCCCCGCGTGGACATGAAATGCTGATCGCCGCCGCGCCATCCTGCATCAAGCGCGGTCCGAGCGACAAGACCTGTTCGGTGGGCAATGAAAATATCAACGGAATTTCCCCGGCGCACATTTCCAAATTTAATAAGATAATATCATCCGACAAAAGCGGAGCAAAGCCAAGCTCAACAGCCATCACATTCTCGATGCCTTCCAGCATTTGCACCATGCGCATGGTTTCTTCGGGACGGTCAGCCATGAGATGAACAATGATGGGCATGTCCGCGCGGTTCCAGCGGGCTTCATGTTTTTTGAGCACAGCCGGGAGCCCGGGATTCGGCAGACCGGAATGCAGCAGAAATCCGCCTGGGAATTCGATCAAAGCCGGATGGGCAGCGGGCAGGCGCGGGCGCAGGCTGATCGGATTCGTCACAAAGGCCCCGAATCTGTTTAGACTTCCGAAGTCTCCGAGACTTCGGAAGTCTGGCGCGAATCCCAACAATCCCGCCGCATTCATGATTGGTTTGCTAAAATATAAGTCGCGTTTCATATGTTGTTTTTATGTCTTTGCGAGGAGCGCTCTTGTTATTCGCGACGAAGCAATCTCATTATTGTTGGAGATTGCTTCGGCAAAGGTCGCCTCGCAATGACATTTGAAATTAAGGAGAAATCATGCAACCCTTACAGGGAATTCATGTCTTGGATTTAAGCCGCGTGCTGGCTGGACCTTATTGTACGATGGTTCTCGGTGACTTGGGAGCGGATGTGATCAAAGTGGAGCCGCCCGAAGGTGACGAGACCCGCGCCTGGGGTCCGCCGTTTGCGGAAGGGGAGAGCGCGTATTATTTATGCGTCAACCGCAACAAGCGCGGAATCGTGATCAATTTGAAAACCGATGAGGGTAAAAAGATTTTGCGCGACCTTGCATTGCAAAGCGATGTGCTGGTTGAAAACTTCCGCCCGGGTACGCTGGAAAAATTTGGCTTGGACTTTGCAACCCTGCATGAATTGAATCCGAAGTTGATCTATTGTTCGATCACCGGCTTTGGACAGACGGGCTCCATGCGTGATAAGCCCGGCTATGATTTTATGATTCAGGCACTGGGCGGATTGATGAGCATCACTGGTGAACCCGAAGGCGAGCCAATGAAAACAGGTGTGGCAGTTGTGGATTTATTTGCGGGACAAAATGCGATCATCGCTATTCTTGCGGCGTTGCAAGCGCGGACATTGACCGGGCAGGGACAACGCCTCGACATTGCCCTATTCGATTCGCAATTGGGTTGGCTGGCGAACGTGGCAAGTAATTATTTGATCTCTGGCAAATTGCCAAAACGACATGGCAACGCGCACCCGAACATTGTGCCGTACCAGAGTTTTCAAGCTAGTGATGGCTGGTTTGCGATTGCTGTGGGCAATGACCGTCAGTTTGCGCGGATGTGTGAAATGCTTGGCCAACCTGAACTTGCGACAGATGAAAAGTTCGCCACGAATTCAGCCCGTGTGCAAAACC
>DYDH01000284.1:4227-5070 GCA_020717985.1 Herpetosiphon sp. | reverse complement strand
TCGGGGGAGAAACTCAATGAGGCGATTAACCGTTCGTGGAATCGTCTGTTGGGGGCATGGGCGGCGTTTCGGGTGGCGCGGGAGAAGTTGCCTGAGGGCGACCCTGGGACTTCGGTGACGCGCGAGAAGTGGCTGTTGCCGCTGTTCGATGAGTTGGATTATGGGCGGTTGCAGATTACGAAGGCGATTGATATTGAGGGGAAGTCGTATGCGATTTCGCATGGGTGGAATGAGGTGCCGATTCATTTGGTGGGCTGCGGCGCGGAACTTGACCGCCGTTCGGCGGGGGTGACGGGGGCGGCGAAGGCGAGCCCACATAGTTTGGTGCAGGAGTTGCTCAACCGTAGTCCTGAGCGGTTGTGGGGATTTGTGTCGAACGGGTTGCGGATGCGCGTGCTGCGCGATAACGCCAGTTTGACTCGTCAGGCGTATTTGGAATTTGATCTGGAAGCGATGATGAATGGCGAGGTGTATGCGGACTTCGTCGTGTTGTGGTTGGTGTGTCATGAATCAAGGCTTGAGGGATTAGGGAATAGGGATTCGGGAGTAGGAAGTGCAACAACCAACTCCCAACTATCCACTGCCAACTGTTGGCTTGAACAATGGTCAAAAGTTGCACAAGAACGCGGCACTCGGGCGTTGGATGGATTGCGGGTTGGGGTGGAGAGGGCTATCGAGGCGTTGGGTAAAGGCTTCATTGCGCAACCAGCCAACGGGTCGTTGCGAAGCGCGCTTTCTTCGGGGGCGGTATCCACTCTGGATTTGTATCGTCAGTTGTTGCGGCTGGTCTATCGTCTCATCTTCCTGTTCGTTGCCGAAGACCGCCAGTTGTTGTATGACCCT
>DYDH01000284.1:0-4198 GCA_020717985.1 Herpetosiphon sp. | reverse complement strand
CGCGGATTATTATTCCACTGCCCGTTTGCGAAGGATGGCGGAGCGCGTGCGCGGGAGTCGTCATGCGGATTTGTACGCGGCGCTGAAACTGGTGATGGATAAATTGGGGAGCGGGGGCGCGCCTGAGTTGGGTCTGCCTGCGCTGGGCGGGTTCCTGTTTTCGCGTTCGGCGATGAGCGCGTTGGCTGATTGTGAACTGTCGAATGCGGCGTTGTTGGATGCGGTGCGTTCGCTGGCGTTCTCTCAGGACGGGCGGGTGCGGCGCGCGGTGGATTATAAGAATCTCGGTTCTGAGGAATTGGGTAGTATTTACGAAAGCCTGCTCGAACTGCACCCGCTGGTGAATACAGATGCGGCGACGTTCGAGTTGACGGCGGTGAGCGGGAGCGAGCGCAAGACCACGGGCAGTTATTACACGCCGAGCAGTCTGATTCAGGTGCTGATTGATTCGGCGCTGGAACCAGTTATCAGCGAGGCGTTGAAGCGCGCGGCGGCAGACGATAGACCACAGACCGTAGACCGCAATCCATCGTCTGTCGTCCATCGTCAAGAACAGGCAATCCTAAATCTAAAGGTTGTTGACCCCGCTTGCGGTTCGGGACACTTTCTGGTGGCGGCAGCGCACCGTTTGGCGCGTCGGCTGGCAACCGTGCGCACGGGCGAGGGCGAGCCTGCCCCCGAGGCGACGCGCTCCGCTCTGCGGTCGGTCATCTCGAACTGTATCTATGGCGTGGATATCAACCCGATGTCGGTGGAACTGTGCAAGGTGAGCCTGTGGATGGAAGCGCTTGAGCCAGGCAAGCCGCTCTCGTTTTTAGATGCGCACATCCAGTGCGGCGACAGTCTCGTGGGCGTTTCGCCGAACCTGGATATTTCTGAGATCCCCGACGAAGCCTTCAACCCCGCCTTTGGCGACGATAAAGCCACATCCTCTGCCCTGAAGAAACGCAACAAGCGCGAACGCGGCGGAAGCCACGCCGATAAAGCGGGTCAGTTGGGATTCCGTTTTGAAGTGACGCACATGACCAGCATGGATGACCTTGCGCGCTGGCTGGCAGAACGAGCCGAGCAAGTGGATGCCATGCCAGAGGATGACTCGACTCAGGTGCAAGCCAAAGCGAAAGCATTCGACGACTACCACGCCACGAGTGAATATCTGAAGAACCGCTTCGAACTTGACCTGTGGACTGCTTCGTTTTTCTGGAACATTCCCAAGTCTGATGGGGAGACCATGCTCGCGCCGACCCAGCAGGAACTCATCCAACTGCGCAACGGCGGCGAGTTGGACTCGCGTCTGGTGGAACGCGTGAAGGAACTGTCAGAACGCGTGAACTACTTCCATTGGGAACTGGCTTTCCCGAAAGTCTTTTCTGGTGAGAACCCAGGTTTTGATTGCGTGTTGGGCAATCCGCCGTGGGAACGTATTAAATTACAAGAAGAAGAATTTTTCGCAGTCCGTGACCCAGAGATTGCAAAGGCAACAAACAAGGCGGCTCGTCAGAAATTAATTTCTGGGCTTCGACAATCAAAAACTTCCCTTGCTGAGGAGTTTGCACAAGCAAAACATGCGGCAGATGCTGCTGCTAAATTTATACGTCATAGCAGGCGTTATCCATTGACAGCCGTAGGAGATGTAAACACATATGCACTTTTTGCTGAACTGGTCAGTTCGCTAACCTCGGCAAATGGACGTGCAGGAGTAATTCTTCAAAGTGGCATTGCAACTGATAATACAAACAAAGGCTATTTTGGCAATATCGTTGAAAATCAAAATCTCGTTTCGCTTTTTGACTTCGTAAATTTGGAGGGGATTTTTCCAGGTATACATCGTACACATCCACACTTCTGTGCTTTCACACTTACTGGCGCGAAATACAACCAACCAATTGAGTTTGCGTTCTATATGACGAGACCCGAGCATTTGGCTGATATTCGTCGCCGTTTTTCACTAAACGCAGCCGAAATTAAGTTATTCAATCCGAACACGCTTACAATGCCTGTTTTTCGTACACGTGCTGATGCAGAATTAACTCGAAAGCTTTATAAACAAGTTCCAGTTTTTATTCAAGAATGGTACGACCATGATGGCAAAGTTGTGGAGCGAAAGTCAGGATGGGAAAGCGATGTCACAAGAACTTTCGACATGGATAAATTTGGTGACTTTGCTCTGTCCGAGAGGCAACTCATAGAACGTGGTGGCAAACTTTTGCAAAATGGCAGATATGTAGTTGGAAATGAAGAATGGGTTCAAATTACAGAGTCAAAAACGTTCTGGCATTTTGACCATCGCCTTGCTAGTTATGAAGGTGCGTCACATGAAGATGCGATGAATGGAAACTGTATTTCTTTGAATGATGCACAAAAGAATGATTTTGAAAAAACAGTACTAGGTCGCTATTGGTTGCCCCTTGAAACCGTTACCAAATATACAGAGTGGCATGATAAGCCTTATTGGATTGCTTATCGTAATATCACAAATGCTACCAATGAGCGGACAATGGTTGCAACAGTGATACCACGTCATGCAAGTGACTATACTGTTCGATTGGTCTTTGGTGGTAATGCGCATGGCATTCTTGCGGCTTGCTTAACAGCAAATCTAAATTCTCTTTGTTTTGACTATATTGCCAGGCAATCAGTAGCAGGAACAAACTTTTCCGATTACATTATGAAACAACTTCCCGTCCTACCGCCAAGCGCATACACCCCCACCGATATTGACTTCATCGCCCCGCGCGTGCTCGAACTCGTCTACACCGCCAACGACCTGCGTCCCTTCGCCGAAGATATGTGGAACGGGGGAATAGGGAATGGGCAGTCGGGAGTAGAAACTACTCCCAATTCCCAACTCACTACTCCCCAAAATTTACGCAAATTAATCATTGAAAATTGGGAGAAAAATTATGGACAATCCATCCATTCAATCCTACCGAGACTTGCGAGCCTGGCAGGAGGCAATGAATCTGGCGGAAATGTGTTATCGCCTGACCAAAGCGTTTCCGAAAGAGGAAATGTACGGCATGACGAGTCAGATTCGACGAGCGGGAGCGTCAGTCCCAGCGAACATAGCGGAGGGCTACGGGAGGGAGAGTCGGGGGGATTACATTCGCTTTCTGCAAATAGCGCAGGGTTCTCTGAAAGAAACGGAGACTCATCTGATTCTTTCGACACGAGTCGAACTTACGACGAAAGAGTCTACCGAGCCATTGCTGACGCAATGCGAGACGGTTGGCAAAATCCTGAGAGCCTTGATTCGCTCGTTGCAACACTAATCGCTACTCCCAATTCCCCACTCCCCATTCTTCCCTTCCGCTGGGACGAAGTCCGCCGCGCCCAACTCCGCGCCGAATTGGATGCCTACTACGCCCGTCTCTACGGACTCACCCGCGATGAACTGCGTTACATCCTCGACCCCAAAGAAGTCCACGGCGAAGATTTTCCAGGCGAGACATTCCGTGTGCTTAAGGAGAAGGAAGTCCGCTTGTATGGGGAGTATAGGACGTCAAGGCTGGTGTTGGAGGCGTGGGATGCTGTCAACGGACTTTGAAACGGATAAACGGATGAAAACGGATTTGGTCGCCTGCGGCGAACTGCGCTATATTCTCGACCCCAAAGAAGTCCACGGTGAGGATTTCCCTGGGGAAACCTTCCGCGTGCTGAAGGAGAAGGAAGTCCGCTTGTACGGGGAGTATCGGACGAGACGTCTCGTGTTGGAGGCGTGGGATGAACAGGGGAAAGGGAAAGGATGAAGGCGGAATGATGAAGGATGAAATTTTGTTTTGCGCAAGGTGAGGATTTCACTGGCGGAACTGTCCGCGTGGTGAAGGAGAAGGATGTCCGCTTGTATGGGGAGTATCGGACGTCACGTCTAGTGCTGGAGGCGTGGGATGGACAAGGTCAAGGATGAAGGATGAATTGGATGCCTGCTATGTCTGTCTCTACGGTCTCGCCCGCGACGAACTGCGCTACACGCTTCGCGTCGACCCCAAAGAAGTCCACGGCGAAGATTTCACTGGGGAGACATTCCGCGTGCTGAAGGAGAAGGTAGTCCGCTTGTATGGGGACGCTCCGCAGTCGGACGAGAAGATTGGTGTTGGGGGCGTGGGATGCTCAAGGTCAAAGGATGAAGGCAGGCGGAATGAAGAAGGATGAAACTGTGCTAAAATTTATTGTATGAAAGTTCGAGACATCATCAAAC
>DYDH01000050.1:22761-24522 GCA_020717985.1 Herpetosiphon sp. | reverse complement strand
AGCGGATCGCGCCGTACTGGCATTGCCTCATGCACAACCGACAGCCGTTGCACGAATCGAGTGAGACCGCCGCCACCCATTCCGCGCGGAACATGATCGGGTAATCCTTGCGGGCGTGGGTCATGCGGTACGCCATGCAGTCCTGGTCGCAGTTGCACAATCCGCCGATGAAGGGCGTTTTGAATGTCCACACCGAGTGGACGAGTCCTTCTTTATCAAGTTTGCGGATGGAATCCAATGCTTCTTCTTTTGTCAGTGTTTCGAGGCTGAAAGAATCATCGAGTGAGTCCATCATCTCTTTATCCATGGTCAAGCCGTAACAGTAACGCGCGTTCATGTTGCCTGTGGTCACGCGCCGACAGACACACGGAAGTCTCACAGCGCCCTGCACCATGTCGAAGATTTTTTCCACATCCTCCATCGGCACGACCTGCCCGTAATGATCCTCTTTTTGCATGTGAGTCAATACAGGCTTGGCGAGTTTCATCAACGGTGTCCTGCGGATCTTATCCAGTTGCTTCAAGCTCTTTGGCACGCGCTTATCGAAGCCGTTGAGAAATTCCACCGCATATTTGCGCCGTTGGTTTTGATTTAGCAGATCCTTTGAATAATTCTCCATGGTCAGGTACCACTTTTCCCCTTCTCCGTGCTGCGTACAAAATTCACACATGACTGCCTCCATAATTAATAAAATGTCCCACAGGGATCTTCGCAAAACACGGCTAACATACATAAACCTGCGGGACGATGACGATATTTCCAACCAGTATATCCACTCCCCGCTACGCATCCAAGTGACATTGTTCCTTTATTTTCCATTTCCTGACATTCGGTAGTGTAAAATTCGGACACCTTTCATCTTTTATATGGAAGAAAACTGACAAGGAAAGATATAGTCCGATATGTCCCCGATCATTTTAGTTATCATCAGCCTGGCTTTGTTATTTGGATTCCTAAATGGGATGCACGATTCAAGGAACGTGGTCTCGACCATGATCTCCTCCCGCGCATATTCACCGCGCACAGCTTTGGGAGTCACGATACTGGCTGAACTTTCGGGACCGTTCGTCTTTGGGGTTGCCGTGGCAAATACCATCGGGCGCGGCATCGCCAACCCCAATGCGATCAGTTTACAGGTTGTTCTGGTTGCGCTGATCAGCGCGGTGATCTGGAATTTATTCACCTGGATGTTGGGAATTCCCAGCAGTTCATCCCACGCCTTGATCGGGGGCATCGTCGGGGCGGTATCCGCGCGGGCAGGTGCGCAAGCTGTTCAGATAGGCGGCTTACTGAAAATCCTGATCTCGCTCTTCGTTTCCCCGATCATTGGATTTGTGGTCGGATTTATTCTGCTCAAGATCATCCTTGTCCTGTGTATCAACACCACGCCGCGTGTCAACCGCTTCTTCAAAAAAAGTCAGTTGCTGACCGCCCTTGCATTGGGACTCAGCCACGGCAGTAACGATGGACAAAAGACAATGGGCATCATCACGCTGGCGCTTGTTACCGGCGGATATCTTCAAGCGTTTACGGTTCCGCTGTGGGTGGTGGCGGTCTGCGCGCTTGCTCTTTCCCTCGGCACGGCGATCGGCGGCTGGTCGCTAATTCGAAAACCAGGCAGCGGATTTTATAAGATCCGCCCGGTGGATGGTTTTGCCACGCAGGTTACATCCGCCCTGATCATCATTGGAGCATCCATTATCGGCGGGCCGGTCAGCGCCACGCAGGTTATCAATACAGCCATCATGGGCGTTGGAGCGG
>DYDH01000050.1:20712-22673 GCA_020717985.1 Herpetosiphon sp. | reverse complement strand
AATGGGAGTCTATTGGATCGTGATCCGCTTCATTCCCTGATAGGGTTCCATTCTGAAAAATGAAAAATGGTAGGTCATGTTTGTAACGTAACGGTCTACAACATAGGATCGTCATGCTATAAGCATGACCTACATTTTAGCGAAAAGCGCAAACTGTTCCTGTTATCGCAAAAATCTGGCAATGGCTCTGCCTGCCTGTATTCCTTCAAGCGCACAATGGTCTGCTGTTTCCACACCGCGCAATAAATTCCCAGCGGCGAACACGCCTTTGACGGAGGAGTGAAATTCGGCATTGATCTTTGGTCCACGTGTGATCGGGTCAATCGTTAATCCGCCAAGGCGCGCCATTTCATTTTCGGGAATCCAATCTCCCGTAAAGATGACCGTGTCACAGTCCACGACCTCAATTTGACTGTTTGCATGAGTCAGTTCAATTCCTTCCACCCGATTGCGACCAAGGATGTTCGTTACCTGGGTGTTGGTCTTGATCGGCGTGTGGGTCAACATATCAGCCAGTGCCCATTTCATCACCACATAGGGGAATTCAATTTGATGTTTCGATTCTTCGGTGGTCATTGCCGCACACTTTACATCTGCCTGCATGAGTGTCATCAACGCCGAGAGACTCACCAACTCTGCGCCAACGATGACCGCGCGTTTGCCAACGGGTAAATGTTCCTGATATACAAAGCGCTGTAGTGAACCGGTGGTAAACACTCCATGCGGGCGTGTACCTGGAACCATGCGCGCCGCGCGTGGACGTTCGCGCACGCCTGTCGCCAGCAATACGGCTTGCGCTTCGATTTCACCCAATCCATTTGGTGAAGTGAAGGTGAGCGAGTGCGTCGCGCCAGCCCCTCCCCAGCCTGTGATCGTGGTGGATGTGAGAATCTCCACGCCGGATCTTTCCGCAAGTTCCCGATAATATTTTGCATAGCGCGGACCGGTAACCATGCGCCACAAGTCTGCACGGCCGTAGCCCGTGTGATGACACAGGCGCGGCATTCCGCCTGCTTCGGGTTCGCGGTCAACAACAAGAACATTTTTTATGCCCTGTTTCTTTAACTCAATCGCAGCCGAAAGCCCCGCAGGCCCCGCGCCGATAATTAATACTTCACAGATTGTAGTGGCGACTTTAGTCGCCTTTTCAAACATGCTTGTAAAACGACTAAAGTCGTTACTACGATTTTCCAAAGTTTTCGCCAAAGCCGCATGGCAATTAAATCCCTGACAGCGTCCCTGTGAGGCGCGAGTGCGTCTTCGCAAGCCATCCAGAGTCGTAGCGGGAATGTCGGCGTTCATCGCATCTGTCAACTCGCCGCGTGAGACCCGCTCACAGTGGCAGACCATCTCTCCGTACAGCGGATTCTGCGCGATCATCTCCGCGTCCTGATGCGGTCTGATATCCGCTTGACCGATGGTCGGCATTCTTACCGGCTTGAACTCATCCTTCAGTTTGAACTCCAAACCCGCGCCGCTCAATAGTTCCACCGCATACTCGGCAATGCCCATCGCCGACGAAACCCCCGTCGAGCGGATGCCGCCCACACATAAGTATCTTTGTTCCGCGTGCATCTCGATTTGATAATCGCTGTGCTCCGTTGCGGCGCGCAGACCTGAATACGTCGCAGTCACTTCTTCATTTAGCAGTTGCGGCAGGATTACGCGTCCCTTGCCGAGCAAAAGTTCAAAACCATCCGCTGTCGTTTGTGTTGCGGTTTTGTCGGGCAGGTCTTCGGCCGTGGGACCAAGCAAAATATTTCCATAAACTGTTGGACTGATCAACACGCCCTTTGTTTTGGACGTCGGCACGGGGAGCAGGACATGATTGACCAGAGTCCGCGCCAGCTTGTCGTAGACGATCAACTGCCCGCGTCGCGGCGTGACCGTGAAATTGGTGTGACCAAAATGGGTATTGATCTCGTCTGAAAATAGCCCCGCCGCATTGACGACGTAGCGGG
>DYDH01000050.1:11453-20695 GCA_020717985.1 Herpetosiphon sp. | reverse complement strand
ACAGAAGCCACTGTCCACGGTCCGCCGTTCACGGTCTGACGTCGAATTTCCTTTACCTGAAAATTCAAGAATAACTCCACGCCATTCACAACCGCCTGGGTTGCATACGCCAGCGGAACTGTGAACGTACACAGGATTCCCTCTCCCGGCACAAGCAACCCGCCCAAAGCGCCTTTGTTGACGTGCGGCTCACGACGGTAGATCTCTTCCACGTTGATGATCTTCACATCCATCACACCGTTTTCATGCGCCTTCTTTTCCAATGCGGGCAGTGCATCCAATTGATCCTGGTTCCAGGCGATCAAAATCGCGCCCAGCCTTTCATGCGGAATATTCGCCTCAGGCATATATTTATCCATCAGCGCATAACTGCGCCGCATGAGAGTCGCTTCGAGTGTGCCAGGCTTAGCGTCAAAACCTGTGTGCCAGATGGCTGTGCTGGCTTTCGATGTCCCCATGCCCACATCAGGAGCAGACTCCACGAGGGCAACCTTGAGTTGATAACGGGAAAGTTCACGCGCAATAGCCGACCCCACCACGCCTGCACCGATCACTGCAATATCAAATGTTTGTGTCATGGTAATCTCTTTTTCAAGTAAAAAGGTGACAGTCACTTTAAATGTGACTGTCACCTTAAATGTTATTCATGAAATTTCTTTACAGCATCCAGCGCCTTACTCCACTGCGCCAGTTTGGCTTCTCGGTTAACAGTGGACATCTTCGGCGTGTAAGCCGTTTCAGATTTCCAATTCTTTGACAATTCATCAAAGGTTGCGCCCAAGGCTGAAACGCCAGCGAGATTGGCGATTCCAATGGCGGTGGCTTCCAATGCGGCAGAGACGCGCACCTCAAGGTTGAGCAAGTCCGCGATCATTTGCATCAGGTAGGGATTACCCGATGGACCGCCATCCACTTTCAGATGGGGGGGCGCCTGACCCAAATCCTGAGACATTGCCATGACCACTTCATACACACGGCAGGCGATTCCATCCAATGTGGCGCGGACAATATCATCCGAACTGGTACTGCGATTCAATCCAAACATCGCGCCGCGCACGTCCGTCCGCCAGTGAGGAGCGGCAAGTCCCTGCAAGGCGGGCACAACGACCACGCCTGCATCTGTTGAACGTCCTGCCGCATCATGGCTTGAAGCCGAATCAGGAATCAGTTTCAAATTATCACGCAGCCACTGCACCGCCGAGCCTGTGACAAAGATCCCGCCATCGAAAGCATAGGCTGTGCGCCCATCGAAATTCCAGCCGACAGTTGTGAGCAAGCCATTGTTGGATAACTTTGACTTATCACCGATGTTCATCAAGAGAAAACTTCCCGTTCCAAACGAACACTTCATTTCCCCTGCCTTGAAACATGCCTGACCAAACAATGCAGCCTGTTGATCTACAAGTAAAGCATGTAATGGTAATGGCTTACCATTACCGAAATCCACATCTCCGATATGCCCGGCGGATGGTTTCACTTCGGGTAACATACTGCGCGGAACATCAAATAATTTCAGCAGGTCATCATCCCATTCAAATTTGTTCATGTCGAACAAAAGCGTTCGCGAAGCAGTGGATGGGTCTGTGATGTGCAATTTGCCTTTGGTCAAGGACCAGATCACCCAGGTTTCGGTTGTGCCAAATTTTAGTTTGCCTTCATGCGCCTGTTTGCGAATATCGGGATAATTTTCAAAGACCCACTTGAGTTTTGGAGCGGAGAAATAACTGTCGAGCAGCAACCCGGTCTTTGCGCGGAGTGCTTCCGTGTCCACATTCGGAGCGAGTTCCTCGCAGACTGATTGTCCGCGTGTATCCTGCCAGACAATGGCGGGAGTTACAGGTTCACCTGTGCCCTTATCCCAAACGACGAATGTTTCGCCCTGATTATCAAATCCCACTGCAGAAATTTCATATTTATCCAGCAATGGCGCACAGGCTTCCTTCACCGTGCGGACGATGTCGGCGGGTTCCTGCTCCACCCAGCCCGCTTGTGGAAAGCGCGCCGGTAATTGCACGGAATTCTTTTCCACCATGTCACCGAGTTCATTCACGATCACTGCCGTTGTTTGCGTTGTACCTTGATCAATACCGAGCAGATATTTCATAAAATCTCCTTGTGAACCTGACATTAAGACCAATCAGGTTTGTTGAAGAATAAAAAGCGGTATCTCAAAAGAAAGAGATACCGCTTTTTATAGTGCATTGCCGTCAAAAAATCAATATGACGTTAATCTTTGTATTGCGCTTCAATCGCGGCAATCTTCGCCTGATTCTGTTTGATCTTATCGCCTTCGGGAACACCCTCAAAGGTGTTGCGTACAAAGGCGTACCAGAGGATCGGCATAATAATGACCATCGCCACGGTTAGGTAGAAAACCTTTTCGTTGGGCGGGAAGAAGCCCGTGATGGCCAAAACAAGTCCGCCGAGAACTGCGACGATGGCATTGGGTTTCGACCACATGCCGAGGTTGAAGGGTCCCTTTTCCTTCCAGACCTTTCCTTCGGCAAAGAACCCAGCCGCAATCGGCATCGTCATTGACAGGTACATGAAGACCGCACAGGCGACTGCCAATACAAGATAATAGGGCGCATATACTGTGCTCAGCAAAGCCAATGCCGCCGATGTCCAGATGGCATAAGTAGGAGTGCGATAAATAGTGCTGACGTGGGCGAGAGTCTTCGAAGCGGGCAAACCACCATCGCGCGCAAAGGCAAACATCATGCGTGAGGTGGATGTAAGTCCAGCCAATGCGCACAAGAAGTTCGAAACCACAAGACCTGCTGCAAGCGTAATGCTAAGCCAGGAGGGCATTGTCGAGGAGGCGTACATGTAATACCACGCACCCCAGCCAGCTTTTCCAGCTTCTTCAAGGCTTGGCATGGTCAATACAGCGGCGGCAGCCAGAAAGAGACCAAAAACCACCGACCAGAAAACAGCCTGCCACATTCCCTTGGGAACGTTGATCTGGGCATCTGTGGTCTCTTCGGATGTGTGCGCGGAAGCGTCATAACCTGTCAGCGTGTAACATGCAAACGACAGACCAAGCAGGAAGGCGAAAGCCATACTGGGATGCGCCGGAAATACACCGCCGCCCGCATCGCCTGTGAAGTTCTGGAAATTAACCAGACGTGAAAAATCAAGCGCAACTGGCGAAAAAGCAAACAAACAGATGATCAGGATGGTGGAAAGGACAAAGATGAAGTAACCGCTGAAGTCTGTTAACTTTGTGGTGAGTTCGATGCCATAATGGTTAAGCAGGGATTGTGCTGTGAGGACAACGGCCAAAAAGAAAAACTGATGCCAATACCCGAAACCTGACACATCGACATGGAGAGCAGTGCTGAGGAAGATATCCTTGAAGAAAACCGAATACAACAGCACGTCCACTGAAGATACCACGCAGATCAAGCCGACCAGGTTAAACCAGGCAGTCGCCCAGCCCCAGGCCTTACCGCCAAGGTGTGAACTCCAATGATACAAACCGCCAGCCGTGGGGTACGAGGATGCAATCTGCCCCATGCCGAATGCGACCGTCATGGCAATCAAGCCGCCGAGGATCCAGATCCAAATCACCCCGCCTGCGCCGGCAGAATTGAAGGCTGCCGGGAATGATGAAATGCCGCCTGCAAGAATACAAATGATTGAGAATGAAATCGCGAAGTTAGAGAACCCGCTCATGCGTCGGGCTAATTGCTGCGCATACCCCATGCTATGCAAAACTTTCTTGTCGTGCTCCATGCTTTTATCAGCCATTTTCGTAATTCTCCTTGTGTTATTTTTTATTGACATCAAGAAACTGAACTTACGAAGAGCAATTCAAATGTTATTTTGTATACACACCTCCTCATCCTTCCACAACAAAAACATGAAAGGTTTCTCCGAACGGTATGTGATGAAAACACTGGCAATAGGAAAAAGGTACGGGAAACTTGAAACCTTTTGACAGAATCTGAATTATTATGACACAAAATTGCACTTGTGCAAATGGAAAATATGTTCTAAAATATGGGGTATGGACTCATTAGACACTCTTAAGCTATTGGCGACTCAAATGTCTTTTGAGGTGGATGGAGAACCACGCCTCACATCCGCGCCCTCGGCCTGTTTCAGTCCGAAAGAAAGGGAGCAAGCCTTTACACATCCCGCCCAACTGCCAAATGGACAGAAAATCCTGCTCCTCAAAACTTTGCTCTCTTCGACATGTGAACGTGATTGCTTCTATTGTCCCTTCCGCGCCGGGCGTGATTTTCGACGCGCTACATTCAAGCCGGATGAATTCGCGGGGTTGTTCGCGAAACTGTCAGCGGCAAGAATGGCAGAAGGCGTGTTCCTCAGTTCCGGGGTGGCGGGGGGCGGTGTGCGGACGCAGGACCAACTTCTCGCCACGGCTGAAATCCTCCGTCAGAAATATCAATATCGCGGGTACATTCACTTAAAGATCATGCCGGGCGCGGAGAAGGACCAGGTCTATCGCGCCATGCAGCTTGCAGACCGTGTCTCCATTAATTTGGAAGCGCCGAATACAGAACGGCTTGCAAAACTTGCGCCGCATAAAATATTTCTCGAGGAATTATTACAGCCGTTGAAATGGGTCGAAGAGATCCGTAAAACAGTGCCCGCTCACAAATTTTGGAATGGACGCTGGCCTTCCACAGTTACGCAATTCGTAGCGGGCGGCTCGGATGAAAGCGACCTCGAATTACTGACCGCCACAAATTGGTTGAATAAAAACGTGCGTTTGAATCGCGCATATTTTTCGGCATTCCACCCGATTGGCGACACGCCCTTTGAAAACAAACCCGCCACAGACCCGATGCGCGAACATCGTTTATATCAGGCTTCGTTTTTGTTGCGCGATTATGGCTTCGATCTTGAAGACCTGCCATTTACAAGCATACACAACCTGCCATTGGACGCCGACCCAAAACAAGCATGGGCGCAAATTTATCTGGCAGACAAACCAATTGAAATCAACAAAGCAGAAAGACGGGAATTGATCCGCATCCCCGGCATTGGCTTGAAAGGTGCTGACGCTATTTTGAACGCCCGCAGTATAAACCGCTTGCGCGATCTTTCTTCATTAAAAAAACTCGGTATTATCGCTGAACGCGCCGCGCCTTATTTATTATTCAACGGCCATCGCGCGGCAATACAGATGAAATTGTTGTAAACAAAAAATAATTTATATAAAAAGAGCATCAATATGCTATGTTGATGCTCTTTTTATATTTTATATTTGATTCAACCTTAAAATATTTTGATATTTTAAGGTAAACCCTTGTAATATATTTTATAACCGCTATACTAATCAAATACATTTATATTAAATGTATTTATGATCAAAGGAGAAAATAAAAAATGGTTTCAACAATGGAAACTCTTGCTATTAGAACAGAAAATAAATTTAGAACTCTTGTCACAAAGCAAGCCTACAAAAAAGGTGAAGTTATCTGCGCTATGCCCAGCGAAAACATTGTGGATAAACCCACACGCTTCACAGTGCAAATCTCAAAAGACAAGCACACCCATGTTGGAAAGCTTGCCGCACTGAATCACTCATGCGATCCAAACGTTATTTTGGATACGGAAAACATGTTGATGATCGCCCGCCGTGACATCGAAAAAGGTGAGGAGCTTTACTTCTTCTACCCTGCCACAGAATGGGAAATGCAGGCGCCATTCATCTGCCTGTGCGGCTCAGCCAATTGTATTCATGTCGTTGCGGGTGCGCGCTTCCTGCCGCTCTCCACGCTGGAGACGCAGTATCTCAGCAAGCACATCCGTGAAACGATCATCGAATCGCTCAACAATACAGAACTTCACTTGAAAAAATTACAGGAAGCATAGAGCAAAAAAACTCCGAGGTCTCAAAGACCTCGGAGTTTTACAATTTACAACTTGCGATGCAGCGCCAGTAATGCGTAGGCGTTTTCCCAGGGCTTGCCCAGCCGATGGTTGTCTGAAACTTCCACCTTGTTAAATCGTTGAGCGATTTGTGGCATGAGCAGGGCAATGGCGCCCCAATCATCTGTTAATACGGCGGTCTTCATTTTTTCAGCCATGTGCCCGGTCCACATCCACTCCATGCGGAATTTATCCGCCTTCACCCAGTAGTCGCGTTTTTCCCACGCGGCTACGGAAACATCCACTCCATCAGAGATGGACTGCAAAGCCAGTGCAATAAATGAAGCCAAATCCTTCGCCTCTGGCGTGACCTTGGCCTGTTTCGCCAATTCACGGATGCACAACACGACGGATTTTATTAAGCGGGTTCGTTCTTTTCCAACAGAATCAGGGTTGATTACACGGCTCAAGAGATATTCTCCAGGATCAAAGTAGAAATTGCAAGAGCGGGATTATACCCAGCAATCCAGAATCGTCAACCGAAAGCCATGCGCAAAAATCGCAAATTCGCATACCTTGCGGTATAATTTCGCCCGCCTTGACAGAACATTGAGGACGTGTCGGAATTGGCAGACGAGCATGACTTAGGATCATGTGCCTTAATAGGCGTGTGGGTTCGACTCCCACCGTCCCCACTAAAATTTATTAGACTCGTGAAGGATAGCCTTTGAGTCTGGAGGAAACTTTGAATATCGAAAAGCAATATCAGGAAGACCATTCTGTAAAACTGATCGTTGAAGTGGATCAGGAAAAAATGAACAGCTACAAACGCCGCGCCGCGACGAAGATATCAGCGCGCAGTAAAGTGCCAGGGTTCCGCCCCGGTAAGGCTCCGTATGATATTGTCGTGCGTACGGTCGGCGAAGCCGCTGTCACAGAGCAGGCTGTTGACTTGTTGATTGATACGGAGTATTCAAATATCCTCAAGGAAGCGGATGTAAATCCTGGCGCAGCAGGCACGCTTGAATCTGTGGAAAGCCTTGACCCGGCAAAATTCATCTTCCGCATTCCCCTTGCTCCAGAGGTGGACCTTGGCGACTATCTCTCCGTCCGCATGCCTTACGAGTGGGAAGCACCCGAAGAAAAAGAAGTGGAAGCGGCTCTCGAAGAGCTGCGCCAGATGTATGCCGCCACCGAGAGCGTGGACCGCGCCATTGAAGTGGGTGATTATGTGCTGGTGGATGTAACCTCTGAAACGCCTGAACTCAATCGCACTGGGTTTGCGACCTTTGTCCGTAGTGAAGACCGCGATACCGAATGGCCATATAACGGATTTGCGAAGGAACTGATCGGCTTGAAGGCTGGTGAAAGCAAAACCATCGAACACAGTTTTCCTGAAGATTGGGAAGTGGAAGAACTAAAAGGCAAAAGCGTCAAGATCGAAACCACAGTCAAGACTGTACGCGGTGTGATCCTGCCAGACCTTGATGATGAATTGGCTAAAAAGGTAGGCGCTGGCGAAACCCTGGATGAGCTCAAGGACGCCGTAAAGAAGGATGTGTTAAAGCACTCACAGGATACGTATGACGATCAATATTTCGTTGACCTAATCGAAAAGGTCAAGGAAGGCGCAACCATTAAGTATCACGAACATGCGATCGAGCATGAAGGTGAGCATGTTTTATCTGATCTTTCCAACCGCCTTGCGCAGCAGAGCATGGATCTGGAAACCTATTTCAAGATGCGCGAAACGACACGCGAAAAATTCCTTGAAGAGGAAGTAAACCCCGTCGCGAAGAAACGCCTTGAGCGCGGTCTCCTGCTTGATGAGATCGTCCGCAAGGAAAACATACAAATAGACAATACTTCGATTGAGGAAGAATACAATAACACCCTCATGGGACTTGTCCAGCAGGGCATGGATTTATCCAAGCTGCCCGGCGGCAAAAAGGGACAGAAGCAATTAAGTGAAGCCATTGCGATGGAATCTGCAAGTCGGGTGATGACCCGCAAAGCATTGAATATGCTTAAGTCAATTGCAATAGGTGAGTACAAGCCTATTGTTGAAGAGGCAGTCATCGAAGATGTGGTTGATGAGGCAAAGGAAGAAACTGCCCCAGCAGAGAGTGAGCAGGACGCTTTGCGACCCGCAGAGTAGAATCTGCTCTTTGATGGCTGACAGGTTCAGGGTCAGCTTGGAAACGGTTCTTCATCAAAAAAAATATCAGTCATTGCAGGCGCGCTTTTCAAGTGTGTTTGCAATGACATTTTCTATCAAACTTTAACAAAAATCAAACATTCCTTGTGTATCATCGTCCCATCAAAAGGAGACAAACATGATCCCAGATTTTAAAAATGTAGTACCGATGGTCGTTGAAAATACAGGCCGCGGCGAGCGCGCTTATGACATTTACTCACTCCTGCTCAAAGAGCGGATTATTTTTCTTGGTACGCCGATTGATGACCAGGTTGCCAATGTTATCGTGGCACAGCTGCTTTTCCTGAATCACGAAGATCCTGAAAAGGAAATCCGTATGTATATCAATTCGCCCGGCGGACAGATATACGCGGGACTTGCGATCTATGACACGATGCAGATCATCACAAATCCGATCAGCACTGTGGCTGTCGGCGTCACCGCTTCCTTCGGTACCGTTTTGCTGACTGCTGGTACGAAGGGCAGACGCTATGCCCTGCCACATGCCACCATCCACATGCACCAGCCTCTTGGCGGCGCACAGGGACAGGCGACGGACATTGCAATTCAAGCCAAACAGATCATGAACTTGAAGACCCTGCTCAACGGCATTATGTCCAAGCATACAGGACAGCCTCTTGAAGTGATCGAGCGCGACCTCGACCGCGATTATTATCTCGATGCGCAACAGGCTGTGGAGTATGGATTGGTTGATCAGATCATTGAGCTGCCAGAGAAGAAGTAAATTTGTGATTGGTAATTAGTAATTGGTAAGGTAAGCCCCTGAAGAGAAATCTTTGGGGGCTTGCGTTTATAATGGCGCATATTCAAAATCCGGAGACCGAACATCAAATATGACATTTTCAATTGTTGCATGTGACCTGAAAGAAAAAACATGGGGCGTTGCCGTTGCGTCAAAATTTCCGGCGGTGGGGGCTGTTGTGCCGTGGGCACAGGCAGACGCCATTGGAAGGGGAGCAGTGGCAACTCAATCTTTTTCAAACACATCATTTGGCCCGCGCGGACTGCAAATGATGGCAGACGGAGTCTCTGCTGATGAGACGCTTGCAAAACTGCTCATGGATGATCCCGGACGCGAGCTGCGCCAGGTTGGTTTGGTGGATGCGCAAGGTCATGCGGCAACTTTTACAGGCGGTGGATGTTTTCCATGGGCGGGCGGCGTGACAGGCAATGGATATGC
>DYDH01000050.1:0-11445 GCA_020717985.1 Herpetosiphon sp. | reverse complement strand
GAAATATTCTGACAAGCGCAAGAGTTGTGCCCGCGATGGAGAAGAAATTCCTTGCGACCAAGGGTGATCTGCCTGACCGTTTATATGCGGCTCTTTTGGCTGGCGATCGCGCGGGCGGCGATAAGCGCGGACGACAATCCGCGGCGATCTATGTGACGAAACCCAATGGCGGGTACGGAGGCTTTATTGACCGCTGGATGGATTACCGCGTGGACGATCATGAAGACCCGGTGCCGCGTCTCGGTGAACTGATCGAATTGCATCGTTTGTATTTTGGTCAAAGCCCTGAGAATGAACGCGTTTCGTTAATAGGAAAGCCGCTTGAACAAATCACGGCGATCTTGAAACGCGAAGGGTATTTGAAGAAGAATGTGACTTTTCAGAACGCTTACACTGCCTTCATTGGAAACGAGAATTTCGAAGAGCGCGCCGACCCCAACGCAAAATGGATTGACAAGCCTGTGCTGAAATATTTAGTGAGAAAGTTTGGAAAGTAATGTGGAAGAAGTAAAAAGTTGGTAGTGAGAAGTGGTAAATAAATTTGTAAATATACCTCTTGCGTAAGTATTTTTTCGTCTACTAATCTTCGCTAATCTGCGCGAAATGTTCAAAAAATTCGTGCGGATCAGCGTGAATTCGCGGATAAAGCTTTTTGTGAAAACCAGCCTGCTACTTTTGCAAGAGGTCAAATATAAAATCTAAAAACGGAAATCGGAAATTAAAATAATGATCCCTACAAACATAAAAGCACTTATCCTTGATATGGACGGCGTCGTCTGGAAAGCGGACGCGCCGATCGGTAACCTGCCTGAGACCTTTGCGCGCATCCGTGAGCGCGGACTGAAATTTGTGTTTGCCACCAACAACGGCACAAAGACGCCCGAAGACTATCGTCAAAAATTGTCGAGCCTTGGCGTGGAAGTGGAAGCTTCACAGGTGGTCACTTCCGCCCTGGCAGTGGCGCATATGCTCGCTCATAAATATCCCAAGGGAACAAAAGTCTTTATGATCGGCGGGCCGGGGGTGCGTGAGGCGTTGGAAGAAAAGGGGTTTGAACTCCTTTCCACTGAAAATGCCCCCGAAGCGCAGGCTCTTGTGGTGGGGATAGATCGCACCATTAATTTTGACAAGGTGGCAGAAGCCACCCTGTTGGTGCGTGCCGGCGTCCCATTTTACGCCACCAACACAGACCGAACCTTTCCCACTCCACGCGGAGAAATCCCCGGGGCTGGATCGTGGTTATCTGTGATCACCACTGCAACAGGCGTCGAACCCATTGTGGCGGGAAAGCCGCTGCCGTTTATGATGGAACTCTCGCTGGAGATACTTGGCACAACAAAGGAAGATACACTCATTGTCGGCGATAGACTCGAAACCGATATTGCTTCAGGTCAGGCGGTGGGATGTCCGACTGCGGCAATGTTGAGCGGCGTCTCGACCCGTGAAGAGGCAGAGGCGTGGAGTCCCGCGCCGGATATTATTGCGGAAAGTTTGGCGGAGTTGGTAAAGTAAAAATTCGTAGTAACGACTTCAGTCGTATTTTTTTTACGATACAAAGCGACTAAAGTCGCTACTACTTTGCATCAACAGGATTATGGAACAACAGTTATTGGCACTGGAGTATCCGTGGGAACTTCAGTGGTTGCCACCGGTATGGAAGTGGTGGCTATTTCAGCGCCCACAGTGGAAATTGGCGCTGTACCCGAATTGATCACCACCGAGAGAGTATCGCCAAACGGCTGTCCCTTGTCATTTGACAATTTCCAATTTCCTGTAATGGTTCCAGCAGCCGATGTGGAAGTCAACTCAACTGAAACATCCGCCGACTCGCCTGGAGCGACAGTTTTTCCAATGGCCGTTGCCTTCCCGCCCAGGCTATCCCCGGAAACAAAAACAAGTTGATAAGTAGCCGTCCACGTACAGGAGCCTATATTGGAAACCTTCCAGGTCTTGGTAAAGTACTGCCCGGCCGGGATTGTGGTTCCATCGGGAATGGTCACATCGCTGACGTAAACAGCAACGTCACAGCCTGTGACGCCTCCAGTTACAGCGCCGCCAGCCGCAGGTTTGGCAGTCGGAATAAGAGCAGGTGCTTGTTGCTGAAAAGTGGCCGGAAGCAGGGTCAGGGTGGCAGTTGGCAGGCTTAGCGTTGGATTGGGCGTTGCGGAAGGCATCCCTGCCTGCAAGGTTTGTTGTTGAGCCACAATCGTAAAGGCGGCGTTCGTATAGGCCGCGTTTACATCCTCCACGGAGGTATCCTTGGATCCGCCAAAAGCAAAAGAGAGTGTAACAACCCCGGCAACAACAAGGATCGCAACACCTGACCACAAAATAATCGTTCTCGTTCTCATATCCATTATATTTTCTCCTTAATAAGGTTGGTATTATAGTGTGAAGGGATTGTTAAAAAGGATCGTTTCGCCTATGAATACCCTACCCTTGATATACAATTCTATACCATTTTCACTTTTAGTGTTTTTCGCCTGGAAGAGAAGTTGTAAAGTATTGCGCAAGTTGCCAATAAAATATATTTAGTCCTATGCAATGGGGGAGGGGATACATAATTAGCCGAAATATTGCCCGCCTATCTTTCATGACCCATTGAGTGGCAAATCTGCATAATCTGACGAATATCAACGAGTAGGCTTGTCCACCTAAGCATGGTGCGACGCATCTGCGCTTGGTGGGTTGGGGGAGAATAAAACAAGGATGAAAGATGAAGGAGAAATGATGAATGAGATTAGCATTCGCTTTCCTCTTTTTGATTTGGAATTTCAACTTTTGACCTGCAACGTTCAACTACAAAAAATCCCAGCAGGGGAGCGGGGCGGCGCGTCCCAATATTACGCCCTTGACTTTACCTCTATCATTGAATATAATTAGTATTATACGCTATCATAAATAGAGAGAGAAAAATCCTCATGAAAGAGCAAATAGACCACTTCCTGTCCGCGCTGGACCTTTCCAAGAACACAATTGACGCCTATCGTTATGCTCTCAAACGCTTCGCATATATTGTCGGTGAAGATGCGCCGCTTACTGTTGACACCTTTGCAGTGTTTCTTTCTGCCATCAAAGAATACTCCCCTTCCACAAAACAAATTTGGCGCACAGCAGTGGTTGGACTTTACACCTTCCACCGTTCGAGGGATTTGGCGGAAATCCAGAGGCTTCTCCGCTTCTCCCGCAAGCAAGGCAAACGCATGGTCAATTTCGACCGTGACTCCGTGGAAAAAGTCATCGAATATTGCAGCCACCTGAGCGGCGACCTGCCAGCCCTGCGTGACCGCGCCTTTGTGTTGACGCTCGCTGATACAGGTCTGCGAATCTCCGAAGCGTGCGCCCTGAAACGCGGAGATATTGACTGGATGGAATCTCATGCCATCATCATCGGCAAAGGCGACAAACAGGCTGTTGTCCGCTTTTCGGAACGTTCCATGCAGGCATTGCGTGAATATCATCGTGCATGTGCCTCCATCGAACCCAACACGCGTATGCCTTTGAAGTCCCAACCTGTGTTTTTACGTCACGATATTCGAGCCAGCAAGAAGATCAGACCCATCAGCGCCAGTGGCATGTGGACGGCGATCAAAGGCGACCCGAAACAAGGAATCAAAGGCAGAATCGAAGAGGCTGGCGTCGAGCGCAACCTTGTCCGTGTGCATGACTTTCGCCATTATTTTGTTACCATGACCTACCTCGCCAAGCGGGACATCAAATTATCACAGGAACTTGCGCGGCACAGCAGCATCACCACAACGAACCGCTACACGCATATAGGCGAAGAAGCCGACAAAGCTTACGATGAGATTTTCAACAGGAGGAAATGATGAGAAAAAAGTGGACGACGGAGCAGAAAATACGCGGACAAAATCGACGAGCCAAGCAGGCAAGCGCAAGACACGATTTGACTCTGGAGCAATGGCTGGAAACGCTGGAATATTTCAACCGCAAGTGTGCATATTGCGGTGAGCGTGATTATGAATTCATAGAACATTATCTGCCAGTCAGCGTTGCAGGTACTACGGTCAGTAATTGTGTCCCCGCCTGCGCAAGTTGTAATGCATTGAAAGATGCCAAAAATCATAAACTAACCCTGTATCAAAACGAACGCATGCTTGCATTCCTTGAAAGCAAAGGCGTGAAAATAGCCTTTCATGTCCATGAATACAAAGCGGCAAAGGAAGAGTATGTAATTTTATATTGTGAAGGCTGTCGAGACAGAGTTGATGTACCAGGTTTATCGCCTGACGAGGCAGAAGTATATATCGAGCAATATTTCTCAAATACTGGTTATGCTTATCAAGAAAAATGACTGTGACTGAAAATAAAAAGCGTTGAATACAGTACTTAATGCAGGATAAGAAAACAAAGCAGCGAAACTATTCGACGATCTTCTCGCTTCTTTCCTCGATGTAAGCCTGATACGCCTTCGAGAGTATTTTCGTCCATTTGCCAACCTTCCCCTGCCCCACAGGTTTATCATCAATGGACACGATCGGCACCACACCCCGCGAACTGGATGTGAGAAATGCCTCGCTAAAATTTTCGCCCAATTTTGGCGCGCGATACTCAATAGCCATCCCCTGCCCTCTCGCAAGCCTGAGGATGGCGCGCCGTGTCACGCCGAGTAAAATTCCGCTTTGCGCTGTAATAAGCGTTTTTCCATTAATGGCATAAAAATTGGATGTCATTCCCTCCAGGATTTTTCCATTCCTTGTAAGTAAAACTTCAAAAACATCCCTGCCGACCTGCTTGCGCTGGTCAATACTCGATGTGATAAATCCGGTATCTTTTACGCGCGGAGACTGACGCGCCAATTCTGCGCTGACCACCTTCACACCGTTTTGGTAAATTGACTCTTGTATTGGCGTGAACGGCTGAATGCCGACATGGATCGAGCCGTCGTTCTTCGCAAGGATCAGGCGGACACGGGATTCCTTTGGCAGATTCGCTTTTGCGAGTTCGGCAATTCTAATCCGTAGGACTGTCTCGCTGACTGAAGGCTTAAGTCCATGCTCCATGGCTGGAACATATAGCCTTTGTAAATGCGCATGTAGCCCCAAAACTTTTGTACCATGCGAGAGCGTACTAAAGGTGGTGTAAAACCCCTGCTCCAACTCACGTGTCATTTCATCAAGTGTCTTCGCCTGTGTTCGGATTTGCAGGTTTCCTGACGGGTCAATTTTGAATGTAAGTATGCTCATATCTTGATTCTACACGGTTATAAAGTGAAATGCTTGCTTTTTGTACAAGAATTTTTTACCGCAAAGGGCATTAAGTTTATTAGGGCTTCACTTTGTGTTCCTTTTTTGCCTTTGTAGTTGAATCCTTATAAATAACATTTTTGATAGAAAAATAATGGCCATGAATGAATGGAAGTACTATATAATTCGCAAACTTGCAGAACCCAGGCGCCTCAAAGATGACCGACAAAAAACCAAGCTATCAGCAAGCCACTCAGTCCACCGCAAAAGATCTGCGGACAGTTGCCAGGAACATCTCGGTCCAGCAATTATCGCGGCTCTCATTGCCTGAAGTGGATGCGGTTGTGGAACTGATCTCAAAGGTCATGCCTGCGGGTAATGTGCCAGGGATGATCTTGAGCGGGCTTGCCCGCCTGCCCGGGCGTCGAATTCCTGTCCAAAAGATGCAGCAGGATGTCAATGCCTTATTCAGCGGCGTGGAACAGATATTGGATTCCGCCATGTACGGTGCGATCTTTGCAGGTCCGGCTGCCATTATTTGGGGCTATCAAAATTTACTTAAACTTGCGGGCAAGGACACTGAATCGGCATTCCCAGAGGGCGTGTGGCAGTTTTATGCAGGGTATGCTTTGCGTGAAGATACAGCGCGCCATACAAACGAAACACATGGATTCGACACCCTGCTCCGCCAGCATAATATTCAGCTCAGCCCGGTGGACCGTCTGACTGCGTGGCTCATGGCGTCGGTGACCTGCCTGCATCAATATAATTCCCTGCTTGAAAATGAATGGATGGAGCGCGTCGCGATCTCTTTGTTGGAAGAGTCAAACAGTGCGCGCGCCAAGCGTCTGCATCGTGAATGGCAGATAAAACTTCCTTATCGCCGCGAAGAGGACGCCCCCGAACTCGAATACCCCGCCTATCGGCGATACAAATTCGAACAGTTCCTGAAAAACAACCTGGACTCTTTGCCGGTTTCAGCCCACAAAAAATGGCTGACAAAATTGGAACTAACAACGAACCGCGATCTTGGCGCCTATCAGAGACAAATGTCAATTCTGGCTTACTTGGAACCCGGACTGTATGGTGAAACTCGTGTTCCGTTCAACCTGGCGGAGGCGCAAATTGGCGTTATCCATGGGCATGGTTATTACCTTTTTCCTGTTTGCGAACAAGGCTCAAATAAACCTTTGGATGTAATGACTGCCCGCGCACAGGCGGCGTCTCTGTTTAAGTCTCCTTCGTCATCATCGCCTTCGCAACTGGCATCCCTTGCGCGGATAAAACGCTCCACCCTGCCCGCTTTGCGCGGCAAACTTAGTCCCATGTTTGTGAACGACCTCGACAACCTGCGATTTGCGCCCATCCTCATTTCAACGGATGTCCGTCCGCGCTCGCTGCCACTTTCAGAATTGCGCCAGGCGGAACGCGGCATTGGATCACACGCATTGACCATATTCGACACAGGCGAAACCATCGTCTTTGATCAATCGCACATTTTTTTTGACGGAGCCTGGGGCACAGCCCTGTCCGAGATCATGACGAACGAAGCGCTTTCATGGGCGCGCTATTTGAGTCTGCTCCCCTCCCCCACCCCGGCAGAGACTCGCACCTACACATCCCTCACGCTTCAAATGCAAACGTCTGATCTTGACTTGATCCAACAATCTCCGCGTGTTTCAGCCGAAGCAGGCGCGGAAACAGATCGGGTTAAACTCAAAGACTGCGTCAACTTACGCAAACAGTTCAAACAAAGAAACGACCTGCTTCAACTGACCATCAACGACCTGCTTATTTTATATCGCGCCATCCATGCTGTCACCTACAAGCCTTCGCAAAGATTATTATCTGAAATAAACAAGCTTGCTGCCGCACAACCTGACGCGGAGCGTGCCGCCTCCCTCCGTCAACTGGTGGAAGAGGCAAGCCGCACCAACCCTGCGATCTTGATTCCGATGGATGCCAGTCTCAAAGTCCCGCGTGAACGCATCTATCCACTTAACATGGAAGTCCCGCTGGTCGAGTTGAATCTGCTCAGTTTGCACGCACAGACCATGAAGATGCTCTCCGCCTACGAAGACTCCACGGAAGACCGCGCCGCCATGTACGCGGGGTTTGATCATTTTCAAAGGTTATATCTTGCATCGCTTGCAGGATTTGGCGCCATCCTGAACAGGGCAAAAGAGATTGCCATTCAGGGCGAGAGCGCCAGTGTCGGCGCGATCAAATTGCTTGCTCATCTGCCTCTTGCTCTCCAGCATATTTTGGATAAAATTCCCGAACGGTTTGAACTGCTGAATAATATTCTCAAAGGGCGCGAGGTATTTTCCAATGTCGGCGCAGTCGTGCCGACCAGCACACTGACCCGCTTCATCACAGCCAAGGATGATAATTCCCAAAAACAACTTGCCTGGGGAGTAATGACCGACGCGAGGGGTGTCATGCGCATTCACCTGCGCGACTTCCGTCCGCAGGTGACAACATTGCTGTCCATTGGACGTAAAGACCTTGCGAACATGATTACCCAGGATTATCTCGATGCCTACGCCGAAGGCTTCAACGCCTATATTCACGACCTTTCCCGTATCACGATTGCCAGCAGGGAAACACTGCCCTCATCCAAAGCCAAGAAACGGAACACAGAAAATTCATGAAAGATCCAATGATCGGACAACAACTTGCAAATTTTCGTGTGGAGCGTCTGCTAGGGCAGGGCGGCATGGCCACTGTTTACTATGGGCATGACATCAAACTCCAGCGTCCTGTTGCCATAAAAGTAATTGATAAACGCTACAAAAACGATCCCG
The DNA here is from genome assembly GCA_020717985.1 of Herpetosiphon sp. Taxonomy (GTDB): domain Bacteria; phylum Chloroflexota; class Anaerolineae; order Anaerolineales; family Villigracilaceae; genus Villigracilis. The sequence goes on along the minus strand of DYDH01000050.1, from coordinate 3,431 downwards.
CCTATACCACCCGTTTTGTAAATGAAGCGCGCATGATGGCCAACTGGCGTCATGAGAATCTCATCCAGATCTATTATGCCGGCGACGAACTGGGCTATTCATACTATGTCATGGAATACGTGGATGGAGACGACCTCTCAACGGTGATGTCTGCCTATGCCGAGGAAGGCGCGCAAATGCCGAACGATGATATATTACGCATCGGCAACGCCATTGCCAGTGCGCTTGACTATGCTCATCGCCAGGGAGTGATCCATCGTGATGTCAAACCTTCGAATGTCTTGATCGCAAAGGATGGGCGTGTCTTGCTTGGAGATTTTGGCATGGCGCTTGAAGTAAGCGATGGCTCCATGGGAAATATTTTCGGCACACCCCATTACATATCGCCCGAACAAGCCAAAAGGTCGGCGGATGCGGTTCCACAGTCCGATCTATATTCACTCGGTGTTATCTTATACGAAGCCCTCGCTGGCGCAGTCCCATTCAACGATGCCTCCCCCGCAAGTATTGCCCTGCTGCATATCACACAAGCCCCGCCTTCGCTGCGCAGCGTCAACCCTGAGATCAGCCCCGCCGTCGAAGCTGTCATCCTCAAGGCATTGGAAAAAAATCCGAAAAACCGTTATCAATCGGGCGCGCAATTAATGTCCTCATTGGGTGAAGCCTTAAAATCCACAAGTTCATCGCCAAAGATGTCACTGCCTCCCCTGCCTGTTGGCGTGCCGACAATAAGGCACAACAGGGTCCCAGTGGACCAGATGACAAAACACTTGAAGCCAAAGAAAAAAGGCGACACGATTTATAGACCCATTGCGGATATACCCGCCGCCACGGCGCGAGATACTAAGGAGCCTAAAAAGAAAAACCGCTGGATATTTATCCTCCTGCTTCTTCTTTTATTGGGGATCGGGGGCTGGTACTTCACGAAAAGCGGATTCTTCGCCACAAGGAATATTCCCGCCTCTACATTTACCTCCCCGCCTCCAACCCTGACCGATGTGCCTGTTCTGCCAACTCAAACATTGACGGACACCCCAGCCCAATCAACCGCCAGCCTAACTTCTGTTCCTTCCACCACGCCGACTGCCACTCTAACTTTCACGCCAACTTCTACCGAGACCGTCATCCCGACAGCAGTGGCAACAGACAGCCCAACGGAACAGCCGAGCATTACGCCAACTTCTGATTCTGTATCTATTCCACTCCCTGGGATTCCCACCGTCAAATATCCAGATGGAAATAACCTGACATTATTATGGAACGATACAAGTTTTCACATGCTAAACCGCTCGCGCGAATCGCGCAGTTTATCTGGTTTTAGTTTCGAAAGGCTTGACGCAAATGACCAGCCGACGGACACGTTTCCCGGCTACCGTTGGGAAAATAACAAATTCAAGTACATCCCGTCAAAACACTGCGTCAGTATAAAAATATACAGGGATGAAGACCCGCCCTACATTGATCCGCCCGACTGTCATGGTACTTATGCAAGCATCATTCAGCCAAGTAAAGAGGAAAACCCCGAATTGTTTTTCTGGAATCCCAAGGAAGGCTCCACCCAATTCCGCGTGTTATGGCTCAAAGAAGAAGTGGCACGATGTGAGATCAGCGCCAGCACATGCGAAATATATATTCCATGATTTTCCATCGTACATGCATTCGCCTATTCCTGAAATCCTGTCTTGTATAACTCATAATACATGTCCTGCTTCGACAGCAGTTCACCGTGCCTGCCCTGCTCGATGATCTTCCCATCGTGAATGACCACGATCCGGTCCGCTGTTGTGATGGTGGACAACCTGTGCGCGATCACAAAGGATGTGCGTCCCTTCAATAACTTCGCCAGCGCGGCTTGGATGGTCTGCTCGGTCTGAATATCCACCGAGGATGTGGCTTCATCCAAAATCAAAATACGCGGGTCGGCCAGCAAGGCGCGCGCAAACGAGATCAACTGTCGCTGTCCCACGCTTAGCAGAACACCGCCTTCCTCCACTGAAGTCTCGTAGCCGTTTCTCAATCCCATAATAAAATCATGCGCACCCACCGCCTGCGCTGCCGCGACCACTTCCTCATCACGCGCATTCAGTCTGCCGAATAAAATATTCTCACGCACCGTCCCATTGAATAGAAATGAGTCTTGCAGCACCATGCCCATCTGTCGGCGCAGGGATTGCTGAGTCACCGTGCGCAAATCCACGCCGTCCACGCGCACACAGCCATCGGTTGGATCATGGAAACGCGTCAATAGTTTCACGATGGTCGTCTTGCCCGCGCCCGTCTCCCCCACAAATGCGACAGTCTCGCCCGCTTCCACATCCAGGTCAATTTGATCGAGGACCAATGTCGGGTCATCGGAATAATGGAAAGAGACATTCTCGAATCGGACTCCGCCGAGTATAGGTCTCATTATTGCTTATCCTTTCTAATTTTGTTAGCAGCATGACTTGCAAATCGCTTCGCAAATCCCATTAAATCACATCATTACCAAATTATGAATAATCACGTATAGTAATGCTATAATCAGATACGATATTATTCAAATCATCATTTGAATTTCAAGGTGGCTTAAGAAACTACAGCAACTTTCAAAAAAAATAATAACTTCTATTGAAGATAATCTGATGGAGGACAAAAATGGAAATTAATCATGTTGGGCTGATTGCTGATGGAAACAGACGTTGGGCGAAAAGGAATAATGCGGATTATTTGTCCGCCTACAAACTTACCATGATCAACATAGATAAGTTCCTTCGCGAAACCTTCGATTACGGAATTAAAATAGTTAGTGTTTATCTTCTAAGTAAGGATAACTTAAGTCGCCAAAGAGAGGATTTACAAGCTGTTATAGACGCTGAAACCTACTTTGTGTCTGAAGTTCTGCCTCAACTTTGCAATAATTACGAGTGTCGTGTTTATATGGCTGGCAACCCATCTTTAATACCAGATCGACTTTTGAAAGCAACACAAGAGATTTGCCGGACTACTACATCATTTAATAAATTTGACCTGTATTTGCTTATTGGATACGATCCATTTGATGAATTAGAGGCAGCTTTATCAAAAAACAAGCATGCGTTTTCTTTTACTAATTTTTGGGTTCCTAAAAAATTAGATTGTATAATTAGAACTGCAGGAGGTCCAACCCTGCTAAGCAATTTTTTGCCAATACAATCTGGATACGCACAGATTAATATGATTGACAAATATTTTAATGATTGCGAAACGAAAGACTTTTTAGAAATTTACAGACGTGTTAGCGGCATTAAAATGCTTTACGGAAAATAAGGTAATTGAGGTCCAAGATATTTAAGAAATTATATTGGACAGGAGAATTTTCATGAAAAAAAAGAATGTCTGGGTTTTCGTAAGCGAAAATATATTTTCCCTACTCTCCATTCTTATTGGGATCGCTGTAATTATCTTCCAAGGTG
>DYDH01000283.1:4667-5129 GCA_020717985.1 Herpetosiphon sp. | reverse complement strand
GTGATGATGCTGGTCGCGCTGGCGTTGTCGTTGTATGGAATCGTTACGTTGCTCGAAAGAAGATTTTTGAAATGGCAAAATCGTTTGGACGTTTGAACGTCTGAGCATTATTTTTAGGAGACACCATGTTGAAGAAATTAGTTTATCTACTGCTTGGGCTGGCAATCAGCCTCTCGGCTTGTACCAGCCCACAGCCGCAGAATGAATCGGATCCGTTGACTCACATCCGTCTGCCGATCGGATACATTGCCAATATCCAGTTTGCGCCTTTTTATGTCGCCATCGAAAAGGGATATTTCAAAGAAGCTGGAATCGAGATCGAGATGGATTATTCGTTCGAGACCGACGGCGTGAAATTGGTGGGCGCGGGCGAACTGCCGTTTGCGGTGGTTTCGGGCGAGCAGGTTTTGCTGGCGCGCGCGCAGGAAGTGCCGGTGACGTATGTTGCCGCGTGGTATCAGC
>DYDH01000283.1:0-4615 GCA_020717985.1 Herpetosiphon sp. | reverse complement strand
GGATTTGAAGGGCAAGCGGATCGGACTGCCCGGACTCTTCGGCGCGAATTACATTGGCTTGCGCGCCCTGCTGTTTTCTGAGGGCTTGAGTGAATCGGATGTGAAGTTGGAGGAGGTCGGTTTCAATCAGGTGGAATTGGTCGCCGCGGGCAAGCAGGACATTGTGGTTGGCTACACCGCGAACGAGCCGATCCAGTTGAAGGCGCAGGGCTTTGATGTGACCGAGTTGCGCGTGGCTGATTCTGTGCATTTGGCCGCGAACGGAATTTTGGCAAGCGAAAAAGTGATCGCGGAGAATCCGAAATTGGTTAGCGCGTTCGTGGGCGCATTTTTGAAAGGATTGAAATACGCCATCGAAAATCCTGATGACGCGTATGCGCTGAGCGCAACCTACATTCCAAATTTCGCCGACCTCGACAAAACCGTACAAAAGGAAATCCTCGCCACATCCATTGAATTGTGGAAGTCAGACCATCTCGGATATTCAGACCCGAAGGCATGGGAAAACATGCAAGCCGTTTTGATGGAGATGGGGTTGGTTTCAGATAAAATGGATTTGAGCAAAGCGTTCACGAATCAGTTTGTGCCGTAGGGAATGATGCGTGTTGCGTGTATCGAAAATACAAAACGGAACACGCTGCAAATACCGCCATGAAAAATCTTCCCATTCTCACCGTAAAAAATCTCTCCGTTGTGTTTCCCGATAACAACGGCGGACTGTGCGCGCTGGATAATATTTCATTCGAAGTATGTCCGAGTGATTTTATATGTTTCCTCGGACCTTCGGGGTCGGGCAAGACCACCCTTTTGCGGATCATCGCGGGATTGTTGAAACCATCAACGGGGCAGGTGGACTTTATCCACAGCCAGCAGCCGCGCATCGGCATGGTCTTTCAGCAGGCGCACCTCATGCCCTGGCGCACGGTGATGGACAACATCAAACTGCCGCTTGAACTGGAAGGTATGGACGAATCGCAGGCGCGCATCAAAGCGCAGGAGATGATCGAACTGGTTGGATTGAACGGATTCGAGGATTCATGGCCGCGCGACCTTTCCGGCGGAATGGCGCAGCGTGTGGGGATTGCCCGCGCGCTGATCCACGACCCCGACCTGCTCCTGCTCGATGAGCCTTTTGCTTCGCTGGATGCGATCACCCGCGAACGCATGTGGGTCGAGTTGTCGCGCATCTGGCAGGCAAAACAAAAGACGGTCATCATGGTGACGCACTCGATCAACGAATCATTATTTCTCGCGGATAAGGTTCTGGTATTAACCCAGCGCCCCGGGCAAATAAAATTGGAAATTGAAGTTGACCTTCCGCGCCCGCGAAATGATGACATCCGCTACACGCCGCGCTTTGGAAAACTTGCGCGAAAACTGCGCGGAGCAATCGAGTAAACATGCTCACCGGATTTGACTTTATCCTTGTCTTTCTTGCCGCACTGGCAGCGGGTATCGTCAACGCCCTTGCAGGCGGCGGCACACTCATTACATTTCCCTTGTTGGTTGCGGTGGGCGTGCCTGCCGTGGCGGCAAATATCACCAACACTGTGGCACTTTGCCCCGGCTACTTCGGCGGCACCTTTGCCCAACGAAACGACCTGCGCGGACAGGAACGCAGGCTGTGGACAATTATCCCCGCCAGCATTGTCGGCGGCTTGCTGGGCGGATTTTTACTTTTGCAAACGGGAGAAAAACTTTTCAAGGAATTGGTTCCCTATTTGATCCTGCTCGCTTCGGGTTTGCTCGCAATTCAAGACCCCGTCCGCGCGTGGATCATGCGGCGATTGAGCGAGCATCACAAAGGCAATCTCGAAAAATGGACATGGCTCGTCACCGGCACAGGCTCCATCTATGGCGGATATTTTGGCGCAGGCTTGGGCGTGATTTTAATTGCCGCGCTCGGTCTGACTCTCGAAGATTCGCTCACGCGCTTGAACGCCTTGAAACAATCCATTTCATTTGCCACGAATCTAGCCACTGCCATCTTCTTCCTTTTTTCTGGTCAGGTGGCTTGGTCTGCCGCACTGGTCATGGCTGTTGGCGCGTTGATTGGCGGGACAGTGGGCGGCAGACTGGCGGGCAGAATCAAACCGTCCACGCTGAGGTGGACGGTGGTGACGATTGGCGTGATCGTTTCGATTATTTATTTTGTGCGCGGATAAAACTTACTTCACCGCCATCGGAATTCCCGCTACTAAAAAGAGAACCTTGTCCGCTTCGCGCGCGAGGCGTTGATTTGCCCAGCCGAGCAGGTCGCGGTAGACGCGCCCCATTTGGTAGGGCGGGACAAGTCCCAAGCCGATTTCATTTGAGATAATCAGCCAGTCGGGTTTGCCCGCGCGGATGGCGATGAGCAAATCAGCCACTTCTTTGTAAACGGCTTCGGTGAAGGGGGCTTCGTCCACGAGTTCGTCCTTCTCGAACTTCATCAGCAGGTTGGTGGTGAGCAGGGTCATGCAATCCAAAATCACGAGGTCGGATTTGATTTCGCTGACATGCGCCGCCACATCGAGCGGAATCTCCAATGTCTGCCAGTGAGCGGGTCGCTCGGACTGATGCTTTTGAATCCGCGACGACATTTCATCATCCAGCGCCTGCGCGGTGGCAAGGTACGTCACCGATTTGCCCGATTCCTCCGCGATCCGTTGGGCATAGGATGACTTTCCGCTTCTTGCGCCGCCGAGCAGCAAGGTTATTTGTCCCATATGATTTTCTCCAGCAAGTCCATGTTCAACGCGCCTTCCACTGCGTCTGCGAGCATCTCCAGCGATTGATTGAAAATTTCACTTTGCGACGATGCGCGGCGTTCCCAGCCCAAACTTTCAAGCCATGCATGACGAAACTCATCATTGACGAAAATCCCGTGCAGATAACAGCCCCAGATTTTACCGTCTGACGAAACGCTTCCGTCCACGACTTTAACTGGCTGACCGTTTCGAGAGATGATTTCCAACCACGCGGTTTGACTCGGAGTCTCACCCATGTGGATTTCGTACCCGCTGACGGTTGATTCGTCCAACCGAGCCATCCATCCACGCTGATAGTTGATTCGCGCCTGCGCCTGAAACGTGGCTTTCTCCTTCGAGAACTCTGTGCGGACGGGGAGCAAGCCCAAGCTCGCAGTGTGCTCTACTTTGGATTCGACGTGATGCGGGTCGGCAATCGCTTCACCGAGCATTTGGTAGCCGCCGCAGATTCCAACCACCGCGCCGCCGTTTTTTGCGAACTTCGTGACAGATTCCGCCAAGCCTGTTTGACGCAGCCAGTCCAAATCGGCGATGGTGCTTTTGGTGCCAGGGATGATGACTGCGGACGGAGTCCCAAATTCAGCGGCAGATGAAACGTAACGCAAGGTCACGCCTGACTCCGCTTTGAGCGGGTCGAAGTCGTCGAAGTTGGAGATGCGCGGCAAAGCCAAAACGGCGATGTCAATCGAAGAACCTAACCACGGAGGCGCTGAGTCACGGAGATTTTTATGTTTTTCCTCGGTGTCTCCGTGTCTCCGTGGTTCAAATTCTTTAGACTTGCGCGAAGCGTCTTCCACAGAAACAGCGTCTTCGTCGGGCAGGTTCAAATTTCGCAGGTAGGGAACCACACCGAGGACGGGGACGCCGCCCTTCTCTTCGAGGATTTGCACGCCGTCGGAGAAGAGCGAAAGGTCGCCGCGAAACTTGTTGACCACCAGCCCGCGCACGAGGGCGCGTTCGTCGGGGTCAAGCAGCCAGAGCGTGCCGAGCAGTTGGGCAAAGATGCCGCCACGGTCAATGTCGCCGATGAGCAGGACGGGCGACTGGGCATAACGCGCCACCGCCATGTTGACAATGTCGCCGCGCCTGAGATTGATTTCCGCCGCGCTGCCCGCGCCTTCGACGATGACGAGGTCGTAGGCGTCGCGCAGACGGTCGAGGGCGGCGGTGACATACTCCCAGAGGATGGCTTTCTTCTCGTAATAATTTTTGGCTTCGAGTGTGTGCCACGGACGACCCATCAGAATGACCTGCGAGCGCGAATCGGCTTCGGGCTTGATGAGGACGGGATTCATGTCCACGGTGGGAGCGAGACCCGCGGCGGCGGCTTGCAAGGCTTGGGCGCGTCCAATCTCGGAACCGTCCGCGCAAACTGCTGCGTTGTTCGACATGTTCTGCGCCTTGAACGGAGCGACCTTGATTCCGCGCCGCGCATAGATTCGGCAGAGCGCAGTCACGAGCAGACTCTTGCCAGCGGATGAACTTGTCCCCTGAACCATCAATACTTTTGCGGTCATGTGATTTTCTCCAGACAAATCAACCACAGATGAACACGGATGGACACAGATGTTTGATAAAAAATCCCTTTCATCTGTGTTTATCTGTGGTCAATCTTTTTGGGCGTTTTTCGCGAGAGCGGATTCCACGCTTTCTTTGGCGGCGACTTTGGCAGGTGGCTGGTGTCGTTGAGCGAGTTAAGAATCGCACCTGCGGGATAAAATGCAACTTCCGAAAGTGAGGCGGTGGAAAGGTGGAATTGCCAGTACATCGTCGGTGGAAGTTTGAGGGCGAGACAAATCAACGTTTGCAGCACGCCGCCGTGAGCGACAATCAAAATATTCTGGCCTTAAGGCCAGAATATTTTG
>DYDH01000282.1 GCA_020717985.1 Herpetosiphon sp. | reverse complement strand
CCACGGCAGGCGGGACAACGCACTTCGACATCGGGCAGGAAGTGCATTTTGACCGTCAGCGTGCCCGCGCCCTCGCAGCGTTCACAGCGTCCGCCTGGGACGTTGAACGAAAAGTATGCGAAGGAATTTTGTGACCATCGTTCAACCGAAAGTGTATCACTCTGTCTGCAGAGTTGAAATATCCACGCGGTTTTTTTGAGTAAAGTTTGATGGCTTGTCCTGCTTGCGTATCAAGATATAATATTTTTACCGATAATCCATCCTCTTCCCATAATAAAGAACTGAAAGGTAAAACAATGCAATATACACAAGATGAACTTGACGCGCTGTTACAGAAGCCGAAGCCCTTGAATTTGGCAGGCGCTGACCTGAGCAAAGCGGACTTGAGCGGAACAGACCTAAGCGGGGCATACCTGAACGCGGCCAGACTGCGCTATGCCTATCTAAACAATGCCAACTTGAGCGACACCAATCTGAGCGGCGCTAATCTGCACGGGGCAGATCTGTCCGCGGCAGACCTGAGCGATGCCAGCCTGCATGGAACTGACTTGAGCGGAACCAAACTGAACAGCGCGCGCCTGCACTATGCCGACCTGGTTGACGCCATCTTGAGCGGCGCTGATCTGAACGGGGCTATATATAACAAAGAGACAAAGTGGACCGATGGGTTTGATCCACTGGCGGCTGGGGCAATTCTCGAAGAGTGAAAATTATTAGATTGCGAATCAAAACGAATAAGACTTGGAACAGGGCAGGCTTTACGGCTTGCCCCGTTTTTTTATTACCGTACCTCTTCATGATAAACTCGGCTGAGTACTCGCAACTTCCCCCATCTTATGCCACCCATTACCCTCTTTTCCCCCTATCGTATCTGTCCCATCGGTGCGCACATTGACCATCAAGGCGGCGCGGTCCTGGGGCGCACCATCAACCTCGGCACTAGGCTTGAATACCAGCCCCTTGATTCAAAGGAAATTCGCGTCACAAGCGATCAATTTGGCGAAACAATTTTTTTTATCGGCGATCTTGATAAATTGCATTGGGCGCGGTATGCTCAGGCGGCGGCGCGTGTCTTGAATCTTAAGCGCGGCATGAAGGCGCATGTGACGGGGTCGCTCATCGGCGCGGGGTTGAGTTCGTCCGCTTCGGTGGGGCTGGCATATCTCAAGGCGCTCGCCGATGTGAACGATATTGCGCTTACCAATGAGCAGCTTGTCCATCTGGATTTTGAATTGGAATGTAATGAACTCGGATTGCAAAACGGACTGCTCGACCCGATGAGCATTATTTATGGAAGGAAGAACGCGCTTCTTTTCCTGGACACGGTGGCTGGCTCTGTTTCTCCGATCCTTGATTCACCCTCAAGCGACTCTGTGTGGATCGTGGCATATTCGGGCATCTCGCGTGAACTCACCAAAAGCGGATTCAACCTCCGCGTGGCGGAATGTCGCGAAGCGGCATCGTCCCTGCAAAATGGCGCGTGGAAACTGGGCGATGTTCCGCGTGAAATTTTCGAGGCGAAGAAAATGTCCCTGCCTGACAATCTCCGTAAGCGGGCGCAACACTTTTTCGGCGAAGTGGAACGTGTCCACTTGGGCAAACAGGCTTGGGCGGAGTCAGATGCGGTGCGCTTCGGGCAGTTGATGAATCAGTCCTGTGAGTCATCCATCAGGAATTATGAATCAGGCAGCGAAGTATTGATCCAACTACATGGAATTATCGCCGATACAAACGGTGTTTATGGAAGTCGTTTCAGCGGCGGCGGATACGGCGGGTGCGTGGTGGCGCTGGCAAAACGTGATTCGGCAGAAAATGCCTGTGCGGAAATTGCGGAGAAGTTTTCTGCAATTCACCCTGAGTTGCCATCACAAGTTTTTGTTGTGGAAACGGGCGATGGTATGCAATGATAAAGTCTGCCGTTTTACTCGCGGCGGGACGCGGCAAACGTCAACGCCCATACACCGATGTCACGCCCAAGCCTCTGCTGGCAGTCAACGGACGTCCCACATTGGATTTTGTTTTGTGCGCAGTGGCAAAGGCGAGCGTGGAACGGATTTGCATTGTGACAAATCATTTGGAGGAAAAAATCTTTGAGTATGTCGGCGACGGCTCGAAGTGGAATCTCTCCGCGAGTTTTGCTCATCAATCCGAATTGCGCGGCAATGGTGATGCGCTGATGTCTGTGCCGCAGAATTGGATTCAAGATGAATCTGTGATGGTTGTAGCAACAGATTACATTCTTGAAGAAAACTCTCTGCTTAAACTTGTGCAAACTTGGGAGAAGTATCAGGCAGATATTGTGATGAGCCTGAAGGAATGCACAATCGAAGAACTCACCGACCGTTCCAGTGTGGATGTGGATTCGGATTGGCGCGTGAAACGAATTATCGAAAAACCAAAACAGGAAGAGATCATGAGTCCCTACGCGGCTTCGATCCTGTTCATCCTGCCGCCGCAAATTTGGGAATACCTGCCAAAGGTCGGCCCCTCGGAACGCGGCGAGATCGAAATGCAAGCCGCGATTGACAGGATGATCCAGGATGGACTCAAAGCAGTTGGCGTACTACAGTCCGCGCCGGAAGAGTGGATGGCGTAATTTGATCGTGCCGCAAGACAAATCTTGCGATCGGATACCTTCAAAAGACGGTTTTGTTATTTTAATTGTTTCTTCAACCATTCAAATGCCACGGACTGCATCTCCAAATCAAATTTGTGCGGGCCGGGATAGAACTGTCCGGTATAAGCATCAGGCTTTCCAACACTGGCATAATGACCCTGCAAACGTGCGTGCGCTTCCCGCATCCCGGGTTCGGTAAACAGATCATCTTGTAAATCATATTGAACCAGCAACGGCTGCGGCGCGCGGGACGCGGCAATATCCGGCCAATCACCGTGGCGTGACCAGCCGAAAGGGAACAACATCCAAGTGTGGGACATGTTATGGTCAAGCAAGGCCGGATAGGTGGTCATCAAACCAATAATGACCGCGGCTCGGATGCTATCGTGAGTAGCGTTTAATAAGGCGGCGCGATTTCCTCCACCGGATAAACCAATACACCTAATGCGTCCGGCATCCACGTCTGCGCGGGAGAGCAGGTAATTCAAGGCAACACGATCTTCGAAAGCGACAACCCCGGCCATGTTGGTTCCAAGGATGGTGCAATATTTTGAAACCCAATGCTCATGGAAATAGGCGGCAGTGTTGTAAAGCTCAACTTCGTCTGAAGTTTTACACATCCGTAATAGATCGGCTGTTTTACTGCCCATCATTTCAAGCATGGTATCCAAAGGAAAACGGCGGCTGCCCCACAGGAATACATCATGGACAAGCACAACAAATCCTTCGCGCGCCAGCGCATTGGCATACGCCCGTCCGCCATAAGGGACTTTGCGGAAGTCGCTTAATACAGGCAAGGTTTCTTGCGGACCATCTGCGATCTTTTCCTTCCCATAAAACTTGAAGTCACTGTGATCGTGCAGGGCAACCATCCCGGGCAGTGGACTTTTTGCATTCGCCGGTTTGAGTACATACGCATGGGTGCGTGGACCAAATCCCACTGACCAGGAGACCTCTTCCCCGATCACGCCGTCTTTTTCCCAACTACTTTCCACCTTTACTTGCATTGGATTTTCGTCCTCGTGACAAAATCCCAAGGCGTCACGGATAAGAGCCTGGGTTTCCTTTCCGGGAGTTGCTACTGGGAAAAGAGATTGTTTTTCGCGCGCTGCGGCAACCCAATCACTGAAAACGCCAAGGTGTTGATAATGCTCTGACATGATTTTTCTCCTTCCACCTAATGCACAACTCTTAAATTCTCCTTTATTGGACGCTGATAAACGCAGAAAAATGCGGATAAATTCTTTTGAATCAGCGTAAATCAGCGTTTATCTGCGTCCCAACACTGGTTTTTGAAAAAGAGTCGCACATTGGGTTCCTTCCATAATTTCCATTTTGCTAATCATGCTTCATTCATTTATTACACAGATAATCCCCTGAGCAACGCTAGGGGATTATCTGTAATTCCTATCCTATTCGCGGACGTGATAGTCACCTTCGGCAACCCACTTGTAAGTAGTCAATTCGCGCAATCCCATTGGTCCACGGGCGTGCAAGCGCTGGGTTGAAATGGCCACTTCCGCGCCCAACCCAAACTGCGCCCCATCAGTAAAGCGCGTGCTCGCATTGACATAAACCGCAGCCGAATCCACTTCATTGATGAAAAGGGCCGCGTTGTCGCTATTTGCGGTCAGGATGCCATCGGAATGAGCCGTACTGTGGGCGGCGATATGGGCAATCGCTTCGCTGACCCCGTCCACAACTTTGAGACCCAGGATCAGGGTAAGCCATTCGATGTCGAAATCATCCGGCCCGGCAAGTTGTACCGATTCAGGCAAATATTCAAAATATGGGATAACCGATTCATGGGCCCGGAACGAGACCCCAGCCGGGGCGAGATGTTCCACGATTTGCGGCAGCATCTTCTCCGCAACCGAGCGATGGACAAGAACAGTATCCAAGGAGTTGCAGGCGCTGGGGCGCTGAACTTTGGAGTTGTAGATCAATGGAAGTGATGCTTCGAGATCGGCAGTCTCATCCACAAAAAGATGGCAAATTCCCATGCCGCCAGTGATGACCGGTATCTGGCTATTCTCGCGGCACAGTTGATGCAGTTTTGCTCCGCCGCGCGGAATAATGATATCGACGTATTCGTGCAATTTGAGCAGGTCAAGCACCAGTCCACGGTCAGGGCTATCGATGAATTGAATCACATCCGCTGGTAAATTGTTGGCAGCCAAAGCCTGTTGGACAATGCCGATCAAAGCGCGGTTCGAATGGATCGTTTCACTTCCGCCACGCAAAATGGCAGCATTCCCAGTTTTGATCGCCAGTCCAGCCACATCCATCGTTACATTCGGCCGCGACTCATAAATGACTCCCATCACGCCAATTGGGACACGCTGTTTGCGCAGGCGCAGACCATTCGGCAGGATGGCCTCATCGAAGCGTTCACCCACCGGGTCGGGCAATTCCGCCAGATGACGAAGGTCGCTGGCAAGACCGTCCAACCGTTTCTCGTTGAGAGTCAGCCGGTCAATCATTGCCCCACTCAAACCGTTGCTGATGGCGGCAGAAACATCTTGACC
>DYDH01000049.1 GCA_020717985.1 Herpetosiphon sp. | reverse complement strand
AGGGCAAGGTCGCCAATTAAGACGAAGCGGTTGCGGACGTGGGAACGGGAGGACATGGGGGCGAGATACGAGTTACAAGTAATGAGATATGAGTTGGTTGCTACTCATTTCTCATTACTCACTTCTCATTACTTCCACCGCCTCTTTCACCCCATCAGCAAGTGTCACTTGTGGCTTGAAGCCAAGTGTATCCATTGCTTTTTTGGGCGTGCCAATGGAGCGGTAAATGTCGCCTGCGCGGGGTTCGGCGTGGACGTGTTTGGGGGCATTGGGAAAAATCTCGTAGAGGATGTCAAGCAGGTCGAGCAAGCGGGTTTCGATGCCTGTGCAAACATTGAAGATTTGTCCGGGTGCGGCGGGATGTTGCGAGGCAAGCAGGTTGGCTTGTACTACATCGCGGACGTTGACCAGGTCACGGCTTTGTCCGCCGTCACCGTAAATGGTGATGGGCTTGTTGTCCAACATGCGGCGGATGAAGATTGGCACAGCGGCGGCGTACATCGAGTCAGGTCGCTGGCGGGGACCGTAAACATTGAAATAACGCAGGGCGGCGACTTCAAATCCGAAGGATCGGGTGTAGAGTTCGGCGTACATTTCGTCCACGCGCTTGGAAGAAGCGTAGGGAGAAAGTTGTCTCAAAGGGGTATCTTCTATCAGCGGCATGGCAGTCGAGTCGCCGTACACAGCGGCGCTGGAGGCAATAACGGCGCGTTTGACTCCAGCCTTGCGGGCGGCTTCAAATAAAACGGATGTGCCTGTAATGTTCACGTCAAAACATTCCTGCGGCTTATCCATGGACTCGGGTACAGAGACAAATGCCGCTTCGTGGAAAATGATATTCACGCCGCGCACAGCTTCGGTCACACGAGAGACGTCACGCAGGTCGCCTTCGATAATTTCGACATCCAGTCCCTTTAAGTTCCCGCGCTTGCCCGATGAGAAGTTGTCCAATACACGAACATCCGCGCCCTGCTGAAGCAAAGCGCGTGCGATATGTGAACCGATAAAACCTGCGCCACCTGTGATGAGATATTTCATTTTAAGTTTTTCTCCAAAACAAAAAACGTCCTGAAGGTGCCAGGATAAAACAAGGCTCATTAACTCAAACCTTCGGGACGCTGACTGACTATCTGCCTGTCCTTCGTAATACCGTGCCTATGGTGCGCAAAACAATATTGAAATCCATATTGAGTGTGCGATGCTTGATGTAATAAAGGTCATACTCAAGTTTGATCACTGTATCCTTTACGCCTGACACATAACCATAGTTTATTTGTGCCCAGCCCGTCAGACCGGGTTTCACCAACAAGCGCGCGCGATAAAAGGGGATTTTCTTCTGAAATTGCGCTACAAGTTCGGGACGCTCAGCACGCGGTCCAACCAGACTCATTTCACCGGTCAGTACACTGAGGAATTGAGGCATTTCATCCAGACGGGTACGGCGCAAAAAGTTTCCGACACGCGTCACTCGCGGATCATTAATCGCGGCGGGTCTTGCTTCGCCATCGGCTTCGGCATCCTGCATCATGGATCGGAATTTATATATCCTGAATAATCGCCCGCCCTTGCCTAATCTTTCCTGCGAATAAAAAATAGGGAAGCCGCTCTCCACAACAATGGTAAATGCAGTAAATGGAAAGATAATCACAAATATCAACAAGCCAACCAAGCCGCCTAAAATATCCATTAGGCGCTTGAATAATTCGTACATGCCCCTCACTCGCACCTGATCCACAAACGAACGGATCACCCAGTCTGACTCAAGATGTTCGACAGGCACGCGTTGGGTCATCTCTTCATATAAAATGGGCATACGGGTTACTTCAACGCCTTTCTCCTGCGCATCCAAAATGGATTGAAAGGTTTCGCCTTTGATCTCGCCGTTTATGGCAACCACAATATCCGAGACATGGTAATCTTCGATAATATCAAGCAGGTTTTTACTTGATCCCAACACGGCAAACCCATAGTGAGACTTGCCATGTTTTCTTAAATCATCGTCAATAAACCCGATCAACAAAAATGGCGGCGGGTTGAGCTTCTGATAAATATCCGCCAGCGAATGACCTGCCTTGCCCGCGCCAACAATGATCACACGGCGCATTAACCCTGATGAGGTGTATAGTCGAATATAGATGCCGCGCCAACCCAGGGTTAGGAGCGAAGCGATGACAAGGAACGCGCCAATGCCGATACGCGGAAGGGAAGTCGGGTCCTGGTTAATCGTAAAAAGCAGGGAGTATCCCAATATGCCCACAATGGGAGCGGCCGCGATCGCGCGCAGGGTCTTTTTCCAATTCGAGGCGGTATGTATCTCGTAGGAATCGACCATCAATAAAAGCCAGACAAGGGGAAGGAGATAAAACCAAAACGGTATCTTTAGATCAATGACATTCGCGGCAATGCGGCCGGCGCGTTCTTCATTGAACCCCTGATCGACCAAACGTACAATTTCGCGGGCAAGGGACAATTCATACCAAATATACAACGCAATAAACATAGCGCCTGCCGAAGCGAGCAGATCGCCCAACAGCAAAATAAGGCGTTGTTCACTTGGTCGTAAGCGTAATGAAGGTCGGTAGATATCAGCCATGTTTTGTGAACAGAGTTGAAATGCCGCTCCACAAAAATCCCGCGCCCCATGTCAGGTGCATGGTCGAAATTGCGAGCGGCAAACCAAATAGAATTGATCCTGTATTTTTTTCAATTGCAAGCTTTAAGCCGGCCAGGATCAGCGTCAAAAAATAACAGATCAATTGGGCGGCAAGCAGATAACGCGCAAAACCAATAAACAAGGATAACACAATAAGAGCAAACAGGAGGAGCACAAACAGCGGAGGCAAAGCCTGCCGCCAGCGCAATGTGTGCGGATAACGCTTGAGCATTTTGAATTTCCAAAAACCGTAGCGCCAGTATTGAGCCGCCAGCTTGCCCAAAGTGCTTCGTGAAAAATAAACCGAGCGAATGGAAGGATCAAGCCAAACCATGCCGCCTGATTCACGCACGCGTGTATTAAATTCGTAATCCTCATTCGAGAGCAGCGTTTCATCGAACACGCCAATTTTATCAATCAAACTACGGCGGAACGAACCGAACGGTACAGTGTCCACTGCGCCCGCTTTGGCATTGAGGCGGTACATCGCATCTCCAACGCCCAACGGATGCGAGGCGGCAAATGAAATCGCCTTTGCAATCTGCGTATCTGCGCCCGCGCGGATCTCCCACACGCCGCCCACGTTATCACCCCTGCCTGATTCATGTGCGGCAACGCAACGCTCCACATATTCTGGAATGGGCATGGAATGAGCATCCAGGCGGACAATGATCTCGCCACTTGACTCACGAATGGCCTGATTCAGTCCCGAGGGAATTGTCCGCGCCAAATTATCCACCACACGCACCATCAGGTCTGAATGTTCCTTTTGAAACGCAGCAATGACTGCCCGAGTGCGGTCAGTGGAAAAACCGTCAGAAATGACCAACTCCATCTGCGCGTGCGGATAAGTCTGCGCGAGAACAGAATCGAGCAAGTGGCGGATGGTAGTTTGTTCGTTATAACAAGGGACAATGATCGAAACAAAAGGCGGCATGGGCATAAGGGTATTTTAGGCAACGTATCGCCGCCCAAATAATAACGGCGGCGAGGAAGGTTCTATTTTCGACGAACAATTGTAGTCGCAGATTTTCCCATCAAAGGCAGGAATACATCAAATGATGTTCCCTCCCCCAACCTACTATGGACACTTATTTTACCACCATGCGCCTGCACAATCTCTTGCGCAATCGCCAAACCCAGCCCTGCGCCATGCTTCTCGCCGCCCTTGCGGGAGGAATCCGCCTGATAAAAACGGTCAAAGATATGCGCCTGCGCTTCAAGGGGAATCCCTGGGCCTGTATCAGAAACAGAAACCCGCATTTCTCCATTTACAGCCGATGCGCTCAAAGAAACCACACCACCGCTTGGCGTGAACTTAAGCGCATTATCTACAAGATTGGTGAAGACCTGCGCCAGACGGTCACCATCTGCAGTCAGGCTTGGCAGGTTTGGCGCAACCTCCACCTTTACCTCCACACCCGCCTTTTGCGATTGCGGCGTGAATTTTTCCCGAACGGCATTCAATAACGCAGACATATTCACAGGCGACATCGTGATATCCGCCGTACCCGCATCGAGCCGCGCCAAATCGAGCAAATCCAACACCATGCGGTGCATACGCCCTGATTCATTAAAGATCACCTGCGCGGCTTGCTGACGCGCCTCCTCGTTATCCGCCGTACCATCCAGAATGGCTTGGGCAAATCCCTGGACAGAAGTGAGCGGCGTTTTCAATTCATGGGAGACGTTGGCAACGAAATCACGCTGGGATTTTTGACTCGCCTGCGTGCGCTCGATCATGGAATTAAATGCGCGCGTCAATTCCTGCACCTCATGCGGGCCCAGCGATTCTACAGGTTTTATCTCCGCTGACGGCATGGCGCGCGCCGCGGCAACCACCCTCTGCAACGGGTCAGCGATCCAGCGCGCAAAGAGGAAAGCAACTACCAGCGAGAGCAGCAGCGCGATCGATCCGCTTTGTAGGATGAGCGGCAGAAAGTCATCGGCGAATAAATTCACAATCGAAATACGCGGACGCGGTGACGCAACGACCAGATAGGTATTGTCCGAAAGTTTCTCGGTCGAATACAACCATGCCGCGCCATTCTCATCTCGTACAAGTGGAGTGGCGCGCTGAATTACCTTCTTTTCTGGAAACGGCAGTGAAACTTCCTGACCAGAATACGTGTCCAATATTAATTGCTTGTCTTTTGAGAATAACAAAACGCGCACATCAAATGTACGCGAAGCCTTTTGTGCGGCAACAGAAATCGACTGTGACTGCGGACCGTTTTCACGATCCATTACAACCGTTTGCACGGCCTTCAACCTCTCGGTTGTCTGGCGATATAAAATGGGATTACGCAAAAGGGAAAGTAACAGCACCACAGCCACAATGCCCAACGCCGTAACGATGAGCAATGCATAACTTAACCAAAGGCGGGAGCGAAGGGAGGAAAACATAGGCGGCTTTATTTACACTACACGGAATACGCAATATTTCGTATTGCGTATTCCGTGTAGTGTGTTATGTAACCAACTTATACCCAACACCCGTGACAGTTTCAATCTTTACGATTGATCCTTCGATCTTTTTACGCAGGTGAGCAATGTGAACATCCACAGTGCGGGTTTGCCCATAAAAGTCAAAGCCCCACGCAAGCTGGAGCAATTGTTCGCGGCTGAATACACGGCCGGGCTGCTCTGCCAGGGTGAGCAAAAGGTCAAATTCCTGGGTACGCAGGTCAAGGGTGCGCGAAGCGATGCGCGCTTCACGGGAAACAGGATCAATCATCAAGTCGCCGCAATGGATGAGTTTACCGTCCGCCTGTTTCCTGCCATCGCTCCTGCGCAATATCGCTTTGACGCGCGCAATCAGCTCGCGCGGATTAAAAGGCTTGGTCAGGTAATCATCCGCGCCGAGTTCGAGACCCAGGATCTTATCAATATCTTCATCGCGGGCTGTAAGCATGATGATGGGAGTTTGATCTCCGCTTGCACGCAGTTTACGGCAGACTTCAAAGCCGTCAAGTTTCGGGAGCATCACATCCAGCACTATCAACGCGGGATGATGCTTTGCGACCGCCTCCAGCGCGGCTTCACCATCACCGATCTCCTGCACGCGAAAACCATCCCGCTCAAAATACATGCGCGAGAGTTGAATGATGGATGGTTCATCGTCAACCAGCAGGATCAGTTCAGAGGTCATTTTATGGGATTAACGCGATCACTTCGATCTCAACCAGTCCGCCCTTGGGCAATCCTGCCACTGCGATGGTACTGCGCGCGGGAGGATTCTCGCCAAAGAATTCGGCGTAAACGGCATTCATTTTGGGGAAGTCGATCATATCCTTCAGGAATACAGTGGTCTTGACCACATGTTCAAGGGTGGAGCCGGCGGCTTCGATCACATTTTTCAAATTCGTGAGCGACTGACGTGTCTGTTCCTGTACCAGCCCCGCAACCAACTCCCCGGTGGCGGGGTCAAGTCCGAGTTGACCAGCGGTATAAACCATTGAATCAATGCAGATCGCTTGTGAGTAAGGTCCAATGGCTTTGGGCGCTTTATCGGTATAAATAACTTTCTTTTTCATGATTACCTCTTTATGATGATTTATTTTGCGCCCTCAATGTTGTTGAAAGCGCACGACACAACCTCTTCATTTTAATGCAGAAACGGTTTTCACTCCATCATTGAGGCAGGGGAAAAACACAAAGGCACGGGATAGCCGCGCCTTTGTGTTCCGATCAGAAAAATTATGAGTCGCGCTCTGTGGGAGCGTTTGCGGGCTTATTTGCCTCGCGAAAAGCCTTCAACACTTCACGCAATGCCTTGCCCGTCCCGCCCATCTTGGACTTGAGCTCTTGCATCTTTGTACGCATTTCCTGCGCCGTGGATTTGGCCAACCCGGCATCGGTCACTTTTCCACTTGCGTCAAACCCGCTGTGTGAGTTGACAATGCCGCTCATACTGTCATAAGTCGGCTTGGCGCTCTTCAACGCGGATTCAAAGGCATCCAATGCGGCTTGAAGGGCAGTCACATCTTTGCCATTTTCTGCGGCTTTATCTATTCTCGCCTGGAATTTGGCAATTTGTGCATCGGTATCTTCAAACCCTTTGCTGAGACGTTCGTAGTTTTTCAGTTGACGCGCCCAAATTTGTTCCAGCTTTTCATCGGTCAATTCGCCTTTGGGTGGATTTTCGCCCTGGGCAAAGACACTGGTCATGGGGAATGCGGCAAAGACAAGGACGACGGTCAAAGTCACCAAAATCATTTTCTTGAATATGTTGTTCATCGTAAGCCTCCTTTTAGGTTACGATGTGATTTTAGGCGGGAGAAGTTATGCAGGTATGATGGGGATGTAAAATGATTGTAAATTTATTGCGTTTGGCGCTGGAGCGCTGGTCAGGAGACCAGCGCCGAACAAGAGAGACCAGCGCCAAACAAGACCAGCGTTGAGTAGATTTTTAGGGTTTGATATATACAGCGTAATCCAAAATGTAATCGCCGGGTTCGTAATCGGCAGAACCATCGTTGATTTTTGCCATGAAGGTGGCCGTTGTAGTCAGGTGATGTTCGCCCACGGGCCAATCGCTCAGTGACGTGTAAATCAAGCGACAAACTTTTCCACCGGTTTCAGTTTCAAATGTATTGAACAAATCAACGGACACCTGTTTATCATCCAGCATAAACTTAAGTTGGATATTCTCAAAGTTTGCGGCAAGAGTTTTTGCATCCGCCGCACACCAGGCGTATGCCCAAATGAGAGGCTCAGGCTCTGTCAGCGGGACAGTATAAGTGGCAGTACCGGGTTGGGCAAAAGTAACGGCAGGATCGTAAGTTTCACGGGCAAGGTCCTCAAGGAACGCCACACCCGATGTCAATGCGGCTTCGGCTTCTGATTCAGACGCAATCTTTGGTGCGGCGCTCGGAGTGACACCAGCGCCAAGCGGCTGGAGGACTGCGTCAATGCCCGCCTGTAGAACAATGTCATCGGTTGCCAAAGCAGTCGTCTCGTCAACAGGGATGCGAAGCGTGGGCGGCACTCCCTGCCCTTCGAGGAAGATACTCCCATCGGGCAAAATAAATCTTCCCGTCGGGACAGTTACGCTAAATCCTTCCGGCAATTTGAAACTGCCGCGCGCAGTTTCGGCTTCAACACCGGCCGTCGGGAATTGACCAACGACAACCATGCCAGCCACCTGACTAAAACCATAAGATTCGATCTCGCACGCACTGAAACACGCGGGACCAACCAGCAGTACCATTTTTTCAAAATGGTATTGATTTTGATTGGGCGGGAATTTCTGGCGCACACCTTCCGGTTCGAATTTGATGGTTTTGTCGCTGTAGTATTCCAACTGCCCCATCAGAATCTCCTGGTCGGTCAGGAAACCTGCCAGCCCGAGCGGCGCGCCGCCGTTGTTGTATCGCATGTCAATCACAATGCCCGCGACTTCATTCGCCTCAAACTGCTGAAGAGCGCGTTCAAAGAGACGGATCACAAGATTGAGGTCATCGTAATTGCTGTTGACGCGAACATAGCCAACACTATCAGTCCCAAACGGCATGATCTCGGCATCCACAGGCAGGAGCGGATTGGTATCCACACCGAAGTAAAGCGATGTACGACTGAAACTCTGGCGTTCTTCTATTGCAGTCAAAGTAACCGCTTGAGGAATACCATCGAGGTTTGCAAATGTGATCGTCGCTTCGGTTCCCGGCACGGCGCTCAAAAGATAACGGGATTTCTGATAACGGATCGCAAAATCAGAAGACTGATTGGAATAAGACTGCGCCGCATCAATGGCATCGCTGATGGTCTGACCGTTGAACTCGGTGATCTCCGCGCCGACCTGCATGTTTGCCGCTTGTGCGGGGCCGCCATCCATCACATAGATGACAATCACACGCCCATCATCCAGCTCTCGGATGGCAAAACCATATCCGCCTGAAACTGCAGTTGCAAAATCCTGGTTAGCATAATCGCCGCCATTCATGCCGACATGCCCATCTTTGAAAGCCCGGGTGAAATCACGCAGCACAAGATAAAAAGCATTTGCATCTTTGTTCTTTTCAGCCTGCGCCACACGCGGCTTGAGTTCAGCCAATAACGCATCCCAATCAGGAGCCTTGCCCTCCATGTCGGCAAAGGCATACTCCCTGCGAATGACCTCGAACATCTTGTCGAATGATTCGGTATAAGACATGGCCGAATAATCCTTAACGGCAATATCCTGCGGTTCGTAAAGAGTCAACTGCGGTGTGGCTTCCTGGGTAATGGCAAACGGAGATTGATCCAAATCCACAATTGAATATCCTGTGGGAATTACGCCAAGCGCATCATCCGCAGTGAAGAGCAATCCATCTTCGCCAAAACTGGTGGGGAATTGCTGACTCGCATCCGGCGCCCAGATAACAAGCTTTCCGCCAATAACCTCATTCTTATTTTCCACATCCGTTTTGACAGAAGCCAGATACGAAGGCCAACCGCGCAAGCGGTCATCTCCTTCAGCAAACGGGCCGCCGTAGATATTGGGTGAATAGGCAACGGTAAAGATCTGCACGCCCTGTTCTTCAACACCGTCATTATCCACATCATTGAATTCACCCTGTGGCACAGCTGGCAGGCTCAGTTCAAAGGCGCCTTTGAGCGTTTCCGCATCAAAGGTCATGAAACCAAGCGTTTGAGAATCAACAGGCAACTCCCACTCCAAATCGCGGATCACGAAACCGTGCATGTCGGTCAACGCAACGGCGTTTTCAACATAATAAGTAGCAAGCACGAAATCATTTGTAACTTCATACGTACCTGTAATTTGATAAGGTTGAACGTTCTCTTCCACGGTCTGCATAACTTTTGGCGAGCAAGCAGTCAGCGCAAGGCTCACCGCAATTAAACACCCGGACAATCGCAACAATACGGACTTCATTTTTTCTCCTTTGTAAGTTGACAGTCACTTTTGAAAAGCGACTGTCAACTGTTATTTGTCCATTATAATTTCCCGCATGAATGATTTTAACACTCAATTACGCAACGAATTTGAAAAAGCCCGTCAAGCCCGCATTAATAGAAATGAAGGACAGTCCCGGGTCTGCGCACGCCGCGCGGCTGGCATTGCCATACGGGAATATCTGACCCGAAAAGGGACTCAGGTCCCAAGCATGAGCGCGTACGATCTGATTAATCTACTTAAGGAAGATCCGCTTCTCCCCTCCGACTTGAAACTGGTCGTTGACCACTTGACAGTGCGCGTCACTGAAGAATTCGAACTCCCCGTCGAAGCTGACCTGATCGCCGAAGCGCGGATTTTGTGTGACTGGCTATTGAATCAATAATCGCTTCAACAAACGTCCCGAAGGTTTTTTCAAGCCTTCGGGACGTTGAGTATTAATAAGTTCTTGTCGTTACCTTATCCTCTGCGCCCAGCCAAATAATAGAAAGCACGCGCAAGAGTAACGAACAATAACATTCCAGAAATAACACCGCCAAAGACAAGGAACAACCTGCTCCAATCAGGAAGGTGCAGAGTGACCCTCTCGCGATTCGGCATTCGGATGCGCGTGTTCAGGCGTTTGACAATTTCCTTCGAAGGCGCAACCGGTTTCAGGGTCCCGGCCAGATGCGCTTCGAGGAATTGGATATCTTCTTCAGGGGCATGAGTCTGCTTACGTCGCGCCATTCTTTATCTACTCCGCAGGATATAAAACCAAACCAACTGTGCCAGGTCCAAAGTTAATGGCAAGTGAAATTGAAAGATCGGTCATCTCTGAACCTTTGACATTGAAATGCTTATTGGCTTCTTCCAACAAAGCTTTGCAAGACTCGATATCGCGGGCATGCACCACACCAAGATAAACAGGCTTATCGCCAACCAATTCCTTACCCAGAGTAATAACACGCTCCAGCGCAGTTTTACGGGTGCGGACTTTCTCCACCATGTTGACAAGTCCATTCTGCAGGAGGGCAATCGGCTTAACATTTAGCAAAGAAGCCATCGCCGCAGACAGCGTACCCACGCGCCCGCTGCGGCGCGCATATTCAAGAGTGTCAAGCGTGAGAATGATATGAACCTGATCGCGAATGGACTCAAAATAGCGCACAATCTCATCCACACTTTTTCCAGCGCGCTCCAACTGGCGCGCAGCGCGGCACATAAAGCCAACGCCCATCGAGCCGCCGAGGGAATCAAAGGTCACCACATTGTACGTACCTTTCAACTCTTCCGCCGCAGCAACCGCAGAAGCATAGGTCCCGGAAAGTTTGCTGGTGATGTGAATAGAAAGGATGGTATCGCCGGGTTGGAAGTTTTGTTTGTAGTATTCCACAAATTGATGCGGGGAGGGTTGGGAAGTCTTCGGGAACGGATTGGATTTATCGTCCACCATTTTATAAAATTCATCCAGGGTCAATTCCACATCCTGGGTGTAGGTCTTTTCGCCAAAATGCACGTTGATGGGAATTCTCTTAATATCAAACTCTTCCATCCACGCAACAGGGACATCAGCAGCGCCGTCAGTCACAATTCCTAACATGTTTCACTCTCCTTCAAGATTAAGGTTTTGATCTTCCAATTGATCGCGAAGAGCTAAAAGCGTGCGATGATAAAGACTCTTCACGGCTCCTTCACTTCTTCCCATGATCGCGCCGATCTCTGCGTTGGACAGGTCCTCTACAAATTTCAAGATCAGCAAATTCTGTCTTTCCGAAGGCAATGTGCGGATCATCCGCAACAACGCCTCCTGCTCCTGTGACCGAACCAGATTTCTCTCCGGATGGTCACCCGTGGCGGGCAGAATGGGAAGGTCATCCAGCGGGATTTCCTGTTTGCGGCTTCGGTCTCGATGCCAATTCGCAACAAGGTTATGCGCGATACGATACAACCAGGCAGAGAACGGCACACCGCGATCGGTATAGTTCACAATATGCTTCATTGCCCGTTGAAATACACGCGCAGTCAGGTCTTCAGCATCGTGAGTATTTCCAGTTCTGTAGTACACATAATTAAATATGCGTTCCACATAACGCTCATAGAGTTGACCAAATGAATCGCGGTCACCCTGTGAAGCGCGCGCAAGGACATCTTCTTCGTTGTATTCGAGTTCCGGCAAGATTAAAACCTTACCGGCGGAGTTGGATTAAATAACACCGCCGGATTTGAGAAGTTGCACTCAGTATAACGCTAAAAACAAGGATAAAGGATAAAAGGTGAAGGATGAAAAAACCTGTCAAAATATAAAACATTTGTGCTACAATAGCAAAACCCCCAAGGAGAACTATGTCAGCTAATGTCATTCGCGTTGTCGGCGCACGCGTTCACAACCTAAAAAATATTACAGTTGAAATACCCCGTGATAAGTTTGTGGTCATCACAGGTTTATCAGGATCGGGAAAATCATCGCTGGCGTTCGATACTATTTTTGCCGAAGGTCAACGCCGTTATGTTGAGTCGCTTTCGGCTTATGCCCGTCAGTTCATCGGTCAAATGGACAAACCCGATGTGGATTACATCGACGGGCTCTCTCCCGCTGTTTCCATTGACCAGAAATCCACCTCGCACAATCCCCGCTCGACGGTTGGTACGGTTACCGAAATATATGACTACATGCGTTTGCTTTTTGCGCGCGCGGGCATTCCACATTGCCCCACCTGCGGACGTGAAGTGGTCAAACAGTCGGCACAGGAAATCGTGGATAAGGTTGCCAAACTACCCGAAGGCTCGCGCATCTTGGTTCTCGCTCCGCTGGTACGCGCCCGCAAAGGGACATATCAGGCAGTCTTCGAGGAAATCCGCAAAGCTGGCTTCACCCGCGTCCGCGTGGATGGAAATGTCCATTCGCTGGACGATGAGATCGAACTCGATCGCTACAAACAGCATACCATCGAAGCCGTCGTAGACCGTCTTGTCATTTCACACGAAGGCGAAAAAGAGGAACGCAAGGCTGCGCTAACCCGCCTGACAGATTCGATTGAAACCGCCCTGAAATTTGGCGAAGGTTATCTCACTGTTAATTTGGTGGATAAAAAAGAAGACTTAAACTTCTCCGAGCATCTCGCCTGCCCGGAACACGGTGTCAGCATCAACGAAATCGAACCGCGAACCTTCTCATTCAACACACCGCAGGGCGCATGTCAGGATTGCCAGGGACTTGGTTCCAAATTGGAAATTGACCCGCAACGCATCATCCCCGACGATAGCGTATCCTTGAACGACGGGGCAATCAACAGCATGGAGTGGAGCGGACCAAAAGAAGAAGGCGGCTACTATTGGCAAAGTTTGGTCAACGCTTCAAAGGTGTACAAAATAGATCTGGATAAACCCGTAAAAGAACTAACCGAAGAGCAATTGAAGGTTATTCTTTACGGCACAGGCGATAAGCAAATCCAGATGATCTATCAGAATTCGAACGGCAATGAATTCAAATTCACACGCGCATTTGAAGGCGTGATCACCAACCTGGAACGCCGCTATCGTGAGACAAACTCCGAATGGATTCGCGAGAAGATTTCAGAATTCATGTCTGACCGCCCGTGCCCAAGCTGCGGCGGCAAGAGATTAAATCCCGCCGCGTTGGCCGTAACCGTGGATGGCGTGAACATTGTCGAAGCAAATTCATGGCCTGTTTCCACAACTTTGGAATGGGTGAAGAAAATCTCCGGCAAGAGTTCACCGTTGACTTCAAAGCAGAAAACAATTGCAGAAAGAGTCATCAAAGAGATCCACGAACGACTTAATTTTCTGGTCAATGTCGGCTTGAATTATTTGACATTGAACCGCTCGGCGACAACCCTGTCAGGCGGTGAAGCGCAGCGCATTCGGCTCGCGACTCAAGTCGGCTCGCGTTTGGTCGGCGTGTTGTATGTGTTGGATGAGCCTTCGATTGGTCTGCATCCGCGCGACAACGCAAGGTTACTTGAAACGCTCAAAGGTCTGCGCGATTTGGGCAACACCGTTTTGGTCGTTGAACATGACGATGAAACCATCCGCGAAGCAGATTGGGTGATTGACCTCGGTCCTGCCGCTGGCGAACATGGCGGAGAGGTCATTGCAGAAGGCACGCCGAAGCAGATTTTGGCGCACCCAAAGTCATTGACTGGAGCATACCTCTCGGGGCGGATGCAGGTTGCAGTCCCGAAGAAGAGGCGCGAAGGAAACGGCAAATCGCTGAGAATCGTCAATGCAACGGCGAACAACTTGAAAGGCATCAATGTCTCGATCCCGTTGGGAAAAATGGTTTGCATCACAGGCGTGTCGGGGTCGGGCAAATCCACGTTGATGAGCGATATTTTATACAATTCACTGGCCGCGAAGTTGATGTTCGCGCATACGTCTGCGGGCGAGCATGAACGCATCGAAGGTATCGAGCATCTCGACAAGATCATCAACATTGACCAGTCGCCCATCGGGCGCACTCCGCGCTCAAACCCTGGCACATACACTGGACTATTCGATGAGATTCGCAAACTGTTTGCCGAACTGCCTGAAAGCAAAGTGCGCGGATATAAACCTGGACGATTCTCGTTCAACGTACATGGCGGGCGCTGTGAAGCCTGTCAGGGACAGGGCGAACTGCGAATCGAAATGCAATTCCTGCCCGATGTATATGTGCCTTGCGATGTGTGCCACGGAAAGCGCTTCAATCGCGAAACTTTGCAAGTGATGTTCCATGACAAATACAGCATTTCAGATGTGCTGGATATGACTGTTGACCATGCACTATCAGAGTTCAAGAATTACCCACCGATGCAAAATAAGTTGAAGTTGTTGCAGGAAGTGGGACTGGGCTACGTGCGAGTCGGACAACCAGCTACAACCCTCTCCGGCGGCGAAGCCCAGCGCGTGAAACTCTCGAAGGAATTATCACGCCGCGCAACCGGGCGCACGCTGTATGTTTTGGACGAACCCTCTGTCGGCTTGCACGCGGCAGACGTTCACAAGTTGATCGAAGTATTGCAAAGATTGGTGGATACCGGCAACTCGGTGGTCATCATCGAACACAATCTCGACATCATCAAGATCGCGGACTGGCTGATAGACCTCGGTCCTGAAGGCGGGGACGGCGGCGGCGAGCTGCTCGCTGAGGGAACACCTGAGCAGGTGATGAAGGTAAAAGAATCATATACGGGGAAATATCTGAAGGCGCATGTGAAATAAAGTTGCAGGTTGAAGGTTGAAACTCAAAAACTTTAAACCTGCAACTTTCAACTTTCCAACTTTCCAGTTTTTCAGGTAGAATTATTTTTACATTGCGTGGAATGGGAAATCGTCGTAACAAACACGCTTTGTAAAAAGGAAAAAATATCATGAACAATAGACCCCCTATTTCTTCTTCACCCTCAGGCAGCATCAGTTCCTTTCGCAAGCGCAGGAAGCGCGGCGGACCGAACATTATTTATATTGCCGCTGGCGTACTTGTTTTAGGCGGCGTGATCCTGTTAATCGCATGGCTGGCTGGACCGAGCAACCCGATCGGCACATACCTTGCCACCGAAACTTCCACGCCGACCATGACGTTCACGCCAACCAGCACCGCCACGCCAACGGCAACGGCGACAGCCACTTCAACGGCAACGATCACACCCACCGCCACTTTTTCAACGCCGTTCAATTACACCGTGCAAGCTGGCGACTATCTTGAATTGATTTCGCAGACATATAATCTCGGCGACGATGGCATCCAACTCATTCTGCTTCTTAATCCTTTCACCGGAGTAGACGAAACCACAGGATATCCCAAAGGCATTGATCCACTGACACAAAACATTATCCCTGGACAGGTAATTCTGCTCCCCAACCCAGGCATGCAATTGCCAACCGCCACCACGGTGCCGCTTGATTTACCGAAAGGTCGAAAGGAAGAGTACATTGTGCAATCCGGTGATTCTTTAGGCAGGATCGCCGCCCTGTTCAATAGCACTGAAGAAGATATTATAAAAGAAAACAATATCACAGACCCGAACGCCATCCAGGTTGGGCAATTGTTGATTGTCCCCGTCAACATGGTCACTCCGACTGCGACACGTCCGCCTACAAGCACACCCGTCACACCAGGTCCTGGCACCTTGCTCCCCACCATTACACTTACGCCAGTCAACTAATCACGGCTCTCCAGGATTTTCCGCCAATGCAGGTCACTTAAAACATGACCTGCAAGGCAATTTTCAGAATTTACCCGGGATTGGATCGGAAATTTACTGGACAAATGCGCACCCCTCATGTAAAATACAGCGCTGTTAAAAAGAAAGTTATTTTTGGAGAAAAACCTTGGCTAACATTAAATCACAAATCAAACGCAATCGTCAAAATGAAAAAAGTCGCATTCGTAATCGTAACCTCCGCGGCGCGGCTCGCACGGCTATCACCGCCGCCCGCAGCGCGTTCTCAGAGAACGATCCCGAAACAAAAGAAGCTGTATTGAAGGCAATCAGCACCTTGGATAAAGCCGCAGAAAAAGGCGTGATCCACAAGAACAATGCATCGCGTCGCAAAGGTCGTTTGATGAAGCGCCTTGCTGCATTTATTGCCGCCCCGCCCGTGGCTGAAGACGCTGCTTCCAAGAAGAAAAAGAAAGTCGCCGCTTCCAAATAAGCAACGACCAATTTTTCCGCAAATCATTAAACGGGAACGCCTATAAATGGCGTTCCCGTTTTTGTTTCCACTTCACCCCAACCCTCGACTATAATCAAAACCATCCACAGGATTGCTTCGCTTATGTTTAACCAAGAACAACAACTCATCGAAACAAAAATAAAAGAATTCTGCGCGGCGAACGATATTCCGCTGGCTGAACTCAAATGGCAGCCCATCCCCTTCTCGGGCGAATGGGGTTTTGCCACGTCGTTCTTTCAGACCGCCGCAAATGAAGCGCGCGCAGGCAAAGGCGGAAAACCCGTCCCGCAGCGGGCGCAGGAGATGGCAGAGCAGGTCAAGGCGCAGATCGGCAGCGTGGATGGCATCAGCCGAGTTGATGCGGTGAAGGGTTATCTCAATTTGTATTTTTCGACCTCTGCGTATGCCCGTCGGGTTGTGGATGAAGTGCTCGCTTCGCGCCTGGACTTTGGGCGGGGCGCGAAAAAAAATGAAACGGTCATGGTGGAATACGCCCAGCCGAACACACATCACTCGTTCCATATTGGACATGCACGCAACACGATTTTAGGTGAAACTCTGGCGCGGCTGGTTGAGTTCGCGGGCTTTGAAACGATCCGCGCTTCCTACCCTGGCGATCTGGGACTCGGCGTCATCACCGTGATGTGGATCTACGAAAAGTTTTACAAGGGACAGGAACCTGAGGGCGTACATGAGCGTGGTCAATGGCTGGCGAAACTTTACGTGGAAGCTACTGCCCTGCTTGAAAAACAGGAAAATGAAACGCCCGAACAAACTGCCCAGCGCGAAGCGTACGATGCCGAGCGGCGCGAGTTGTATCGCAGATGGGATGCGGGCGATGAAGCGGCGCGCAATTTATGGCGCGAAACCCGCGAGTGGAGTTTGGAAGAGCTACGCGATGTTTTAGATATGCTCGACGTCAAAATAGATGTGTGGTTCTACGAAAGCGATTTGGACGAGCCGTCCAAAGTGATTGTGGATGAATTGATCGCGAAAGACATCGCCACCGATGAACGCCCGCAAGGCGGCGCGGTGATCGTAAAGATCGACGAAAAACTTGGGTTGACCAAGGAAAAATATCGCACAAACATTCTCCTGCGTTCAGACGGCACAACGCTTTATCTCACCAAAGACCTCGCATTGGCAAAAGTCAAGTTTGAGAAATATCACGTTGACCGCTCCATTTATGTTGTGGATGTGCGCCAGTCCATGCATTTGCAACAAGCGTTTGCCATTCTTAAGCTGTGGGGTTTCCCGCAAGCTGAAAAATGTTATCACCTCGGCTATGGCTTTGTGAGCCTGCCCGAGGGAGCCATGTCCGCGCGGCGTGGACGGGTGGTGCTGTTCAAGGATGTAGCCGATGAAGCCGTGAAACGCGTGCTGGCGGTTGAATCTGAAAAAAGCGGTGATATCCCTGCCAATGAGCGCGAAAGAATTGCATATCAAATCGGCATGGGCGCATTGGTCTATTCCATGCTTTCGGTGGATAATAACAAGGACATTGTCTTCGATATCAACGAGGCACTATCTTTTGATGGCAGGACGGGACCCTATATTCAGAATGCGTATGTGCGGGCAAATTCGATTTTGAAAAAAGTCCAGGTTCCAGGATCCAGTTTCCAAGTTTCAGGTTCATTCGATTATGATTTGACCAGGCACGAGATCGAGTTGATCGAGCAGATTTCCCGCTTCCCGCAGGCTGTGGAGCAGGCGGCGAATGAGTATCGTCCACTGGTGATGGCAGCGTATGCGTATGACCTGGCAAACACCTTTCACTCGTTCTATCACGCGGTCAACGTGATGCAGACGGAAGATGAAAAGATTAGAAATGCGCGACTGCAATTGGTGATGGCTGCCAAACAAACCATTGAGAATGCGCTGAGGCTTTTGGATATTCAAGCGCCCGAAGTGATGTAAATAAGGCGGAATACTCTTCCGTACAATGCGGCAATCTCCGCTACAAATAACTGTCATACAAAAAACAGGCTGAACGTTATCTATACTTTCAGTCTGTTTTCTTGTTTAATTATATTAAAGAGACCGTATTGGGTAAAAACGATGTGGCTCAAAACCAAAGCCGGGTTGCGTCGGACACTGTCCTCAGTGCGGTTTGTACGATAGGAGATTCCTATGCCAATTAAAACCATCATCATGGGTGCGGCGGGACGTGACTTCCACAATTTCAACACGTTCTTCCGTGGGAACAAGGATTATGAGGTCGTGGCGTTCACGGCAACCCAGATCCCTGATATTGAAGGTCGCGTGTATCCGAAGGAACTTGCAGGCGACCTCTATCCGAAGGGGATTCCAATCCGTGCCGAGGAAGAACTACTGAGCCTGATCAAGAAGCATGGCGCGGAACAGGTTGTATTCGCATATAGCGATGTGCCGCACGAATATGTGATGCACAAAGCCAGCATTGTGAATGCGGCAGGCGCAGATTTCCGTTTGATGGGAACAAAATACACGCAGGTCAAATCCACCAAGCCTGTCGTGTCAGTCTGTGCCGTTCGGACAGGATCAGGCAAGAGCCAGACAACGAGGCGCGTATCCCTCATCCTGCGCGAGATGGGATACAAAGTCGCGGCCATTCGACACCCAATGCCATACGGAAATTTGGTCAAGCAGGAAGTGCAGCGCTTCGCAGATTACAAAGACCTGGTCAAACACGCCTGCACCATCGAAGAGCGCGAAGAATACGAACCACACATTGACAATGGCGTGATCGTATACGCCGGCGTGGATTACGAGAAGATCGTACGCGCCGCTGAAAAGGAAGTGGATATTATTTTATGGGATGGCGGTAACAACGACTTCTCATTCTATGTGCCAGACCTGCAAATTGTGGTGGCTGACCCGCACCGCGTCGGACACGAGTCAAGTTACTACCCCGGCGAAACAAATGTCCGCATGGCGGATGTATTTGTCATCAATAAAGTGGACACAGCCGATCCCGAAAAGGTGATCCAGTTGCGCGAATCTCTGCGCAAGATGAATCCGAAGGCGATCCAGATCGAAGCCGCCTCTCCGCTCTTTGTGGATGACCCTGCCGCGATTCAAGGCAAACGCGTTTTGGTTGTGGAAGATGGACCGACCCTCACGCACGGTGAGATGGCCTACGGCGCGGGATATATCGCCGCCCGTAGATTCGGCGCGAAGGAAATCGTTGACCCGCGCCCGTTCGCTGTAAAATCCATTGCGGCGACGTATGCGAAGTATCCGAAGACGGGACCAATCCTCCCAGCGATGGGTTACGGCGATGCGCAGACCAAAGACCTCGAAACCACCATCAACAAATCCGATGTGGATATGGTCATCATCGGCACGCCGATTGACCTGACGCGCGTGATGAAGATCAAGAAACCATATCAGCGCGTGCGCTATGAATTGCAGGAGATCGGTCAGCCGACTTTGCAGGATATTTTGATGAAGAAGTTTGGAAAGAAGAAGTAAACCAGTGAGAAGTAACAAGTGATAAGTAAAGAGGAGTCGGAGGAAATCATCTCTGACTCTTCTTTTGTTTCAAGAATGGAAGAAGCATAAATCTTCATAATGATCCAACCTTGGTCTCACAAAACTTTTGCTATAATGAACAAAGAAATAAACAACATTAAAAAAGGATGACAATAATGGAATACTGGACAGAAGGAAACCGCGCGTTTGCATTTTGGGATGAAGATGAATATTTTTACCCAGCCACGATCATTACCATTGAAGGCGACGATATATTTATCCGCTTCGATACTGGTGAGGAGGAATGGACCGACGCCGACTATCTAGAGGAGTTTCAGGTAGAAGTTGACGAGGAAGTGGAATGTAAATCTGCGCAGGATAATTTATATTATGATGTGATCGTCCTCAGCGTGGATGGCGAGCGGGTGGAGGTGGAATATGAAGATGAAACCACCGAATGGACCACACTAAGCCGCCTGCGTTTTTTCATGGACGAAATCTAACTTACATTCAAAAGGAAACTTTAACATGACGACTCTTGCCCCCACTATTTCTCTCCGCTACTTCCCTCGCGCCGCAAGCTGGTTGCGCGACCTGACACTTATCGTCCTCGGATCATTATTTGTAGCCGTGCTGGCACAAGTTAAGATTCCGCTGCCTTTCACTCCCGTCCCGTTGACTGGACAAACGTTTGCGGTTCTTCTCACTGCCGCCGCACTGGGATCAAAACGCGGCGCGGCTTCGATGGCTTTTTACATCGCCCTCGGCACATTTGGACTGCCGGTCTTTGCAGGGGGCGCTTCGGGAATGTCCTATCTTTCGGGCGCAACGCTCGGATACCTGGTCGGATTCGTGGTTGCCGCCTTCATCGTCGGTCTGCTCGCCGAACGCGGATTGGAACGAAACGTACGCACATCCATCATCCCATTTCTGATTGGGACAATCATCATCTACGCCTGCGGAGTAACATGGCTGGCAATCATCCTTGGTAGTTTCAGCAAAGCCGTCACTGCGGGACTTGTCCCATTTTTGATCGGTGATGCCATCAAGTTGATCGCCGCCGCGCTGGCACTTCCTGCCGGATGGACGTTGGCGAAGTAAAATTAACCCACCTAATAAAGAGACTGTCACCTTCAAGGTGACAGTCTCTTTATTATTCCACGCTCAAAACCCGCATTAACACCTTACGGCGGTGCGGACGGTCGCGGTGCTCAAAAACGTAAATCCCCTGCCAGGCGCCCAAGGAAAGGTCACCATCATCCACAGGGATCGTCAGACTGGTATCGGTCAGCATGGAGCGGATATGGGATGTGGCGTCGTCAGGACCTTCCAAGTCGTGAACATACCAAGTATCTTGTTCAGGGACAAGGCGATCCATGAAAGTTTCCAAGTCAGCGCGAGCGGTTGGGTCCCAATTTTCGCTGATAACCAGTGAGGCGCTGGTATGCTGTAAAAATAGAAAACACATGCCTTCGCGTGCGCCCCAGTCACGCAACTGCGCGCGCACAATTGAAGTGATGTCTTGCAATCCCTTGCCGCGGGTTGAAATTTCGAGTGTGGTTTTATGCCAGATCATATAAGGAGAGTATAGCAAAAATGCCAGATTATCTCAAACCAGCAAACAAATCTGTTTCAATTGCCCTGCCGCCGTTTACCAAACTAAAGACTCTATAGAAAGTCCCCTGCATGGCAAGGACAGATGCGGCGGCATCTTCGGGCATTTCAGCCAATGCACCCAGAGTGGGCAACTGACTTTGGTGACATTGAAGGGCTTGAAACGCAGTCTTGCAATGCTCGGCCATATCAATGCGGGTGGTGACCATCCATTCCTTCCAAGGGAATTCGCCGCACAGTTGATCGTCCACGGGGAAAGTCATATCGCCCATGAAAGGCGAAATAAGGTTGATAAAATTCTCGGCATCCACCATGTAATAAAACTTTGAAATTCGATGGGCTGGAAGATTTTCCGCGTCCTGATAATTTGCATCAGCCGCGCAGACAATTGCCGCGGATGTGAATTGACTCATGGCGATGTGATCGGGATGTCCATAATTTCCATCGGGAGGAAACGTCACAACGACCTGCGGCCTGATGCGGCGAATGTGAGTGACGATTCTGCTGATGGCTTCGGCATAAGGCGCTTGATCCACATCACCGTCAATATAATCAAGGAAGTACAGTCCCTTCATGCCAAGTTCTTTGACGGCGTTCTCCAATTCCACGGTGCGGATTTGGCCGAGTCTGCTCAAGCCAGGATTCTGCTCTTCGAGACCCGGCCAGCCCCGCTCGCCGCGTGAAGCACAAACGAGGTACGTATCCACTCCTTCGGCGGAATATTTGGCCAGCGTACCACCCATCCCCATTGATTCATCATCGGGATGTGCAAAAACAGCAAGAAGTTTCAAGGACTCCATGTTTGCTCCTTTAAAATGAAAACGTCCCGCAGAATTTTTCCCGCAGAACGTTAATTATCAATTACTTTTGCGCAGCCTTTTGAAGGGTCTCAGGTGTAAGGTTAAATGCCTTTGAAAAACCAGCGACAAAGCGCGCGCCTTTCAGTTTGATACGCCACAACCCAAAATCTGTGAATTGGAACAAAGGCTCGGACGCAGGGAAACGCTCGATATACATGGCTTTTACAGGGGCATAGCCTGGTTCGCCATTTTCCATAAACTCAGCGGAGCCGCGAATGGATAAACGCGCAAGCGCTTGTGGATCGGCGCGTCCGTCATCGGCTTCCGCGATCAACAAACCCACCAGCTTGTTCTTTTGCATATCCACTGTATGCTGCGCGAGTCGGCTGACATGCACATAGAACGCGGAAAAATCCTGCGCGGGGACAAAAGTTACCATGGATACACGCGGAGCTTCATCTCTGATTGTGCCAAGCGCGGCGATACGCACACTGGTAATTATATGAACAAGAAGCTTTTCTGATTGAACATCCATTTTATCCGCCCACTGGAGGGTTATCCAACCGCACGCCATGACCACGGACAGAATCAATATATTGATGTGTTGGGTCAAGCGCAGCAAGACGGTCACGCAAACGGCGGATGAGCGCATCCAAAGCCTGATCGGATACGCCAGCCATTTGGTCTTCGCCCCATACAGTGGCTACAAGATCAGTGCGGCTGATAACCTGCCCTTGATTTTCGTACAACATCCACAACAATTTAAATTGCTGTGCAGATAAAGGCGGCGCAACCTGTTGCTGATTGACCCAGACCTGCCTCGACTTTTGATCCATCAACAAACGACCGGAACGAAGTCCGCCTTCGGCAAGCGGCATGGTGGCGTCAGAGGTCAGGAACAGTAATTGCTGTGCCAGCGCAATACCAAGCACATCGCCATCCTGTAACATCACAGGCGTTGCCAATTCGGTCCCGTTATGATTTGTGCCATTCTTGCTGCCAAGGTCTTCAATCGTCACGCCTTCGGGTGTGGGCGTGATGCGCGCATGGAAACGCGAGACCTGGCGATCCTGGACATTGATCTCACAAGTGGGATCGCGTCCAACCATCAACGTGTGGCTTAATGCCCAACGCTGTCCTTTGAGCGGACCATCCTGTGCAACGAGAATTGGGTATTCTTCTTCATGTTTCATAATTGCCTCGAATAATAATTATAAAGACGCTTATAATATAGCAGAAAAGTGTAATTCTGTGCATAGTACTTTTGCAGACCTGACAAGCTTCAGTCTGGCATAGTTATGAAAACCTGCCAGGTCTTTGGATGTCCTTAATCGTACCGAGTGATACACGCCGAAAATATCACTTAATTAAGGTTGCCGCGTAAAGACAGAATTCACGCGCACGAGAGCAGCACAAAAAGGAGAAGAGTTGCCCCAATCGTTAAAGAAAGGGGAGGTATTGCGTGGCCGCTATAATATCCGTGAACAGATCGGACAAGGCGGCACCGGCAGTATTTACCTTGCAGAAGATACGCGTTTGCAAGGCAGGTTATGCGCGGTCAAGGAAGTTGAGCACAACCAATCCCTCCCAACCCAGTTTATTGAGCAGGCACGCGAACAATTCTTTCGCGAGGCGTCTGTACTTGCGCGCCTTGATCACCCGAACCTGCCCAAAGTATCTGATTTCTTTTCCGATGGACCGCGCGATTATCTGGTCATGGATTATGTGCCGGGCAAAGATCTGCGCGAACGCATACTCGAAGCGCGCCATAACAAAACCTTTCTTCCTGAAAACGAAGTTCTGCGCTGGACAGCGCAACTGGCAGACGCATTGAAT
Organism: Herpetosiphon sp.; assembly: GCA_020717985.1. Taxonomy (GTDB): domain Bacteria; phylum Chloroflexota; class Anaerolineae; order Anaerolineales; family Villigracilaceae; genus Villigracilis. The sequence goes on along the minus strand of DYDH01000049.1, from coordinate 673 downwards.
TATCTGCACCAGCAGGACCCGCCCATCATTCACCGCGATATCAAACCCAGCAACCTAAAAATCACGCCGAGTGGAGTGATCAAACTGGTTGATTTTGGACTTGTAAAAATTCTTGCGCCCAACGAAGTGACCATCACCATTATTCAAGGACAGGGGACTGCGCTTTATACACCGCTGGAACAATACGGCGGCGATGATGCACATACGGATATACGTGCCGACATCTTTTCCTTTGGCGCGACTCTCTATCACCTGCTGACCAATGAACCTCCCGCCGAAGCGCGCAAACGTTTCCTCGACACCCGAAGCCTGACCCTGCCTCGTGAAATTAATCCCCGCCTCAGCGCCCGCGTGGAAAAAGCCATCCTGTGGGCCATGTCGCTGCATCCTGATGACCGTCCAAAAAATGTGATCGAGTTCAAAGAAGCCCTGTTCGGCAACCAGGAAATCCCTGACCGCGCCGACCTGCAACGATCGGGTTATGAGATGCCATCCTTCACCCTTCTTCCACAGGAACAAATCGCGGGCTTTGCCGCACTGGCATTGTTTGTGGTCGGGTTATTTGCGACAATATGGAAATAATCAAAATTCCTCACCACAGAGCATTCATGAAAGGGTTTCACCCCGAAGGATGAAAATTACTCAAAGTTCAGCGTAAGCGGATTCGGGAACG
>DYDH01000281.1:1952-5151 GCA_020717985.1 Herpetosiphon sp. | reverse complement strand
TTCACGGAAAACTCCGCCAGCCTCGAGTTTACTCCGGCAGGTAATTCAATATCTTTTATTAATGCGTCGGTGGCAAGCGGTTCGCCGCCGGACATATCCAGAACAGCCTCTGCAAGATTTAATTGTCCCTGTCCAATATCGATCAACAATGCGCGCGGGAACCAGCGTCCCGCAATTTTGACAAGCCCATCATCCAAGGCAAAAGCGGCTTCAAGTTTCTTTTCGATCAGAGCGCCATGCTCATTTAGAATTAAAGCGGGATTCATCTCGTCGCGTTCAGGGATGGGGATCGGAGCTTCATTCAAAAAGTGCGATTCAAGGTTCGCGGCGAACATACGCTCAGAACGGTCTTCCATCGCAACCGTGAGAACATCAAAACCATTTAAAGATGGATTGACACCGGCGCGCATGGCAGTGACCGCGCCTTGCTGCCATTCCAGCGCGGGAAAAACAAGTTCGTCGCCGATCTGGTATTTTTCTTTTGGAAGAAAACTCTTTCCGCCGGATTTCTGTTTTTTCTCCGCGGCAATGCGTTCCATCTTGATACGTGCCTCAATAAATTCAGCACAGAGATCATGCACAGCAAGCGGCGTCTCATGCTCAAACAGAAAAGTGTTTAAATTTTCGACGTCTTGTGGGGTGATCTGAAGAGATAACCAATATTCGTTGGGAAGTAATAATGCGCCTGACATACTCAGCCTTGAAATGAATTTACGCTTTATGCGTGGTTTATTAATAATTATACCTTACCTTGTGGATACTTTCTGATTTTTGAGAAAAATTACACATGTAAGAAAACAGATAATTCCGGCATCAAACTCAACTGGAAGATAATTTATCGCGAATAAAATTTTATGAATTTACAAAGGATACGAAATGAAAAACAACTTGATCATCAGCCTGACTTTACTGGCCCTCCTCATCTCTGCCTGTGGGGGACAAACGACTCAGACTACGCCCGGGCCTGCCGCGCCAACCCAAACAGTGACCCAGCCCATGCCGGCTGAAACCGCCACCCAGCCTGTGCCGCCTACGGCAACAAGTATTGCAACCGATACAGCCGTGCCCGCAACGGAAGCGCCGGTTGCAGGCGTCAGTTTTGTAAATGACGTAATGCCCATCTTTGCAAACAGCTGCAATGAATGCCATGGAGGCAGACAGACAAAGGGAGGACTGGACATTCAAACATATGAAAGCCTCATGGCTGGCTCATTCAACGGACCTGTGATTGTCGCGGGGAATTCCGCCGACAGTTTTCTCGTTCAACAAGTGGTCAATGGTAAAATGCCGAAGAAGGGTCCCAAATTAACACCTGCGCAAATCCAGACCATCAGTGATTGGATTGATGCTGGCGCGTTGAATAATTGAGATTACAGACCGTCCCGAAGGTTTTTTTCTGGAAAAACTTTGTTTCACCAACCAACCTTCGGGACGATGGTTGGTAAATAACGTCAATAATGGATAAGATTAATTTGCTAGAAACGCGCCGGGATAAATCCCTTGCTCAGTACATGGAAGCCCCTTCGGGGCTAAAACATTCAGTCCGAAGGACTTTTTTGAACTGAGATAGGGCTTTAGCCCGCTGCTAACCATTATTCACGTTAAATAAAAAATGCTGTGACCATGACTGTCACAGCATTTTTTGATTCAGTACGTGATTTACCAAGCGCCTGTCTTCAAATACTCGTCAATGGCTTTAGCGGCGATCTTTGCCTGACCCATCGCGAGGATGACAGTTGCGCCGCCGGTGATGATGTCGCCAGCCGCGAACACGCCCTTCTTGGAGGTCTTCATCGAAGCGCTGTCGGCGGTTACTGTGCCGTTCTTTCTCGTCTCCAGTTCGGGGGTGGTGTTGGCGATCAACGGGCTGGGACTCTGACCGATGGCAATGACCATCACATCGGCTTCGATCATGAAGTTGGAGCCTTCGATCGGCACTGGCTTACGGCGACCGGAAGCATCGGGTTCGCCGAGTTCATTCTTGATACATTCCAAAGCAGTCACGCGACCATCCTTGCCGTGGAAAGCAATCGGCGTAGTCAGCAGGTTGAACTGCACACCTTCCTGTTCCGCATGGTGGATTTCCTCGGCGCGCGCCGGCATTTCAGCGCGCGAGCGGCGGTAGACGATGATGGATTCATTCGAGCCAAGCCGCAGGGCAGTGCGGGCGGCATCCATGGCGGTGTTGCCGCCGCCAATGGTCAAGACGCGATTGCCGCGTGAGACCGGGGTATCGTAGTCGGGGCGATAGGCTTTCATCAGGTTGATGCGGGTCAGGTATTCGTTCGAGGAGTAGACCCCGCCCAGGTTTTCGCCGGGCAATCCCATAAACCATGGCAAGCCTGCTCCCGTTCCCAATAAAATGGCGTCGTAGGTTTCGAGTAATTCATCCAGCGTGGCAACAGCGCCGACGATGTAATCCAAGTGAACCTTTGATCCCAGGCTTTTTACGTAATCCACTTCGCGTTTGACAATTGTCTTGGGCAAACGAAATTCGGGAATACCGTAAACCAGCACACCGCCTGGTTCATGCAGGGCTTCGAAGACATCCACTTGATGACCCAAACGTGCGAGGTCGGCGGCGGCGGTCAGACCTGCGGGTCCCGAACCGACGACTGCCACTTTCTTGCCGGTTTGTGGCGGCGCTTCCGGGATTGCGATCTTGCCCTGTTCCGCTTCCCAATCAGCGACGAAGCGTTCCAGCCGACCAATGGCGACCGGTTCATGTTTCTTGTGCAATACACAGACGCCTTCGCATTGAACTTCCTGCGGGCAAACGCGCCCAGTGATGGCGGGCAGGGCGTTGGTTTGTTTGATCATTTCCACTGCGCCCTGGAAGTCGCCGTCTGCGACCAAACCCAGGAAGCCGGGGATATTCACGTTGACGGGACAGCCGTCCATGCAGGTTGGTTTCGCGCATTGCAGACAGCGGATCGCTTCTTCCATTGCTTGTTCTGGCGTGTAGCCATAAGGAACTTCCTGATAATTGTGGATGCGTTCGCTGGCAGGCTGTTCCCTCATCGGAACTTTGGTGGGAATGATTTTCTTAGCCATTTTGACCCTCTTTCATGCCAGCTTCGAACATAATATCTGTTCGGCACTTGTGATCTTTTTCCTTCCATTCTTCGACAGCCTTTTGTTCCTCGGCGCGGAAAAATGATAATCGAGACAGGAGCAGGTCCCAGTCCACTTTGTGACC
>DYDH01000281.1:0-1945 GCA_020717985.1 Herpetosiphon sp. | reverse complement strand
TCGGGTCCATCCACGCAGACGAACTTCGCGCCTTCAGTCATCACCACACGGCAGCCGCCGCACATGCCAGTTCCATCCACCATAATGGTGTTCAAACTGACGATGGTGGAGACGTTGAAGGGTCTGGTGGTTTCGGCGGCAAATTTCATCATGATCGAAGGACCGATTGCCCAGACTTGGGCGATATCTTTATTTTGTTCCAAAATTTCCTTGAGCGGCGCGGTGACAAGCCCTTTGCGTCCGTACGATCCGTCGTCGGTGCAGACAATCACTTCGTCGGTCTCGTCGCGCATACGATCTTCCCAAAATATCAGGGACTTGTTGCGCGCGCCCATGATGACTGTGACATGGTTGCCTGCCTGTTTCAAGGCACGGGCAATTGGGAAGATGGGCGCAACGCCCACGCCGCCTGCCACCATAACCACCTTGCCGTAGTTTTTTATCTCGGTGGCATGTCCCAGCGGACCGACCACGTTTTCAAAGGAGTCGCCTTCTTCCATCAACCCCATTTGCATGGTGGATTTTCCGACTTCCTGAAAGATGATGGTGACAGTGCCTTTTTCGGCGTCAAAGTCAGCCATGGTCAGGGGGATGCGTTCGCCTGTTTCGTCAATGCGGACAATGACGAATTGTCCCGCTTTGGCTTTGCGCGCCACCAGCGGCGCTTCGAGAACCATCAGTTTGACGGTTTCACTGAACACTTCTTTGTGTAAAATTTTGTACATGCCACTTTCCTTATACTTATTTATGGTCTTTATAACTTTTTGTGCCTGTGAGTTGTGGAAAATTTTTTGAGGTTACTAATTTCTGTTTTTGCCATTTGGCGGGGTCGCTATTTGAGTGCAGACAAAGGAAGAATCAAAGAATCTGTTGTTTCAACCAGAGAAGTTATTTTTACCATAAAACAGTTGGAAATGATATTCAAAGCCATTGAATTTGCCGGGTTTTCCAAAAGTCAGGAACTTCTTAATGCAAACTGGGTGAATAAATTCCTTCAATATCCACGGGTTTGGTTGTTTTTGCAGACCCATCATCGGCGCTAAAAATATTGATGAGGCTTATTGAGGGACTAAAAACTGTCCGCTGATCAATATGAACTTTGTCAAATTAATGTTCATTTGCGTCCAAATAGGTTTTGCACGGTGGAGAATATGGAAAAAAAGTCATGAAATTGCCCCACTAGTAATATTGAACAATCTCATAAGAAAAGTTATACTAGAGACGGCGTATAGTCAAAGGGAACTTTTCAATTTTATTAACGTCATTATTTAGCATTTGATTAGATAGATGGAGGAAGAAATGAAATTTGTATCCAAATTTGCAACAGCGCTACTGTTACTTGCATTGATGCTGTCCGTTGTGCCTTCTGCCACTCAATCAGCGCATGCTGCCACATGTAATTGGGCGCAGTTCGTTGCCGATGTAACCGTTCCTGACGGCACAACTTATGCGTCGGGAACTGCTTTCAAGAAAACATGGCGCTTGAAGAACATCGGCACCTGCGCATGGAATAGTTCCGATGTTTCCTTGATCTTTGATAGCGGCGAGAGGATGGGCGCGCCCGCTTCATCTGCCTTGCCGACCACTGTCAATCCCGGCCAGACTGTGGATATTTCAGTGGATATGACCGCGCCCAGTTCGGCCGGACATTATTTCGGCTATTACAAATTCAAAAGCGCATCCGGCGGCGCGTTCGGTATTGGCTCAACCGCGAATAAATCCTTCTGGGTTGAGATCAATGTCACTGGGGGCGCCAGTACTGGCTATGACTTTACCGCCAATGCCGCTTCTGCCGCATGGTCTGGCGGCGCAGGCGCATTGAGTTTCCCTGGCGCAGATGGAAGTGCCAACGGTTTCGCCATGAAGAAAGACAAGCCGAAACTTGAAAACGGAATTGAATCCGCGCAGGCAGGCTTGCTTTTCGTTCCGAACAATGTAACCAATG
>DYDH01000280.1:5015-5220 GCA_020717985.1 Herpetosiphon sp. | reverse complement strand
CCGCGCGGGAACGAGCCGGTGTTGTTTTCGCGCAAACGGAATTCGAGCGTGTTGATTGCGGCGGCGGTCATGTCGGGGTCAATGCCATCGCGGACGAGCGCTTCGAGCGTGTCGAAAATTAACTTTTCGATTTTCTTCGCGTCGCTGGCGCGTGTGCCCTTCAAGCCAGTGGAAAAAATATGCTGGCGCAATTCGTTTTCGAGAC
>DYDH01000280.1:999-4922 GCA_020717985.1 Herpetosiphon sp. | reverse complement strand
GCAAACTAAAATCCATCACAGGGTCGGATGTGTCGGGCAAAAGCCAGTTGACCGTGAAATAATGTTTCTTCTTGATGTCGGTATCCTGACCCGCATCATAAGAATAGACGACCTTCTTCGGTTTCTTGAACGGCTTGGCAAGCGCAACCTGTGACTTGACTTTGATTTTTTTGTACGGCGCGAGATACCCTTCCATCAATTTGAGCCGTTTATCGGGGTCATCGTTGCCGTAGAAAAAGATGAACGAGTTGGACGGATGGTAATAAGTTTCATGGAACGACTTGAACGCGGCATAGGTCAGGCTGGGAATATCTCGCGGGTCACCGCCTGAATCGATTCCGTAAACGTGTTTCGGGAAAAGGGATTGTTGAATGGTGCGTGCCAGTAAATTATCGGGCGAAGAATACGCGCCTTTCATCTCGTTGAAGACCACGCCTTTGAAGGTCAGCGGGTTGGCGGGGTCGTCTAATTCATAATGCCAGCCTTCCTGCATCAAAGTTTCTTCGGTGATCAGCGGATGAAGAACCGCATCAATGTAAACGTCAATCAAGTTGTAAAAATCCTGCAAGTTCTGGCTGGCAACAGGGTAACAAGTTTTGTCGGGATATGTGAACGCATTGACGAAAGTCGCCAGCGAGCCTTTGAGCAATTCCACGAACGGCTCTTTGACGGGATACTTTTCCGAGCCGCCCAAAACCGAATGTTCCAAAATATGCGCCACGCCCGTCGAATCCTTTGGCGTGGTGCGGAAGTTGATCGCGAATACTTTGTTCTCGTCATCGTTGACCACCGAAAGCAGGCGCGCACCCGTGCGTTTATGAACATATAATTTTGCGGTCGCGTTCAGTTCGGCGATGTTTTTTTCTTCAACTAAATTAAATGATTTGGTCATGGTTCTCCTTTGGGGTTGAAGGTTGGAAGGTTGCAGGGTGAAAGTTCAAACCTGTAACCTTCAACCTGTAACTTTCAACTTTCTAACTTTCTCTCGCAGTTCATCAATCACTTTCAACTTTCCATCTTCCTTGTACAGCCACATGTCCCAGCCATTCACCGCGCCGCCTGCCAGCGATTTTGCCAGCGCGTGAATCGAGCCGGTTTGCTCTTTATATTTTAAATGTCCATTGGATAGAATTACAACGCGAATGGATTTATCCTGCTTAAAGAACAGACTCTGCCCTGGGGCAAGGTGACCCGCCTCAAGCAGCGCCCCAAACGGCACCCGAGCCTGATTCCGTTTCTCAGGCAGGATCAACGCCTCAGCCGGGGACTTCTCAACCGTGTCAATCCGCTTCTGCGCGACCTTCACATATTTCTTGTCGCGTTCTATGCCAATATACTTTCGTCCCAGTTTCTTCGCCACTGCGCCTGTCGTGCCGCTCCCAAAGAACGGGTCGAGAATCACATCTCCGACATTGCTGCTTGACATCATCACCCGATACAAAAGAGACTCAGGTTTCTGCGTGGGGTGCGCCTTCAAGCCATTAGACTTGATCCGCTCTTTGCCTGTCGCCAGCGGCAGAACCCAATCAGACCGCATTTGCAAATCGTCATTCAAGGCTTTCATCGCATGGTGGTTGAACGTGTATTTCACGCCCTTTTTCTTTTGCGCCCAAATGATCGTCTCGTGTGCGTTCGTGAATCTCACACCACGAAAATTCGGCATCGGATTTGTCTTTAGCCAGATGACATCGTTCAGAATCCAAAAGTCCAAATCCTGCATGATCGCGCCCACGCGAAAAATATTGTGATACGACCCAATGACCCAGATCGTCCCAGACTCTTTCATCACCCTCTGCGTTGCGGATAGCCACCCGCGTGTGAACAGGTCATATTCTGCGAAACTGCCAAACTTGTCCCACTTGCTATTGACCGCATCCACCTTGCTCAAATCGGGACGGTACAGGTCGTTTTGTAGTTGCAAATTATAGGGCGGGTCGGCAAACACCAAATCCACCGAGTTCTCAGGGAGCGAATTGAGAACCTCGACGCAATTGCCTTGCAGGATCTGGTTGAGGGGGAGGGTGGTCACAGGTTGAATTATACCTTTGGAAGAATCCAAAGGGTATGGCTATTTGTAAATGGTTATCCCGTTATTAAACGGGGGTATACCGCAGGACCTCGGCGCTTCGAGATGAGATTGATGGTCCGCTCACACAACCCTTGTTGATCGAACAACGTATATGGTAATGATAGATGACAATTCAAGAGGAGAACAAAATGGCCACAGAATTAAAATCGGACGGGCAGGAAATTCGAAAGTCAAGAAAGGCTTACCGGGGCGGGGCGTCAGATGCTGTTTATGGATTCGGCTTGATCGGCGCGTGGGTCTATTATCTCAGCCATGCCGCCACATTTTGGCTCGGCGTGTTAGGGATATTAAAAGGCATCGTTTGGCCTGCGATGCTGGTGTATGAATTGTTGAAATATCTTAATATGTAAGGCGGGATTACTTCCGGGCTTTTCTTCAATCCCTATCGTCCCTGCATATGCTCATTCATCGTATGCCGTCAAAAGATTGCGCCAGCAGATTCTCAAACAAACCCTCTGCCTGTGAGCCTTTACATGACGGCTGCTCAGTCACGAATTAATCGCTGCAATAAACGCGCACTTCCTGAGTTAGCAAGTAAAGGGCGGGTATTCCAACAAACAAGCTTAGCAATGGTGCGGGGTTTCCAAACCCTAATGAAACGATTTTTATTAGTATCCACCCTGCGACAATTGCCGCACCGGAATACAATCCCGCCTGCCTCCCCCATTCTTTAGCAGTCCATATCCCAAAAGCTGATGCGCAAAATCCCAAACCTCCCAGAATCCACAAAATGCCGGGAAGAATATAGCGGCGAAGGTCTTGAATCCAGGGTTCAGGCGCATTGCTGACATCCATCCCTTGTTGAAAATAACTCCATCCATCTAAGGCGATGAAAATTCCCATAATGCCTGCCCAAAGCACAAAAATGGTGAGCGGTAGCGGTCTTTTGTTTTCCATGATGTTCTCCACTTCTATATTTTTCGATCAATTATCATTTGTTGTGGGACTGCAGGCAATGACCCAAATAACCTATCCAGTAAAGCAGACGATGGACGATTGGACTCGATAACCGCCCGTGCCACCGCAATAAAATAACTATCAAACGCGTACAAATTTCACCCACTTCTTACTGACATCCAAACTCTCAATCTTCCAGCCAGCATTTGCCCATGCGCGCGTGTTGATATGGTTGCCTTCCGTCTCATGCTCCCACCATCTTTGGTCTTCGTACGCAGAGGATGGCAGTTTATTATTCAATATTCGTTCGATCTGTCCAAAGCCAAGCGTAACTTCTTTTTGGCTGACAGGAAGGTCACGCAAGTAATTTTCCAGCGGCATATATTTTCCAGCCATCAATCACCTCCAAAACTCTCCGCCAGCAGACTTTCAAACAGTCCCTCCAGGTCTCGACAAGCTCGACCCAACACCTGCCGCGTGGATCGCGGAGCACCCATCCGCCCCCGCACGAAGTCCCTGAACGAAATGAGCGGGAGCGACTCGAAGTCTCGACTGGGCTCGACAACCGCCCGCGCCACCACGCCCGCAAATTCTTCTTGTAGGCTCACAGGAAAATCAAGGTGAAATTTATTCTTTACTGGTTTCATCTTCCATCGCATGAAGTATGGCGAGTATAACGCTGTCAATATTATTCGTCACATCGTTGTTCCAAAAGCGGATGACTTTGTAGCCAAGCGCGTTCAGGTATTTTGTTCTCTCTTCGTCATACTCCTGCTGTTCCAAATGCTGACTTCCATCCAGTTCAACGATGAGTTTCTTTTCGATACAGACAAAATCGGGGATGTACTTGCCAATGGCGTGTTGCCTTCTAAAGTTGACTCCCAACTGGTCGTTGCGGATAAGCGCCCAAAGTTTGCGTTCGGCGGGCGTAGGTTCT
>DYDH01000280.1:0-812 GCA_020717985.1 Herpetosiphon sp. | reverse complement strand
CCATGTTCTCCCCCAAATCCGACAGCACTATCGTCGTATTTGGGGGAGGTGCCGAAGGCGGAGGGGGCTGGGCTAACTGAACGCCTCCGCCAGCAGACTCTCAAACAGCCCCTCCACCTGCCGCGTGGACTCGCCCATCCGCCCACGCAGTGACTCGACCCGCGCTACCACGCCCGCAAACTCTTCTTGCAGGCTCAGCGGCGGAACAGGAATGCGAAAGTCACGGCATTGCTCTAAACTTAAATTGAGTTGCCTAACACCAACCGCTTGACTTATCATTTTTTCTAGGGTTTTTGGATATCTCAATGCATGTAAAAGATAAATTGGCAATATCTGTTTTTTCGCTCGAAAGATTGCAATCGCTTGGTTTACATTCCATTCAGGATAACTTGCAGGCACAATTCCAAACTTACCCAGCGGAGGACCAACAATGTTCATCAGAACATCATTTGGATAAACTTTCGAACGATTTAGTAAACCATTGTGAATTGAATTGCTTACCCAAGTTGGTGAGTAATCAAAATCAACTTTCCCATTGTTCGTTAAGTGGTAAACCTTTAGAAATGGAACATCATCTACTTCAGACGCATAATCATTGATGTCTGAAGATTGAGGGGTTGTTCCTTTTGTAATAAAAGAACATAGTTCAGATAAAGGTATTTCAGGAAATCGCACATCCCCAAACATCTCCAAAAACACGGACTGGAGCAGGGCATCGCCGAGATCGTGCGCTGTCCGCCGTAGTTGACGCAGACGGTCGGCGCGTGTCAGCAGGGACGCAATCCGCTTTTGCTCGGTCAGCGGGGGATAAG
>DYDH01000279.1 GCA_020717985.1 Herpetosiphon sp. | reverse complement strand
GTGGATTATTGTCTTGACTTAGGGGTCCACCTTAGGCAGTTATTATGGAATTCATTTGTTGGGAGAATTTATCTGCATCTTTTGCAAGGTCCAATCCAAAGAATTGTTTCCAGAAATTAGAGAAATTAGCCTGATCCTTTCTCCAATTTTGGATAATATCTGATGCCATATCCAACAAATAATCATTCTCTTTCTGGGCGTTGTTCATCTCTGGAACGATTCTGCTCAGCTCAGTGACTTTATCTTTCAAATCTTGAATTGCATCTCTTTCATCCTTGAGGGCCATCAAATCATCAGGGCTGATTGCACTAAGATCAGAGTTCAAGAATAGTGCAAGTGCAGGTTTCGATTCGTCACGTTTCATCCTATCGATCGCGATATCACCATTTTTGAGCACGTAATCATCAGAAATAAGCGCCTCTAGTGCCAGCTTAAAATTAAGAGTCTGGAGCCAAGAATGCACCTTCCCATTTTCAGTTACCACTGCTAACCCATCCTCTTCGCCACATGCAATTGCTATAGTGGACATAAGCGCCTCACCCAAAGCCGGATGAAGCTCCAAAAAACCATCATCTCGATGATGTGCGAATTTGTTTTCTGTGAGAAAGCTCCCGATGTCCTGTCCTAGCTTTCCGACATGGACCGTAGTTGGAAATATTTCCTTAGCTTTGATCCGATTTATGGCTAGTAAATCAAATAGATTAGGACGCCGCTCCAATTCCGTTCTTAAGTAATGAAGAAAATAATCTTGGGCTTTATAGCATCCGTAACTGTAAATATTAGCTGGAACAACTAAATTCCGACTTACATACTCATCAAGATAGCTTTTGTTTTCATGATATCCCTCTGGAATTATTCGATGGATGTCTGAAAAAAGTAGGAGATTTGCCTTTACCCATTTCTCCCCTGGAAGGCGTATGTTTGGATAATAAAGTGCGTGCGACGTCATTATTTTCTCCGTTTCAAAACAGTATCAAAATGTGTATCTGTCCCTTTCTGTTCGCTAATGCGAACATCTGCGGCTTGTCCGCAGTATGTTATTGTTGGAATTTAGTATCATGACCCCCGTAATTCCCCCCGTGGGGTCGAATTGCCTCCTCAAGGGAGACAGCATGACCAGCGGTACGCGCACCGAGAATGTCTCCCACCGGCCGATTTCGGTGATAGTATCGGCCGGCTGCTGAGATGTAACAGCTATGGCTGGACCCGCCCATCGTGCTAAGCTTATCTTTCGAGCCGGACACGAAGCCGCCGCGCTCGCTCGCGGAGGGCGGCTTCGCCACCTTCGAGGATGTCACAGACAGCCTTGCGAATTGCGGCGTCTTCCAATCCACCCGCCATGTAGCTAATCGGTGGCAGGCCGCCTGACGGGTGCGGACCGGCTTCCGCCACGAGGATCTGATCCGCATCGGTGTTGATGACGAGATTGGCGTTGTGCGTCACCATGATCACCTGGCGCTTCGCCTTAGCGGTGATGAAGAGCGAGACCAACTCGTCGAAGACAGATTTCGGATCGAGGTTTTCCTCGGGCTGGTCGATAATCAGAGGCCGATCGTCTGTATCGTCGAGCGCAAGATAGAGCAGCAGTAGGACGATGCCCCGAGTGCCGGGCGATAGCTTCCGGATATCAACGCCGTCGTATGAAATCTCGTAACGGACGGTGATGTGGTCGGTGCCGAAGAGCCAGTGCGCGAACTGCTTCGACCAGACTCGGAATTCGGCCTGCTGAGTTGGCGCATACGGCGCGTGAGACAATAGGTCCCTAAGGTATTTGGCCATGAAAGCTATCATGGCAGCCTGAACCTCGGCCGCCGAGCCTGTTTCCCACGCGGGTTTGAGCACCACGGTTGCGACGTCGATTAGCGAACCGCGGCCGTAGAAGGGCCCGGCCTTGCGCCGGTCGAGAAGTTCCTCCTCGGCAAACGAGCCCCATGTTTGGACGTCGGCTATCCTCTGAACCGAGAAGCTGAGCTTCTTGAGCGTGCCCGATGATGCTGCAAGCCGCGCCATTAGCGGCGCGTAGAGACCGGCCAGAGCGTTTTGCTCGTTGATGATCGCCTCGAAAACGCGGCCATATGTGTAATCGCGATCAGTTTGAAGGTCCTTCCGGCGGGCTGCGGCGCCTTGCGCATCCGTGAGTCGGATTTCGAGGGCCTGTAGCGCGGAATTCTCCTGCGTGATGCGGCCGGTTAGTGCTGCATATTGTTTGCGGACGATCTTGTCGGCGCTGAACAGCGCTTCAAGGCGAGTCATTTCGGCGGCGATAGACGCGAGAGGAAGTGTCGAGACATCAGCGTTGTCGGGGATTAGCGCGACGTTCGGATCGCCGGGCGGTAGCGGAACGCCGTTCAGCTTGCGGACCTCGCCATCCGCCCACGCGATGTAGGCCGTCAGGCTCTTGTCGACATCGCCCTTGTAGATGAGCAGGAAATCGTCCCACTGCTGAGCGGTCAAGCCGCTGTGGCCATGTCGTGCCTGGGCTTGGCGGAGCTGTTCCGGGGCACCCGTAGCGCGCATGCTGAAAACCTCGTCCTGCAAGGTGACGAAGGTACGGCGCTGATTCCCGAATGCCTGGATTTTGTTGCGAAGCTTCTGCGCCGCCTCGCTGAGCTGGGTGTGTCGAGCTACTTGTGCTTCAGTGCCCTTGACAACGAGCTTCACGCGGTCGGCCGTGTAATCAACGATCAGCTTCTTCTTCTGCCTAACCTGTGTGGCCAGGCTGGCGACAAGGCTCTCTTTTTCGAGCTCGGTGGCGATGCGGTCCGAGATATCGGAGATCGCCTTGGCTTCGCGCTCACGTGCCTGCTGGAACCGCAAAGTCTGCTGGTCGCGCAGCTCGGCGAAATCGAGCGCACATTCTCGATCGTCCTGTGAATGTGATTCAAAAATCACGCGCTCGATCTCGTCTACCAGGCCATCGGAGACTCCTTTCGCCGAGCAAAGGTCCTCGACGAACTGCTGGGAAAGGTACCGGGCACGGGGAAACGACATGTGACCGTTGGCGTCGTGGCCATCGAGTGCGCGCGTGACCGTGTCGCCGCCGCCCCAGGTCAGTGTCGTCGTCGCGTCGCCGATGAGCCTGCGCGCACGCGTTAGGAAAGAAGGGCTGATGTTCTCGTCCGCATCCCAGACGGTGGGCGTAATCGCGTCGCAGCCTGCGGCGATCACGTCCGCCAGGGCCGTCTTTCCCGATCCCCGCGCGCCGATGATGGCGACAAGGCCTGGATTGAGAGGGATATCGGGCGTGGTGGCCCAATCCGCATCGTCGATCCTAATGTGCGAGATGACTTGCGACGGCATGGCCGAGTGTGGCGGCTGCTCGCCGACATAAGCGCGGCCCTCTGGGTCTATACAGGCCTGACGGAGGGCATCGAACTCCAAGGCGCCCTTGATCCACGAGAAGCGATTATCGACGGGCTGACCCACGGATTTCTGGTTATGTGCGTCGCTGCCGTGGAGGCAGGGCTTGCACCCGTCGTATCGGGCGCGCAGGTCCTCGATCGTCACGCCACGCTGGCCGATCCAGAATTCGCGTTGCGACGGACTGCTCGAGAAAATGATGTGAGCAAACTTCTCTATCTCCTGACGTACGGTGGCGTCGGCGGCCTCGCGAACACCAGACGTACCATCTCCGACGCCGCCGGCGACGGCGATCAGGATGTTGTTCTTCGCCCATTCGATTTCATTTATGACCTTGCGAAGTTGGTCAAAGTTGACTTTGAACTGCGTCACCCCGTGTCGAAGCGCCGCGCCATCATCGGTGATAGTAGGGTCTGCACGCTTGCCCAGCTTGATCAGTTCTTCGCGCGTACAATCGAAGCGGTCGTTGAATGCGTGAAACTGCAGGCGTTTTAGAACACGCTTCACCTCGGACAGGTGCTCGGGATCTTCGGGGCTGACCATCAGATGGACGTTCACGAAGCCAGACTTCGCTGCCACGTCGAGGCGCAACTCGATATTCGGGAAGAGCAGCATCACGCCAGGCAACCGGCCGGCGGCCTTATGCTTAAGGAATGCCTCGTAGGTATCGGTGACATAATAGTCGGTGACGGCGATTGCCTCGATCTTCGGCGCCAGGCCTTCCAGCGTCGTGAGGTAGGGTCCCCATGGATCGGCGGCACCGAACTGATTGTTGAGGATGGTGCCGGGAGCATGGATATGCGGCTCCCATCGGTGCCATTCCGAACCGCGACTGATCATATGCATGCCTCGGTTTTCTGTTTTGTCGTGTCCGCCGGTCTTTTCATCTTCCTTGGAATAAAGAGTCTGTAGGAAAAGTCCTCGTTTTTTTCAAAAAGCAACATTTTCTGGGACTTTTCCCAAATCACCAGCTTCAAGCTCGATAAATTGATTATCGTATTTATAAGAGGTTGACCAACCTTTTCCTACAGATTCAAAGTTCTGGCGCAAGGCGACAGGACAAGGAGCTTGACGAAGTCAGCTCCGCGATTCTTGGCGACGCAGTCGCCAAGAACGTTCCGGCTCACAGGACCCGCGCTATTTGCGGGGTCCGCTGTGCAGCCGGTGGTTATGGAATTAATGGAATAATCAAATCGTTAGTTCATTAATTACATCTGTGTTTAAATCAGATATCGATTTAATAGCGGCAAACAAAACAGCCAATGTAGATACAAAGTCATTTTCGATCATTGCTTTTAATGGCAATTGAACCCAAAAATCATATTGTTTCTTTTTTTCTTTGTTAGCATGAGAAAGCCCGCCATAAATCATTACATCCATAATTTTTCTATGATTAAGTGTTTCTTCATTAATGATAATTGCCATACCAGAATTTGAATCAAGATATTTATTCAGGGTATCCCGAATTGCTTTAAATTTAGATTTTGCGGAATCTTTTATTAAAGATGATTCATAAATTGACGCAATATTTCTTAAGGATATTGATTCATTATCTTGAATAAAAAACCTTATCGTCAGGACAAATGCATCAATAGCCTCTTCAAGTGGCCCCCTTCTTTCCTGGGTGATATCAAATTGGCCAGTATCATTTTTCTTGAAAGTAATCGATACACCACTGTTATATTTTGAAAGCGTATCAATAAAGCTCAACCGCTCTAATTTTGTTGCTTTTTCATTAAATAATCGTAGCGGCTTAATTATATTTTCCATAAGAATCCATAATCAGCGAGGATCACCGGCACCGCGCTTTTTGCGGTGTCCGTGTGAATCCTCTAGTTCTTCAGAATTTGAA
>DYDH01000048.1:19843-24679 GCA_020717985.1 Herpetosiphon sp. | reverse complement strand
CGCGCCAAAGATTTTTGCGCTTGCAAAGGAATCCACGCGGACAGGCGCGCCAATCATCCGCCCCGTCTTCTGGTTGGACGTGAACAGCGAAACCGCTCTAACTTGCGACGATGAATTTTTTCTCGGCGATGATATTTTGGTTGCCCCCGTGTTATTGCCGCAAATGCGCCAGCGCGATATTTACCTTCCGCCTGGTCAATGGCGCGACTACAGGACAAAACAAGTTTTCACAGGCGGGGCAATGCTCAAAGACTATCCCGCCCCGTTGGAGGTTCTGCCGCTCTTTGAACGAGTTGACGGGTAGCCTGTGCCGTTGAATTGGGGGACTGTTCGCAAACATGATATATTCGGGGAATGACAATTCTGGAATCCATCGCTTGTTGATGGATTCCAGAAATTCTTGTTCGGAGAAAAACAAAAATCCATGATTCAAAGTCACCCTCTTTTTCAAACCCTGCGCGAGTTAAAAGGCAACCCGCGCGTCACCGTACTCACCGAGGTGATGTTTGGAATCCCATTCAACTTGTTCAATCCATTTTTTTCGGTTTACATGCTGGCGATGGGATTGACCGACCAGCAAATTGGAATCATTGCCAGCATGGGGTTGGTGCTCCAGATTTTCTCCGCCCTGCTCAGCGGCGCAATTGTTGATAAATTCGGCAGACGGTTGACCCTCCTCGTTGCAGATTTTGTGGGCTGGAGTGTGCCTTGCCTGATCTGGGCAATTGCCCAGGATTTTCGCTTTTTTGTCGCGGCGGCTGCGATGAACAGCCTCTGGCGTATTTCGAATACAGCCTGGACCTGCCTGATGGTGGAAGATGCCGAGGAACGCCACCTGGTTCACATCTGGACCTGGATCACGATTTTTGCCGTCTGTTCGGCTTTCATCGCGCCGTTGGGTGGGTGGTTTGTGAGCCGATTCGGATTGATCCCAGCCGTGCGCGGATTGTTCGTGTTTGGTTTTTTCATGCTCACACTTAAAGCCATAGTGCTGTACCTTTACTCGCACGAAACGGCGCGCGGCATCCAGCGTATGCGGGAAACCCGCCAGCAGTCGCTTTTTAGCCTGTTGAGTGAGTACCGCAGTGTGTTTCGCCAGATTTTACATTCCCGTCCCATCCTGAGCGCGCTGTCGTTGTTGGTGATCACCAACATCTATACCACAGTCAGCGGCAGCTTTTGGGGTGTGTTGTTTACCACGAAACTTGGTTTTACAAATTCAGAAATCTCAACCTATGTGGCGTTGCGCTCGATCATCATGACCATCTGCTTCTTTTTGATCGGACCGCGCCTGACCAACCTGCGCCGTTTTCGCCTGCCGCTGTGGGCGGGATTCATCGCCTTTTTTGCCAGCCAGTTGTTGCTGGTGGTGATGCCTGCGCGCGCCATCCTTCTGCTGGTGATCAGCGTGACGCTCGAAGCGGTTGCTTCAGCTTTGGTCAGCCCGATGACCGAATCACTACTGGCATTATCGATGGAGTCTGACGAACGCGCCCGCGTCAGCGCGATGGTGTACGTGGCGTTGATCTTGCTGATCTCGCCCTTTGGCTGGATCGCAGGACAACTCTCCGCGCTGGACCGCACCCTGCCGTTTGTCCTGAACATGGTCCTGTTTGCGATTGGCATTCTGTTGGTCTGGTTCATCGGACGGCCGGGTTTTCTCGCCACCACTCCCCCTGCCCAACACGAGTGATCGCTTGGATCACTTTTCTTCTGACCTGATACAAAAACACACGCCAGATACAACTCATCGTATCTGGCGTGTGTAAAAAATGTGTTGTGGTCTATCACGCTTAAAGCGCCTGCCTTATTTCTTCCGGCAAGGAATCCAGCCCAGCGAGAATATCCCATGTTTCTGTGTGACTGACTGAAGCGCCTGGCAGTATTTTCGTCAACGGAGCAACGCTTTCAAGTTCTATGAATTGATCGCCGCAATACATTTCTGCATTGCAATTATTATCGGGGTGAGGCAAACCAGGCAGCACATCAAATGTTTTGCGGAAGAGAATACCATCCACCCAATATGCCAGCCATCCAGTTGAATTGAAATATCCGATCTTGAAAGGCGGAAGCATTGCATCTGCCTTGAACAACACGAATTGATCATCCCACTTTACGCGGGAATCGTTGATGCGTGTGTAGGGCCACAGAGAAACCTGACGGTTGTGAAGCAAGCCCGCTGCGCCTGCGTTTCCAACAGGCATGGGCAAAATTGCCGTGCCGCCCAGCCGAAACTGGGTGATCGCCCACGGAGCCAGTTCAACCTGCCACATTCCATCGTTGATCAGGGTGTGGATTAAGGTCACGGAGGGCTTGTCTGCGGCGAGACGAATTTCAATCCGCTTGCGAATGTTTGCGCCAGGTTCAGTTTTCGCTTCCAGAATTACGCCATCGGGCAAGTCGGTGACGGAGATGTCGTCGTCGGGGATGTAACTGCGCGGCATGGCTTCGGGGGAATGCCACAGGCGGTGTCCGCCGCGAAAATGAAAATCACCGTACGGCGTGGCAATTGGCGGAATGTGACTTATATCAGCCAACAGGTTGGGCTTGCCAGCGGGGATCAACCCCATAATCCGCAGTGAATCGGTCAGGTATTCGATTTGCAAAAAGTCATTCTTCAAAGTGCGTTTGTTCATGATGTCCTACCAATAGTTGTGAACCAGGTTGCGGATTCGGGAATCATAGATCGCGCGGATTTTTTCCATCGCGGCAGGATCAAGCTGGGGCAGGTCAGCCGATTTGACATTGTCCTCCGCCTGGGCAGGGTTCTTCGCACCAGGGATGGTACAGGTCACAGCATCGAACATCAAAATCCAGCGCAGGGCAAACTGCGGCATCGTCCAGCCCGCAGGGACAAGCACGCGCAGCTCATCCACAGCCTTCAAGCCAGTTTCATAATCCACACCTGAGAAAGTTTCACCGCGATCAAAGGCTTCGCCGTGGCGGTTGAAGGCGCGGTGATCATCGGCTTCAAAGTTGGATTTGGCGGTTAATTTTCCAGTCAACATTCCGCTGGCGAGCGGCACACGCGCCAAAATTCCAACTTTGCGGCGGATGGCTTCGGCGAAGAACAACTCAGCAGGTCGCTGGCGGAAAATATTGAAGATGATCTGCACTGTCTGCACGTTGGGATACTCGATGGCTTTGAGCGCCTCCTCCACCTTTTCCACGCTGACGCCGTAGTGACGCAACTTGCCCGCGTGGACAAGGTCATCCAACACGCCAAAGGTTTCAGGCATGTAATAAACTTCGGTGGGAGGGCAGTGCAGTTGCAAAAGATCAATGGCTTCGGTGTTGAGATTTTTGAGACTGCGCTCGACAAAAGCGGTGAGGTTGACTCGGTTATAGCCGCCCGCGAGATGCGGATCAAGCCGCCGCCCAGCTTTGGTTGCCACATAAATGGTTTCGCTGCGTTCCTTGCGGAGTTGCGCCACCAAACGTTCCGAACGTCCATCGCCGTACACATCGGCGGTGTCGATGAAGTTGACGCCCAAATCAATCGAACGGTGCAAAGCAGCAAGTGAGTCTTTATCATCCACATTGCCCCATGATCCGCCAATTGCCCACGCGCCAAAAGAAACGGTTGAGACTTTCCAACCCGTACGTCCAAGTTCACGGTATTGCATGATTCATTTACTCCAGGATTTAACGCTGTAGCTTTTTGTTGCATGTTACGTGTAGCGTGTTGCGTAACTCCTAAAACTGAACACGCAACACGCTACACGGCTTTTTATTAAAGCCCCTTGTTCAAATGATAGTACAAGTCGTTCCAGCGCAGTTTTTCCTTGAATTCCTGCACCTTGGTATTTTCGTCGATGACCAAAAATTCAATGCCAGCCATATCCGCAAAATCCTGCAAGTGTTCAGCTGTGACGGAGTAGCTGAAACTGGTGTGATGTGCGCCGCCTGCATAAATCCACGCGGCAGCGGCAACTTTGAGATTGGGACGAGGCAGCCACAAGGCGCGCGCCACGGGCAGTTTGGGAAGCGGCTCATCAGTCGGGACAACATCCACAACGCTGGCAACCATGCGGAAGCGTTGTCCCATGTCCATGATCGACGCGCCAATTGCGGGTCCCGTGTTGGCGTCGAATATCAATCGGACAGGATCAGCCTTGCCGCCGATGGAGAGCGGAAGGATATCCAACTTGGGCTTATTCGAGGCAATCGATTCGCAAATCTCAAGCATATGCGCGCCGAGGACTTTATCGCCGCTGGCGCTGAAATGATAGGTGTAATCTTCCATGAAGCTGACGCCGCCCTTCAATCCTTCAGCCATGACCTTCATCGCGCGGACGAGAGCGGAGGTCTTCCAGTCACCTTCCGCGCCGAAGCCGTAGCCGTCGCGCATCAAACGCTGGCAAGCCAAGCCAGGCAATTGAGGCATTCCGTGCAGATCTTCAAACGTGGTGGTGAAGGCTTTGAAGTTGCCCGCTTGCAGGAAGTTTCGCATTCCAACTTCCATGCGCGCGCCGTCCACAAGCGACGCGTGCTTTTCGCCTTTTGGTTGAAGCGATGGAGTTACATCATATTCATCCAAATAGGCTTGGGTCATTTTTTTGATATCGGCTTCTGAAGCTTCATTAACCGCCTTGACGAGATCGCCGACCCCGTAGCCGTAGACGTCGTACCCAAACTGAATCTGCGCCTCAACCTTGTCGCCTTCGGTCACAGCCACGTCGCGCATGTTATCACCGAAGCGGGCAACCTTTGCGCCCTGCCAATCAGCCCACGCGGATGCGGCTCGCGCCCAGACACCCAACTGCGCCTGCACTTCGTCATCCTGCCAGTGCCCAACGATCACCTTGCGATCCAGTCGCAGACGGCTGCCGATGA
>DYDH01000048.1:0-19833 GCA_020717985.1 Herpetosiphon sp. | reverse complement strand
ACGGTCACCGTGCGCGGCTTGATTCAGATTCATGAAGTCCATGTCAATCGTTGCCCAGGGAATTTCGCGGTCATATTGCGTGTGCAAATGGGCGAACGGCTTCTTGAGCAGGCTCAAGCCCGCGATCCACATTTTGGCGGGCGAGAAGGTGTGCATCCAGGTAACAAGACCGATGCAACTTTTGGTTGAATTGGCTTCCAAACACAACTCGCGGATCGCTTCGGGCGTGGTGAGAACAGGCTTGAAGACAACCTTCACAGGCATGTGAGCCGAAGCACCAATCGCAGCCGCGATCTCGCGTGAGTGTTCCGCCACCTTTTCAAGTGTCTTCGGACCATACAAATGCTGACTCCCCGTCACAAACCAAACTTCATATTGTTTTAGATCAATCATGATTGCATCTCCTTATAATATTTTGTCTGACCGTGGACGATAGACCATCGTCCACGGTCTATGGTCTACTGCCCATAATAGGCATTTGCGCCGTGCTTTCTCAGATAGTGCTTATCCAATAATTCCTGCTGCATGGGCGGAATGTTCGGCTCAAGCATCATGGCGTGGAAGTTCATAAACGCGACCTCCTCCAACACCACGGCATTGTGGACTGCATCCATCGGGTCTTTTCCCCATGCAAAGGGACCGTGGCTGTGGACAAGAACCGCGGGCATGGCATTTGGATCCTTGCCCTGGAAGGTTTCTATAATTACCGTCCCTGTTTCTTTCTCGTACTCGCCTTCGATCTCGGCTTTTGTCATCTTTCTGGTGCAGGGAATCTCGCCATAGAAATAATCTCCCTGCGTTGTGCCGAGCGCCATGATGCCGCGACCTGCCTGTGCGAAGGTTGTTGCCCAACGGCTGTGCGTGTGGACGATGCCGCCTATGTTGGGAAAGGCTTTGTAGAGTTCAAGGTGAGTCGCCGTGTCGGAAGAAGGCTTCAAACTTCCTTCAACTTTTTTTCCCGTTTCCAATTCCACGACCACCATATCCTCCGCCTTCATGTCGTCATAGGAAACGCCCGAGGGTTTTATCACCACAAGTCCCTGCTCACGATCGATACCAGAGACATTTCCCCAAGTGAAGGTGATCAGACCATGCTTGGGGAGCAGGAGGTTCGCTTGAAATACTGTTTCTTTCAGTCTTTCCAACATAGATTCTCCAATTTGTAGGTCACGTTTGCAACGTGACTGTCACACAAAAAAGCGTGACCTACTTCAATCCATCCACCGCCGCTCTTTCGATGCCGAGTCCTTTTTTGTAGCGATCCATGAACGCGGTAAAGCCGTCAACATCATTTTTTTCAGGCTCCAGAGTCGTGCCGTTTTCGCCCGCAAAGACTTTATTTGTGAGATAGGCTTCGAACGGTTCATTCTCTGCCTTATTGAACATGTAAGACGCGAGCAATGCAATCCCCCACGCGCCGCCCTCGCCTGCGGTTTCCATCACAGAGACGGGGACATTCATCGCCGCCGCCATAATTCTTTGACCCACTTCCTTTGTCTTGAAGAATCCGCCGTGACCGAGAAGCTGGTCGAGTTTCACTTTTTCCTGCTCAAAAAGAATATCCATTCCGATCTTCAATGCGCCGAGTGAGGAGAACAAATTAACACGGATAAAGTTCGCAAGTGTGAATCGGCTTTCGGGAGTGCGGACAAACAACGGACGACCCTCTTCCATGTGGGTGATGTGTTCGCCCGAAACATAATTGTAGGCAAGCAGTCCGCCCGCGTCTGCATCGCCCGTGAGCGCCTTTTGATACAGCATTTCAAACAGTTTGGGTTGGCTGATATCCACGCCAAGCGCGTCTGTAAATTCTCGGAACAATTCAATCCATGCGTTTAGGTCAGATGTGCAGTTGTTGCTGTGTACCATCGCCACGGGCTTGCCTGTCGGCGTCGTCACCATGTCGATTTCGGGATACAACTTCGAGAGTGCCTTTTCCAAAACGATCATCGCAAAAACGGATGTGCCAGCGGAAACATTTCCCGTCCGCACGGCGACGCTGTTGGTGGCAACCATGCCCGTGCCCGCGTCACCCTCTGGCGGGCAGAGCGGAATACCCGCTTGCAATCCTCCCGTGGGGTCGAGCAGTTTTGCGCCCTCTTCAGTCAAAGTGCCTGCGGCTTCTCCCGCAACCAGAACTTTGGGGAGGATATCCTGGAGTTTCCACGAAATATTTTCCGCTTTGAGCAATCCATTGAACTGCTCGATCCTGCCTGCATCGTAGTCGTTGATCTTGCTATCAATCGGGAACATGCCCGAGGCTTCGCCAATGCCCATCACCTTTTGCCCCGTCAATTTCCAGTGGACGTATCCCGCGAGCGTGGTCAGGTGGCTGATGTCTTTGACATGCGCTTCCTTGTTCAATATCGCCTGACAAAGATGTGCAATGCTCCAACGCTGTGGAATATTGAATTGGAACAGATCGGTGAGTTGCTCCGATGCCTGTCCCGTGATGGTGTTGCGCCATGTGCGGAACGGCGCGAGCAGGTTGCCAACCTTGTCAAACGCCATGTAGCCGTGCATCATGCCGCTAAAGCCGATGGCGCCAATGGATTTGAGCGGGGTGTTGTATTTTTCAGAAACCTCTTTGCAAAGATTACGATAGCTTTCCTGCAAGCCCATCCAAACATCTTCGATGCTGTATGTCCAAACGCCGTTTTCATGTTTGTTTTCCCACTCATAACTTCCTGACGCAATCGGCTTATGATCCGCACCAATCAGCACCGCTTTGATGCGCGTCGAGCCAAACTCGATGCCAAGAACTGTCTTTCCGCTTTCAATTGCTTTTTGGATATCGTTTTGATTCATGTTCATCTCCAATTATTTGAAGTCGTAAATTCAAGCGTAACAATTAGAATTCCAGGATCACTTTCAAACCTTCGCGCCGCTCTGCAACCCGATAGGCTTCCTCAGCCTGGTCGAGCGAAAAGCGATGCGTGACAATCGAACGAACATCCACCAAACCTTTTGAAACCAATTCAATCGCGCGCGGATAGGTGTGCTTCATACGCCGCACCATTTTGATGGTCAGCCCTTTGCGCCGCGCAGTGGATGCAGAAAACGAATTCCGCTCTTCATCTGGAATACCAACCAACATAACTTTTCCACCCATGACAACGGCGGCGAATGATGTATCGACGGCGTCCTGCATTCCTGCCGCTTCAAACGAGACATCAACTCCCCGTCCCTTGGTCGCCGCTCGGATTTCTTCGACCTCGGAGTTGGTCCCCGCCAAAAAGGCTTGATCTGCCCCGAGAGCTTTTGCCGCTTCCACACGATGCGGAAGTTTATCTGTCGCAATAATGTTTGCCGCGCCTGCAAGTTTCGCCATCTGGATGATCAACAATCCGATCGGCCCACAGCCGAAGACACCAACAGTCATCCCCGTCTTGAGGTGCGCCAGGTCAACGGCATGGATCGCCACACCCAGCGGTTCGAGCATTGCACCGTCTTCAAAGGTGAGATCGTCGGGGATGGGGAAAATACAGCGTTCATCCCACGCCATATATTCGCGCATCGAGCCGTCCTGGGTTCCGTATCCCGCAAAAATGATGGATAAACATAAATTGGGATGACCCTGCAGACAGAGTTCGCAATATCCGCAGGGGATGGCGGGATCAACTGCCACACGCTCGCCGTTCTCCAACTCGCCAGCAAATTCATGTCCCAGCACCAGCGGACGTTCCAGTTTTGCGTCGCCGATCGATCCCCCGGAAAACCAATGCAAATCCGAACCGCACACGCCCACAGACTTCACGCGGACAAGTTTCTCTCCCGCTCCCGCGACAGGGATGGGTTCTTCATGGTTTCGTAAATCACCAGTTCCGTGCAAGCGAATTGATTTCATTTTTATATTTTTCCTAAGTTAAGATGTTTTCCCTAAAATCATATTATGTTATCGATAACATGTTATCGATAACATAATATCAAAAATATTAATCAAAGTCAAGAGATGTTTTCTGGTGATCGTCCGTATCTTTTGTGCCCGCCAATTTCTGAGAAGAAAATACAATTTCAGCCGCAAATTACGCGAGGACAGGCGGATTTTTCCAAACAAATTTGTGAAATTCACGGTAATGCACGCTTGGTTTATGGTTTCGAGTGACGTGCGTGGATTTGCGGGGCAATCACCAGGTGTTTTGCACGTGCTTCCATACTATTCCAATCTAAAAAATAACAGCAATAACTCCCCGTTTTAATCAGATCGTAAACGGCAACTCCGACAGGAGCAGAACAACTTTTCCAGCATAATCATTCATGGTAAAGGTCTTGCCGGTTTGAACAGAACCAGAAACCAGTCTGGCGTGGCAGTCGCAACAGTAGCTGTTGGTTGTGGCTCTGGCGCATTGATAATGTTTGCCTGCGCGGTTGCACACAGCAAACATTATCAATGCGAAACCAGGGAAAATCAGCAAAAAGCGAAAAAGCTTCAACGATAAAGTCCCTTTTTATTTAGTACCAATAATAAAATCCAAGAACTATATTTTAAGAATGTTTTTTTCTCATGTAGAACAGACTCTGAATTCCAATAAAGACCAATGTGAGCGCGCCGACGCCGATACGAGTCCACCATGAGCTCAAGGTTCCATTGAATTGCAAGATGGAAACAATGGTGCCGTTGATCAGAACCCCAAACAGGGTGCCAATTACATTACCCACACCACCGGTCAACATGGTACCGCCAATGACCACCGACGCAATTGCATCCAATTCCATGCCGGGAGCATATCCGCCATAACCTGAGAGCAAGGAAATACTGAACACAATCCCTGCCAGGGCAGAGCAAAAGCCGCCGAAGGCATATACGGCAATTTTTGTGCGCGCAACCGGTAAACCCATTAACATTGCAGATTGTTCATTATTACCAATGGCATAAACAGTTCGACCAAAGCGTGTGAAATTCGCCAGGTAAATTGCCACCAGCAACAGCAATGGACCAACAAGGGAAGGAATATATACGTACGCCTTTGCGAACAAGGGAATGTGAAGTTTTGTCAATGCCAGATAGCGATAGACAGGATCCTTAATGGTTAAAGAGGAAAGGGTGATGATGAAAGCCATTCCACGCGCGAAAAAGAGTCCCATCAAGGTCACGATAAATGGTTCCACCTTGAGGTAATGAATAATACTGCCCATGGCAAGCCCGAATACAACGCCCATTACCAACATTAATATCATCACAACTACAGGGTTGACGCCATTTATAAGCAGCGCAGCTGATGCAGCAGACGTCAGGGCAATCATGCCAGCCACAGAAAGATCGATCCCCTTGGTAAGGATCACAAAAGTCATTCCAATGGACACAATCAACAAAGCGGCAGTATTGATGAACAGGTTAAAAAACACCTGCGGTTTTTGCATGGCAGGATACAACCGGCCACCAATAAAGTAAACAAGGACGAATATTGTTATGGTGGTCAGCAGGGGACCATTATTTAACAGAAAATATTTAATTCGTTGCGCCATGTTTGGTCCCTTTCCGATCAAAAATTTTATTCAAAAAAAGACGAGCATAATCAGAGTAGAGCAAAATCACCACCAGGACAAGCACGGCCCTGCCAGCCAATAAGGCATTCGCCGGAACACCAAATATATACATGGTGATTGTGAAAGTCCAAATGATTAGTGCGCCAACTATACTGGCAAGCAGGGAGAACCGGCCGCCCGACATTAGAGTACCGCCAATGACAACCGCAAAGATTGCGTCCAGTTCATAATTGAGACCAATGTTATTGGCGTCGATGGCATGGATATAGGAACCGAGGATCAGTCCCGCAACGGCGCCGCAGAAGCCGCAAAAAGTATAAGCGAATAACTTGATATTCTTCTCGCTAATGCCGCTATAATAAGTCGATTTTGAATTGAGCCCTACCGACTCGATAAACAGACCGATCGAGGTTTTACGAACTAACAGCCAGGCTAACAAATACACAATGGCAACGATGTATATTGAAACAGGGAGACCCAATATAAAACCATTTCCAAACCAAAAATAGGGCGTGTAATAAACTGTCATAATTTGTCCCCTTTCAATCAGTTGGGCAATTCCACGCCCCGCCACCATCAAGATCAGGGTCGCCACCATGGGCGAGATTTTGGCCCGTGAAACCAGCATCCCATTCCATAAACCGCACAGGGTGCCAGCCGCCAAAGTAACCACCACGACCAGCCATAAAGGGGTATGGGTTAAAGTCGGGTCTGCTGCGACGGCATTTGTTATTTCTTGATTGCCAAAAACTGGATTAATCAATACCGCGCCCATTCCAGCCGAAATGGCAATCACCGCGCCAACCGAAAGGTCAACACCTCCGGTGGCAATCACCAGGGTCATCCCGAGCGCAATCAGCATCAAAGGAGCCGCATTGTTAAAAACGTCAACCAGATTTCCGAATAAATGACCATCCAGGATCCCAAGTTTAAAGAACCCGGGTGAAAAAATCGCATTAAAAATGAAAATCAAAGCCAGCGCAATCAAGGGCCAGAACAAGCGATTTTCACGCATGCGCTTGAATAAAGGAGTGTTGTTTTTCATAAAATCCCTGCCATTGTTTGGATAATGGTGTGATCATCCACATCGCCGGGGTACTCAGCGGCTTTTTTATGGTCGCGCATCACAACAATGCGGTGACTTGTGCGTAATACTTCTTCCAATTCAGAGGATATAAAAATGATGGACTTGCCATCCTCTGCCAGTTGCAAAACCAACTTTTGAATTTCCGCTTTTGCTCCCACGTCTATACCACGAGTGGGTTCATCCAGGATCAAAACCTGTGGGTCTGTTGCAAGCCAGCGCGCCAGAATAACCTTTTGCTGGTTCCCGCCGCTTAAATTTTTAACCAACTGATCCGGGGACGGAGTGGCAATTCCCAAAAGTTTTATATATTTTTCCGCTATTTCATATTGTTTCTGAGTATCTATGAATTTAAACCATCCATATCGGGCCTGCAGGGCCAGGATGATATTTTCGCGAATTGTTAAATCGCCCACAATTCCTTCCGCTTTACGGTCTTCAGGACATAAGGCGATTCCATTTTCAAGAGATGCCAAAGGTGAAAAATTGGTGATCTTTTTACCCCGTATTGTGAGTGAGCCTTTGTCGGGTGTATCAATACCAAAAATCAGGTTCGCTATTTCAGTACGACCGGACCCCAGCAAGCCTGCAAGCCCGACCACCTCGTTGACATGTAATTCAAAATCAATTGGTTCTATGGAACCTGTGAGTCCCAGTCCTTTTGCTTCGACCAGGCATTCACCATTCTTTTTTTGTTCGCTTTTTTGCTTGGCTTTTGACACTTCGTCCAATTCGGTCAAACTGCGTCCCAACATTTTCCCGATAAGTTCGATACGAGGCAGCGAAGCCGTATTATAGGTGCCAACCAGTTTACCATTACGCAACACCGTGATCCGGTCAGTTATTTCATAGACCTGATCAAGAAAATGAGTAATAAAAACAATACCTATCCCCTCGCTTTTTAATTTACGTATGACATTAAAGAGTTGAGTAGTTTCATTAACATCCAGGCTTGAAGTGGGTTCATCGAGGATTAAGACCTTCGTGGAAGCAACTTCAAGAGAACGCACAATCGCCACCATTTGTTGGATGGCAACTGAAAAATTCCCCAAGGGTTGTGTAACATCAATATCAACATCCAGCCTTTTCATAGCATCCCTGGCCAAGGCATTCATCTTTTTCCAATCAATACCGCCAAAATTATACGGTTCAAACCCAAGCATAATATTCTCAGCGACTGAAATATTGGTACACAGATTGATTTCCTGATAAACCGTGCTAATACCAAGTTCCTGAGAATGCTGGGGAGATCGAACTTGAATAGACTTGCCATCAAATTCAATTGAACCGGCATCTGGATGCTCCACGCCGGTCAAGACTTTGATCAAAGTAGATTTCCCAGCCCCATTTTCTCCTATCAAAGCATGGACTTCCCCTTTTCGCAGGGAAAAATCAACATCCTCAAGGGCTGCAACACCAGGAAAGGATTTCTTGATTCCATTCATACTTAGAATATTTTGAGAATCTGCCATAATATTTTCACCTGTCTTTTATTTTAATTATAATCCTGGTCGATATATGTCTCATGCACAGGTTTTGGGGAAGAAGCGGCGTTGAAACAACGCCGCTTCTTTTTATTGCGTGATTCCAGGAAATCCGAGTACAACAACACCTGGATCGATCTTAGTATTTGCGGGTTGGCAGCAACTCAGCAGCTTTATCAGGATAGTATGTGGTCTCGTTGGTGAGGACCTCGGCATCGATCTTTTCGCCGTTCATAAGCTTGAGAGCCATTTCCATGACCTGCGGTCCAAGCAGAGGATTGCATTCCACATCGGCCTGTACCCAACCATCGATCATCATCTGGAAACCACCACGGGTACCATCCACGGACACCATCTTGATTTCACCGGGTTTCACACCAGCAGATTTCATGGCTTCGACAACAGCTTGAGCCATACCATCGTTGTGGATGAAGAAGCCGTCGATCTTGCCAGCGTATTTCTTCAAGAAGGCTTCTGCAACGGGCTTGGCTTCAGTAGGATTAAAGTTACCGGTCTGGGAATCCAGAATGGTGATGTTCTTATTAAGTGTCTCGCGGAAGCCTTTGGCACGGCCAGTCGCAGCGCCAGAGCCGGTGGTACCACTGATTTCAAGAACGTTACCGCCGTTGGGCAGTAATTTGTTCATTTCCTCGCCGGCCTTCTTGCCTTCCAATACCATATCGGAGCCGATGTGGGAAACGTACATGGACTTGTCAGCGGAGACGGAGCGATCGACAATGATGACGGGGATTTCGGCATCTTTGGCTTCTTGAAGGACTGCATCCCAACCATCTTCAACGACTGGGGGCAAAGCAATCACATCCACACCCTGCTGAATGCAGGCGCGCATGGCAGAGATCTGGTTTTCCTGCTTCTGTTGGGCATCGGAGAAGACCAAATTTACGCCTAATTCTTTAGCGGTTTCCTTGAAGGAAGCAGTATTGGCTGTACGCCAGTCACTTTCGGCGCCGAGTTGCGGGTAGCACAAAGTCATATCTTTGTATTCTTTTTTGGCAGAGGCAGCAGGCGCCGCAGCGGGCGCCGCAGCAGGAGTACCACAAGCTGAGAGGATAAGGCTCGTCAGCATCAAAACAGCAAACAGGTTGAAAAGCAATTTCTTGGACATTTTCTTCTCCTTAGTAGTAGATATAGGATGTTATGATGGCGTTATAGTTGGGCAGGCATGAGTTCCTGCCGAAGCATACACGTCGGACGCCAATGTACCGATGTGCGTTTCCTTAGCTTTCGTTTTTTGTCCCCTATGTCTCACCTCCTTTTGATTCTGCTTCCATTTTTTGTCAGGATATATAAATAAAGGAACAGGATAAAAAATCAAACTTACGAACTTTCATGAATGACGGAAACTGGTTGTATAAATTTTGACTATGCAATTAGCGCGCGAGAAACCACCTGAGTAAGCGACGTTCACCTTTTCCGCTACATTACTGAAGGTGACATGCTTTCTTCTGTCAGTTAGAATAAAGTTATTACCTGTTATGTTATCGATAACATATTGCTTACAGGATACAACCTTGTGTTTCGAAAATCCATGATTTCTTTTTGGGGACAAGTTGAATTTTTCGTCGTGTAAACAAAATAAAAATCTGCCATCACATCGGATGGCAGATTTTTATCGAAAAGGGTTAATTTTCTTTCGACAACGACAAGTTTCGAGCTCAGATTAGTATTTGCGAGTCGGCAAAATCTTGCTGGCGTCTTCAGGGAAGAAAATCCCTTCAATTGACGGGACCCACTTGGGAGTGGGTAGTCCATTGACCACTTTCAAAGCCAACTCAAAGAACTGTGGACCAAGCAGGGGATTGCACTCCACCGTCGCGTTTAATTTGCCCGCAATCATCGCTTCAAAAGCGCCCCGCGCAGCGTCTACAGAGACTATCTTGATGTCCACCCCAGGGTTGAGTCCATATTCTTCGATTGCCTCAATCGCTCCAAGCGCCATATCATCATTATGGGCATAAACCGCTGTGATTTTATTACCGTAATTTCGCAAGAAGACTGCCATTACCTCTTTACCCCTGGCCCGCGTAAAATCGCCGGATTGCGAATCGATGATTTGCATTTCCGGATAATCTTTTAGCACTTCTCGAAATCCTATATATCGGTCGTTTGCAGGAGCCGAATCGATAGTCCCCACCAACTCGACAATATTTGCCTTCCCATTTACCAGCTCTGCCATGATCCGCGCGGACTTACGACCCTCTTCAAGAAAATCCGAGCCCAGATAGGAGATGTAAAGGTCTTCCGGGACAGTCGCGCGCCGGTCCACCAAGATGATGGGGATACCGGCATCTTTAGCCTCTTGAAAAACTTCCTCCCAACCCGTTTCGACAATAGGCGAAATCCCGATGATATCCACTTTCTGGATAATGAGCTTACGCACCGCTTCGATCTGGTTATCCTGTTTCTGTTGAGCATCCAGGAAACGCAATTCCACACCTAATTGTTCCGCGGTTTCTTTGATGGAAACCGTGTTCGCAACGCGCCACTCGCTTTCGGCTCCCAACTGGGCAAATCCAACAATCAAGTCTTCGTAGGTTTTCTGGGGTTTGGTCTCCGAATTTAAATCAGGCTGTGGGGTAGATAAAGAAACTGGTTGTTGAGTACATCCCAGGTAACCAAGAATAACTGTAAAAACTGCAAAAAAAAGAAAACTGCGTGAAATCTTCATTAACGGCGCTCCTCGGGTTTTCCCTGACAATCTTTAATCCTGGCCGTCCACAGAGACTTCATTCTGAGGAGCATCTTCCATTTTGGCCGGGATCACCAGGGTCACACATGTGCCAGTGGTGTATTCGCTTTCAACGGAAAGTCCATAAGGTTTCCCATAATACAATCTGATACGCTTGTTGACATTCCCAATCCCGAATCCGCTTTCCAATTTGATATCGCCTGAGTCGTCATCCAACTCGGCGCGAAGTTGCGCCAGTTTCTCGGGCGTGAATCCAATTCCATCATCTTCCACTTCAAGCTGGACTTCATCTTCACCTTTCCGCCTGGCACGTACGTTGATCGTACCCTTCCGCCGTTTATTCTTGATGCCGTGATAAAGGGCGTTTTCCACCAAAGGCTGGAGAATCAGTTTCAGGATGGTATTCTCGGACACATCCTCGTCCACCTCGATTTTGTAATCCAGAATGTCGCGATAGCGCATTTTCTGGATTGTCAGGTAGCTTCTGATGCGTTCAACCTCCTCGCCAATGGTGATCCAGTCCATGCCTTTGCTCAGGCTGATGCGAAAGAAATTAGACAGTGCGCCGACAATCTTAACCACCTGATCGGTCTTCTTTGATTCCGCCATCCAGATGATCGTATCGAGGGTGTTATAAAGAAAGTGGGGATTGATTTGAGCCTGGAGCGCGCGTAGTTCCGCCTTCTTGAGTTCCTCCTGCTCCTTGATCTTGGAATCCAATAGTTCCTTGATCTTGCCGATCATGATGTTGAAACTCATGCCCAATTCGGTAATTTCATCCACGTTATCACCGGTCATCAAAGCTTGCAGGTCATTCTTGGTGATGGTGGTGGTCACATCATGCAATTTTTTGATGGGTGTATATATACTCTTGGATAAACTCCAGGCTGCCACCACTGAAAAAGCCACGGCGCTGAAGATCAAAATAATGGATATGATTTGCCAGCGCACAAAACTTTCACGCATCACCTGATATTGACCGTCTGTGCGCTGCACCTCGTATAAAACATAGTTTTGGACAACTTCCTCCAGTACAGAAGTCGCAAAGCGGATATTTTCCAAGACGGCTTCATTTTCGGCCGCCGTGCTGTTGTGGGCAATTTTGTCACCCATCTGGTCAACATAACCCTCCAGCGATTGCAGTGTTCTGAGAATTAAATCCAGTTTAACGCGGGCTCGCTGTGAATCGGTATTTTCCATCATCCAACGCACTTTTGTATTTACGCTGTTGAGAATTTCGTACTGGTTGCCCTCCGCAAACTTTACCTTTCCGGATACGATCTTCCACATTTCATTGTCAATATCAGGCTTGATGCTGCCGCTGATGCTGTTGGCTGTGGTAATGTTGGTGATAATGGCATCGTATTGGCGGCTATAATTCAACACTTGCAGCATCGAGACGATGTTGGTGGTTCCCATTAGCAGGATGACAATACATAACGAAGCCAGAATTTTCGCGCGAATTGACCAGTTGATCCCGGCGATAAAATCAGCCAGATGTCCCAAATATTTAATCGGGAATTTGCTGGTTGAACTCGCGCGCGCGCTTATTCGGGTCAGAAATTGCCTGAAGTCGTGAGTTGTCATTTTTTGAGACGCTCCACTCTCTTGTAAGGACCAATTAGGTCTGGGATCGAAATTCGATGGGGGAGAGACCGGTATTTTTTTTGAAAACAGAACTGAAATAATGCGGATCGTTATATCCGACCTGATAGGCAATGTCGGCTGACCTCAATGATGTCATGCGCAATAATTCCTTTGCCTTGTTGATGCGAATTTCAGTCAGGTACTCCTTAAATGTCTGGCTGGTTTCCTGACTGAATACAACACTAAAATGGCTGGCGCTGAGGTTTGCCCGCGCCGCCACCTCATTGAGCGAGAGTTCCGCATTTGTGTAATGGCTTTCCATGTACTCTTTTGCGCGGCGGATTAATTTTTTATACTGACCGTTGGGCTGACTGTCACGGTATGCCAGCGCACTGGATAAAATCTTGAACGCCTGTTCCCGCAATTGTTCGATTGTTTTGATATTTGACATTACCAGTTCGATGGAATTTAACTCCGGGATGACTTTGTCCACTTCGCCGCCCAGATCGTTGACCAATTTTGCGACAGCCAACACAACATCCACAAAAATATAATTTTTGATCAGATTTGACTTCAGCGCCGTTTCACCCAACGGGCAGAGATAGGCATTAAAGAATTCATCAAATTCGTCTTTCGTTCCACTGCGCAGATAATTTTCGACCGCCAATTTATCCACTTTGAACAATTCCGCCTGCTCGACAGCTTGATTGGAGCCGGATTTGTTTTCGCCGGTTAAATTCTGGATATGCGCCAGCGCCTCGACAAACGATTGGCTGATATCTGCAATCCGTTTTTTGGAAACACCCACACCAATGGTGAGTTGATAGCGAGTCTTTGCAACTGCCTGCCTAATATCGTCCAGAAGCAAGTCCCGCTCCTCTTCGAGATATTCGGGAGTGCTTCCTTTCATGATCAGAATCAGGTCGCCCCAATCCCTTTTTAGCACAAAAATGTCTGGATTGTTTTCGAGTAATCCTGTTACGACGCTTTGAACCCGTTGGTATTCATCGTAATCATATTGTTCCGTGCGATCACCCAACTCAATTTTCAAGATCACAACCAAATAAACCCTGGCGATCAGGTCGAGCCCCAGCATTTGTCCTTTTTCGATGGCATCTGTTGGAGAAATTGCCCCTACTGCCAGCTTGAACAAAAGCTTATCACGGAGCGTTGCGCGGTTTTCTTCCACCTGCTCTTGAAGTTTTTTTAGATTTTCCTGTTCTTTTCTTTCCTGATCCAGTTGAACGGCCAATTTACACAGAGTGTTTTGTAATTTCTGCACAGTGACTGGCTTTAAAAGATAATCTGTAACCCCCAGATTGATGGCTTGCTGGGCATATTCAAATTCGTCATGACCACTAAGAATAATGATCTTCACCCACGGCATATGTTCCCGCACAATTTTGCTTAACTGCAAGCCGTCCATGAACGGCATCTTGATGTCGGTAATCAATACGTCAGGCTGGATAGACCGCAAGAGAGGCAGCGCCATCTCGCCGTCCGCCGCCTCACCGCAAAATTCAAACCCGCTGGCTTGCCAGTCCACATTATCGCGGATCCCCTCACGGGTGATGATTTCATCTTCAACAAAAAAAACCTTGTATGACATATTGTGCGATCCTTTAGCCTCAACCATTGCATTCCATACAAAGCGCTGTGGTGAAGTCCGTGCTAATTCTCTGAACCTTTCTGTTGTCCTTCACGACTCGCCATTAACCTGGATACCAAATTTTGCGTGGATCGTCCTGCGCGCGCGCATAATCCCAGGCTGAATCGATCATTTTCTTCATATCATACTTAGGCCGCCAGCCCAGGAGTAACTTTGCCTTTGTATTGTCCAGCCAGGTGGAGTGATATTCTGTCTTAATTTCAACTATCGGCAATCCACGACTTGTTGTTAAATATTTGCCCATCTCGCCATAATCCACAGGTTCATCCATGCTGATATTGAACAACTGTTGCCGCGCCTTGGGATGGTCAATGGCAAGCAGTAACGCGCTGACCAAATCTTCCACATGAACAAAATTCCGTTTAACGGGAACAGCCTCAGGGTCGAGCATGATCGGGATGGTCTGCGTCCGCACATACTCATCCGCTTTTTGAACGCCGACCAAATCCCGCCAGCGCGGGCCGCCAAAGACATCTTTGCCGAAGGAAAGTTGATATTTGAAATCATCCTTTTCCATGATCCACGGCGCGCGCAGGCAGCAGCCATTGAGATCATATTGGATGTAATACTGTTCGAGCATGACCTCTTCGAGAACTTTTGAAAGCGCATAACAGCCCGGATACGCCGAATATTTTTGAGTTTCAGTAACCGGAATCGGGCGCGGATAAACGAAATGACCCACCCCCGCGTCGCCGCCCACCAGAATAAATTGTTGAAATGTGGGGCTGGTGCGGCATGTTTCCAGCAGCCAGAACAAACCCTTGACAGCCACATCCATAATCTGGTCAGGAGTCTCCTTGCAGGTTGCCAGATGGAGGACATGCGTTACGCCGTCCATCGCTTTTTCTACATCATCACGATATTCGATGGAGCCGTGAATATTTTGTACGCGCTCATGGGGTTCAAGCTCACGGTTATGGCACAAAGCCCGAACAGTGAATGAGTCAAATTTTGGTTCCGCCAACAGACGCTTGATAAATACTTGTCCCACCTTGCCAGTAGCGCCAGTGACTAAAATGATTCCAGATTTGGACATCTATATTCCTTGAAAAGCTGGTTTGGCTTGCAATCTGACAGTTTTTGAAACATGGATTTTGGCGGGTTGCAAATCCGCCAAACAATTACTTGTCAGCATTTCGTCCATTTACCATTTGCGTTACTCGATTCAATGACACTGTTCACAAAGCGCACACCCAATAGCCCATCCAATGAATTCGGAAAATAAAGAGACAGCGGATTTGCAGTTGTTCCCGTTCTGCGGGCGCTAATCGCTTCAGCCGCATCAGAATAAAGATTCGCAAATCCTTCGTGGAATCCTTCAGGATGTCCGGCAACAATTCGGCTGGAACGCGCAGAGAGGGGCAATGTGTCTGGTCCGTTTGGCGTTCTATTTTGAGAGGGTCCATGCAGAGGCTTGAAGGTCAACGCCTGTGGAAATTCCTGCATCCATTCCAGAGTGCCTTTGGTTCCGCTAACGCGAATACGCAGACAGTTTTCCACTCCGGCGGCGGCCTGAGTCACCCAGTAGCTGCCGCGCGCGCCATTTTCAAAACGCAATAACGCGCCGCCATAATCATGCACTGCTCGGTTCGGCACAATATTGCCGATCTCAGCGGCGACCTCCGCAATTTCGAGCCCGGTAATGAAGCGCACCAGATTATGCGCGTGCGAGCCGATATCGCCCATCACGAGAGATGGACCTCCGCGAATTGGGTCGAACCGCCACGATGCAGACGGATCAGGCTTGCTTTCATCTGCTTTGCCACCCTGAACATATTCCACCTGAACGAGTCTGATCATGCCAAGCTGCCCGTCTGCAACCATCGCCTTCGCCTGACGAACCATTGGGTAGCCGGTGTAATTGTGAGTGAGGCAGAAGACCAAGCCCGTTTCCTGAATTTTTTTATGCAACGCTTCGGCTTCTTCAAGTGTGTTGGTCATGGGCTTATCGCAGATCACGTCAAAGCCAAGCTCAAGGGCTGACATGGCATATTCAAAGTGACTGTCGTTTGGCGTCATGATGGCGATCACATCCGCGCCGTCTTTTCGAGCAGACTCTGCGGCAAACATTTCCTGAACGTTTGAATACAGCCGGTCGGGAGCAAACCCAAGTTGGAGCGCGGCTTTTTTTGATTTTTCAGGATCGGAGGAAAGAATACCCGTGACGATCTCATAACGGTCATCGAGTCTGGCGGCCTGCCGATGCATCGCGCCAATAAACGATCCTGGTCCCCCACCGATGACAGCCAAACGAAGCCTGCGTCCAAGCAGTGATATAACGGGATTTAATTCCATGTCATTTCTCCAGAGCCAAAAAATCCCTAATCGCCTGAACGACCAGTTTATGATCGTCTTCCTGGGCAAGTCCGGATATGGTGATCGTGCCAATCACGCCAGTGTCTTTAACAATAACTGGAAAACAACCGCCATGAGGAGCATATAGATTTTCAGATAATAAATATGCTTCTTCGATGCGTTTGCCCTTGCTTTTTAAAAGCTGCCCCATATAAAATGAACTATGACCAAACCTGTATACAAGGCGCACTTTGCGCTTAATCCATTCATCATTATCGGCTGAGGCGCCGCGCAGGCTGGCGTGAAATAACTGGTGATCGCCCCGGGTTATATCAATGGTAACAGGAAGCCCCTCACTCACAGCCCGCTCAACAAGTTGACTACCAAGCTGCCATGCAGTATCTTCATTGAATTTTGTAAACTGAAGTTCCTGCTCTTCTTGAAGCAATTGCTTTAATATATCATCCATGTAAATATCCCATAACAATTGGGAGCGTCCACTCTGTTGAAGTCAGGACGCTCCCAATATCTAAATTTATCTTTGTTAAGATCGCCCGCTTACAAATGAAAACTCAACCATTGTAGAGCGGCGCAATGCAGGCGGTTTATGCACTCTTGTTCTTGTTATACACATCAAATAAAACCGCAAGCAATAAAACGATGCCTTTGACAACCTTCTGCCAATCGATCCCGACTCCCATAATGGACATGCCATTGTTCAAAACGCCGATGAGAAAAGCGCCAACCAATGCGCCAATGACTTTACCTACACCGCCCATGGGTGACGCGCCTCCGATGAAACAGGCGGCGATAACATCCAATTCCATACCGTCCCCGGCATTGGGAGTGGAACTATTCAAACGGGCCGCAACAATCAAGCCTGCCAGGGAGGCGAGAACGCCCATGTTGATAAACGTATAAAATAACAAGCGCGGCGTGTTGACGCCTGAGAGCCTGGCAGCCTTTTCATTACCGCCCATTGCGTAAATACGGCGGCCAATTACCGAGGAACTGGTGATGAAAGCATAAAATGTGATCAACACAAAAAGGAGGACAAGCACGGTCGGAATGCCTTTGTAGGAAGCCATCAAATAACTGAAGCCCATGACCGCTGCAGTTATGCCAATATTTTTGACGACAAAAAAATAGAACGGAGTTACTTCAAATCCATATTTTTGCTGGTTTTTCCTGGTACGCATATCCAGCCAAATTAATAAAACTGAAAGTATCACCCCGATCAGCATGGTGGTGATATGAAAGCCTTGATAGTGAAAAAAGTCTGGAATAAACCCGGAACTTATATTTTGAAATCCCCTTGGAAAAGGACCTACTGACTCTCCCCGAAGCAGGGCTATGGTCAAACCGCGAAAGATCAACATACCTGCCAAAGTAACAATAAAGGCTGGTATTTTTAAATACGCAACAAAATAACCATGAAAAGCGCCAATCGCAGCGCCGAGCAGCAGAGAAATCGCAACAACCAAAACCCAATTGATGTCATACCTGACTATCAGCACGCCCGCAAGTGCGCCAATAACGGCGACAACCGAACCAACAGACAGGTCAATCCAGCCAGTGATGATAATCAACAGCATACCCATCGCCATGGTGATGACATAACTGTTCTGTAGAACAAGGTTGGTTATATTCACGGGCTTCATCAGTACGCCCTTGGTTTGAAACTGGAAGAACACCATGACCGCAATCAGCGCGATCAACATGCCATATTCGCGAACATTGTTTTTGAAAAGCGTTGACAGAGTTTTCATTGTTCCACTACCTCTTGTTGTGTCATAATGTATTTCATTACTTTTTCCTGAGACGCTTCGCTGGCCGGCATTTCACCGACAATTTTGCCGTCGCGCATTACATAAATACGATCACAAACTCCCAAAATCTCCGGCAATTCTGATGAGATCAGGATAATCCCTTTTCCTTCACTGGCCAGACGATTAATAATGGTATAAATCTCGTATTTCGCCCCAACATCAATACCACGTGTGGGTTCGTCCAAGATCAAAATTTCCGGACTTGCAAATAGCCATTTACTGAGCACCACTTTTTGTTGATTGCCGCCGGAAAGATTAAGAGCCAATTGCTGAATACTGGAGCACTTAATATTAAGCTTATCTCGATATTCACTGGTAACCCGCATTTCCTGGGGCTCATTGATCACTTGATTTCTGGAAATTTCCTCCAGATTTGCCAAAGTAATATTATTTTTGACTTCCTGGATCAGGATCAGCCCATACGCTTTGCGATCTTCAGTTGCATAAGCGATTCCGTTGTTAATGGCTTTATCAATAGTGCTGATATCCACTTCCTTACCATTTCTATAAGCCTTGCCGCTAATACGAGTACCATAGGCATGACCAAAAATACTCATCGCCAGCTCAGTTCTACCAGCTCCCATTAATCCCGAAACCCCAACAACTTCGCCCTTGCGAACGGTGATATTCACATTAGTACTTACTTTGCGGTCCTCATGGATGGGATGATATACATTCCAATCACGCACTTCAAAAATAACTTCCCCAATATTCTTTTCGCGCGGTGGAAAACGGTGCGTCAGATCACGTCCAACCATACCGCGAATAATCCGATCTTCTGTAATGCTATCCTTGTGACAATCCAGAGTTTCAACTGTGCCGCCATCGCGCAGGATCGTGATGGAATCAGCCACTTTGTTGACTTCGCTTAATTTGTGAGAAATCAAAATCGAGGAAATACCGTGCTCTTTAAATTGGAGCAATAACTCAAGCAGTTTCTCGCTGTCATTTTCATTTAGGGAGGCTGTGGGCTCATCCAAAATAAGAAGCTTAACTTCTTTTGCCAATGCCTTGGCAATTTCAACCAGCTGCTGTTTGCCCACGCCCATATTGGTAATCAATGTATTGGGTGACTCGTGCAACCCCACCCTTTCCAGCAATTCTGCGGTTTTGGAAATGGATTCATTCCAATCAATTACGCCGTTTTTAGCGCGCTCGTTACCGAGAAACAGGTTTTCGGCTACGGAAAGAAAAGGAATTAATGCAAGTTCCTGATGGATGATGACAAGTCCAACTTTTTCAGATTCGGTTATATCTCGAAACCGGCATTCCTTGCCTTGAAAATAGATTTCCCCGTCGTATGTGCCATATGGATATATACCACTTAACACCTTCATCAGGGTTGATTTTCCCGCTCCATTTTCACCCACCAGAGCATGAATCTCTCCCTGAGTCACGCTAAAACTCACATTATTAAGCGCTTTTACACCGGGGAAAGTCTTTGTGATATTGCGCATTTCCAAAATGACATCAGACATGGTTTTCTCGTCCTTGACCTACATAATGTGAAATTATCTTACTTTGAGTGCTTATTTTAATACAATATGGAAAATTTTCAAGGAAACGTACCCCTTGAAATCAGGTTATTATCCAGAAGTGTGTGAGGGCATTTCTGCCCTCACACACCATGTGTAAAACAATTTACTTCAGATCTTCAGCCTTGATATAGCCGCTATCTACCAATTCTT
>DYDH01000278.1:3726-5175 GCA_020717985.1 Herpetosiphon sp. | reverse complement strand
GTTATGACCAATGGTTAAAGATGTTCCTTTTCGAAGTTTACCAATGCCTCATCGCTGGCGGCTTCCCAAGCCGCAAATTCGTCTGCAAGAGCAGAGTCCATAAGCGACAATTCAGGTAACTCCGTCCGAGCATAGATGCCGTCCCTGATTAATCTTATCGAGGCATCATAAGGTTGGCGACCAATTGGCTCCTGAATCCAAAGATAGGCATACTCGCCGCCGCTATCGGATGTTGAATATAGCAACGGTTCTTTGATAACTACAGTTCTACTATCGGGCATCATTTTGACTCTCCGGAAAGGAATGCGTTGATTTGTTTCTCGATGTAATCGTTCATGCTTGTTAGCCGCTGACGGGCATCTAGTGAGACGCCAGGATTAGTGGGAACGGGCCACACAAACTGCGTTTCGACAAAGATTTTTGTAGTATCGCGCAGGAAGGATTCTATCTTAATCTCTATCTGAACAGGCATTGGCTCTTGTATTGGCTCCAAAACAAAGCGAAGGCCGCCTCCTCGGATGGGACGTCCAAAGGCTGCCAAAGACTGGGAAGGCTGGCCCAGCCGTTTTTCCCAGAGTTCCTGAAAGGCATGCGGGCTTGTCGTTTCATACAGCTCTTGAATGTCTGCATCTGCCCTGACAACCTGGCGATTCTGCGCTGGCCAGACTGTCTCATAAGATTGGATTGCCGCCTCAACCTCTTGCGTGAATGTTTCCAATACCAGTGAACCTTTCGACTGAGAAGCCACAATCAACAATTGGCCCATCGGAGGCTCAAGCATGTTAACAGAAATTTGGAGGGGAGAAGGTGCATCCCTGAACAAGATTACGCCGTTTTTCGGCGTTTCCAGCCTGTTATATTCCAAGCCATTCGCAATTACTGCCTGTTGGAATGCCACGTGAGAAAGATGGTTGATTCCAGGAGCTGGAATGGTAATGAAATTGATGCCAGCGCGAATAATGACACGCGATTGAGACTTCATTTGTCGTTGCCTTTCGGGTGATTGAACGCCCATATTATACGTGATTTTACCGCAAACGCAGGATGAATTCTGCCCTTGCTTGCAGGTATAATTCGGGCAAGTGATGAGAAATCATCCCATACCCGCCTTTCAAATTCAAGGCAAGAGCATCATCTGGAACCACATCCTCTTCGTGCCTCACCACGCGTTGCCAGTCGCGCTACCATCCGCGGCGTTTTGGAAGAGGCGCGTCGAATGGGCATGGTTGAATGCCTCGGGAGAATGCGTTCTGCCCGCTGGAGAAAAAAAATAAACGCACTCATCCTGAAATGACTGAGCGTGTTTGTGTCTCAGGTGATTATGCTGGATAAACTCACTCCCAAGATCATCCTCGAAGGCACCCGCCTGACCTTCAAAACCGACATCGCCTTTGCCCTCAACGAGCACCCGCGCATTGTGGGACCGCGCAAGTACCGCTACCATTCCCC
>DYDH01000278.1:0-3710 GCA_020717985.1 Herpetosiphon sp. | reverse complement strand
TGGTGCGCCTTCACCAACTTCCCCTGGGGGCGCGGACCGATTAACTTCGAGCCGCACGAGGAAGCCCTGGCGATGGAAACCTACGCCACCTGGCTGCGGCTCTTCGAACTCCAGCGCTATTACTCCTGGATCGTGGACCGCTTCCACATCTCCACACGTGCCTACCAGTTGCAGACCTATAACAAGGATTACGATTTCGGCTGGCTGGAAGAGCGTTTGCTGCCGCTCAACTTCCGGCTGGTTTTCCTGAACCGCACGCCCGAGTCCTTTGCCGCGGCGAGGGAAGAGCGCCTGAAAGTATCCGGCAAACCGGACCAGTACAACGACCTGTCGGTTTTTGTCCGCGAACAGGAGTTGATCCAGCGGCTGGTGGGCGAGTCTGTCCTGCCGCGGCTGGAACTGGACA
This sequence comes from Herpetosiphon sp., assembly GCA_020717985.1. Lineage (GTDB taxonomy): Bacteria > Chloroflexota > Anaerolineae > Anaerolineales > Villigracilaceae > Villigracilis. The sequence goes on along the minus strand of DYDH01000278.1, from coordinate 3,304 downwards.
TCTCCGATAACGACATCCCACGCGCCGTGGAAAAGATCGCCGATTGGATGGAGTCCACGGGAGGGTTGTGGATGGAATAACAGCGTAGGGGTAATGGTTGTTGTAACGCGTCTGGAATTCTACAAATTACATAGCCAGTGGGAAATGGACGCGACCTGATTGTCCTCGTTGAGATTGGCCGCGTTGCTCAAGATGCCTTTCTTCAAGTCATCCCAGATTTCGGTCGCCATTTTCTTCTCGATTGCTGCCCCAATGAAAAAAGTGCCTGGAGTGTGATTCACGCTTGCGAATGACCGGCGAATTCGTTCCAGCGCCGTGCGCGCCGTTTTCCAATGCTCGTCTGCGCCAGCCGGGTCTATCCCGCCCTTCAATTCGCCAAGCGCAATGTAACTTTTCGGATCGGTCTCGTCGAGGCTTTTTGGCGTGGCATCGAACAGGCACAGGTCAACGTTATTTTCGACAAGAGGAACGGTCAGGTTGTAGAGAAGGACGCGGTCGTTGCCGTCGGTTTGCCAAGAAATTCCATCAGCCCGCTCCCCGGTCTCCCACCACTTGTTTCGCATCTTATTCCACCTGCGGGTATATTTGTTTCGCCAGCGAATAGGAATGCCCGCGATGGATAAAGTGGCAAGAATAGCCCGGATGATTCTCTTTTGCACCAACATCTTATAGATTTCTACATCAGGAATGCTGGCAGCGCCGGGGAAAACGCAACGGCGCAAGAGCATGCATTTCTCAGCCTTGAACCATGCCCGCCTTGCTTTCGTGGCTGCGCGAGACGTGACAAGATCATCTTGCGAGTGCAAATGGCGGTGAAAGGGTCTGCGATACATCGGGCGGATCCCTGTAAAATCCAGCACTATTTCTTACCTATCATTTTCTCTGCAATCAAATAGACTCTGGAACCCAGATCATTCGGCCAACGGTGTTCAGGGTGCACATCCAATGCCTTTGCCCTATCAATGGCCGTTTCAACGTGTTCAAGAAACTTATCTGTATCAGGATTGCTCTTGTTATAACTTCCAAGCAATGTTACAAGTTCTTGGTCCAATCGCGTTCTCTCATGCTTGGCATGGGGTCTTTTGTTCTCCCTAAATTCTTGCAGGGTTTCTTTAGGATATTCATCGAGCGATTTTAGATGCAATAAGAGCCAGAGCTCAAAGCAAGGATTGCTAACAGCATATCTGAATAATTTTTGTTCACATAAAGAGGTCACCTCGGACAATTTTCTTTGCCCCCAGCGATCAACATCAACTACAAGCCATAGTTCATCATAGTTTCTACGCAGAGAATAATCTTGGCGAAATTTATCAAGCTCAACCAGAACACGAGCAGGGTCAGATGCCGAATCTAATCTATCCAGCACTTTCACATAGATGTTCTGCCTGCGAAAAAGAAAGGCCAAGTCCTCGAGGTATCGCTTCTCGGTGAATTCGCCTTCTGTAGCAATGATGATTAGCTTTGCATCTCTGTTACCACTCGCACGGGTGGGCGGTACAAAACGTTTTGAAGGCATCTAACCCCCTTGTGTTCTAAAAAGGCTTTTTGCCAATAATCGGGATTGCGCCGAACCTTCCGAGCAAATACCCTTTTTGAATATCTTTATCATAGCGAGGTGTGTATTCTTCAAGGGAATAAAGTTTTGTTGCTCCTCCTTGGTCTTTTTCGACAAACCAAATTTCATCTCGCCGCAAAAGATCGAAAGTTAGCAGGTTGGATTCGTGTGTAGTAACGATTAATTGGCTCTGGCTGGGTTTAGCTAGAAAGTCTTGAATTAATTGATAGCACAAATTAGGGTGCAAACTCCTATCTAATTCATCTATTACAAAAACCTTTGGTTCTATCTCGGAATTTGTTACTATTGGTGATAAATCCATTAATCGAATAGTACCATCCGATTCTTCGTCAGGGTCGAATAATGTATCATCATTGCAATCTGCCATTTTGTGTTTCAACATTAATTTGAATGCTGCCAGTTCTCCTTGAGCGTTTTTTGATATCTGATATCTTTGACCTTCTGAGCTTTCCATGAGGCGCATAAGTTCGCCTGGTTTTAATTCTTTTGTAACATCGTCAAGCACGGTTTTGGGAATCTCTGTTTCCGGGGAAATACTTTTTAGATCAAAACCACAAACACCCGTTCCGGATTTTTTCAAATAGTCAACCATTGCATTCGTGCTTTTGTCGGTTACATCTAGCACCAAATCATAACGGCTTTCTGGATAAATAACCACTAACTTCTCAAACCAATCATAAATTACTTGAAAATACTTTACCTCACGGTCTATACTCTCGGTTAGAAATAGTTGATTTGGACGAGTCCCACGAGCGACAAATTCTAAGAACTCTTCTTCCTTCTTGTTTTCAAACTTGATATTGCTCCCAAATTCGAAGGTTGTTTTTTTCTTGACATCGGTCTTGCGTTCGAAGATTATTGCCGATGTAGTTTTCTTGATCTGATGTAACCATTCGGTAAGAATTTGGGTCTCATTGATCTCGAATCCATAAAGGTAGTCATTCCCATTGCGACGGATCTCGAATTCGAATTTTGATGGTTGGGCAGATGAATTTGCATCAAGCTTAAATGGTTTTATTGGAATTGGTTTGCGAGCTTGTATTCCCCTTAGCACAAGCCGTTTGGCAAAACCCAATGCTTTCACAAAATTTGATTTGCCAGCCGCATTTGCCCCATAAATAACAGCAGAACGCAATAGGTCAATATCGTTGCGTCCAGAACCACCCGGTACAACATGATCAAAATGCTGTTTAGTTCTGCCGGGAATCATAGAGAATTCAACTTCATCTTTGAAAGACAAGAAGTTGCTTACTCTAAAGCGGATAAGCATAGCTGTCTCCTCTGAATTTTAAGAGATAATCTCTCTTTATCTTGCTGTAATATTATTATATACTAAAGAAATTGTGCTGTCAATGTGAAATTTTCTCTTTATTGGCAAATTTTCGCACCAATAATTACCAATCCATTTCTGCAAAGAATCAAAACCGCCACCCGCTGCGCGTGGCAGTTTCTTGTCACCCTGCCAGGGTCGTCTCGTTCCACTCGCCCCTCCCTACAAGATTAATCTTCCTTCGGCGGACTGGCTTCGCCGTAATCCAGCACTTCGCGTACCCCTGTCCCCGGTTCGGGCGGACCGACGATTCCCTTCTCCTCCATCGTATCCACCAGGCGCGCGGCGCGGGTGTAACCGATGCGCATCCGGCGCTGGAGCATCGAGACCGAGGCGCGTCCCTCGCGGCGGACAGTATCTATGGCGTCGTTCAGGAGCGGGTCGCCCTGGAGGGCGGT
>DYDH01000047.1:14906-24986 GCA_020717985.1 Herpetosiphon sp. | reverse complement strand
TTGACGATCTGCGCCAGCGCGGTTTCCTTGCCAACTTTGGTGGCTTCAAATTTCAACAAACCCAACTTGTTGAGCGTCGCGCCGATGACGGGGTCGCCAGGCTTTTTCTCAACGGGCAGAGATTCACCCGTCAGCATGGATTCATCAATCGCGCTGCGTCCTTCCACGACTACACCATCCACTGGGATTTTCTCGCCAGGCTTCACCAACACCACATCGCCCACGCGGACATCATCCACAGGGACTTCGGTTTCGACTCCATCGCGGATAATGCGGGCGGTCTTGGCGCGCAATCCCATCAACTTCTTGATGGCTTCGGAAGTGCGTCCTTTTGCACGCGCTTCCAGGAATTTTCCAAGTTTGATCAACGTAATGATGACCGCCGCCGTCTCGTAGTAAACGTGTCCCATCAGCAAACCAAAGGTGATCGGCAGTGAATAGAAGAACGCGGCAGAGGAACCCATCACGATCAGCACATCCATATTCGCGGATTTGTTCCGCAACGCCTTGAATGCGCCGACATAATATTGCCAGCCGACATAAAACTGAACGGGCAACGCGAGAACCAGCATCAACCAGCCAAACCACGGCTGAGCCTCGCGCATTCCGTCCATTGTGTTTTCCGAGTAAACGAATGCGGGAAGCAGGTTGAAGTCCTTGCTCATCGAAAGCAGAAACAGCGGAACCGTGAAGATCAAACCGATGACCAGCAAGCGGCGTTGTTCATTAATCTCATGTTCCCGCGCCTTCGCTTCGGCATCTTCCGCTTCGCCGCCGAGTTCCATCGCCTCAAATCCAGCGGATGAAACTGCGCGGCGCAGTTCTGCCTGTGTGATGATGGTCGGCACATATTTGACACGCGCCTTTTCGGTGGTGAATGTCACCTGCGATTCCAACACGCCTTCCAATTTGGCAAGCGCCTTCTCCAAACGACGCGCATCGTTATCGTCCGCAAGGCGCTTGATGATCAAGTCCGCTTCGCCAGTGGCAACGCCATAGCCCGCGCGATTGACCCGCGCAATGACATCGGTCAGCGCGAGTTTGGTGAAGTCAAAATCCACAGTGGCGCGTTCGGAGGAAAGATTCACCACCGCACTCTGTACACCGTCCATCTTCTTCAAATTGCGCTCCACTGTGGCGACACAGTTCGCGCAAGTCATACCGGTAATGGGTAACGTTAATTGTTTGGTTTCGGTCATTTGAGTCCTTACACAAACGGAACATGCAACACGCTACATATTTGTTTCGTAATGCGTGTTCCGTAAAACACTACAACGTAATCAACCCCTCAGCAGGATAATTGATCTCGGTCAGCAAAGCCTTGATCATTTCTTCATTCGCGGGCGCATCAAAAGTGATTTCAACTTTCTTCGTATCAATCGCCGCCTTCACGGATTGAACGCCCTTCAATTCGCCCACTTCGGTTTCGATGGTGTGGGTGCAATGTCCGCAGGAAATGGCGGGGACGGAATAGGTAACTGTTGTCATGGTTTTATTTCTCCTTGGGTTGTTTATGGGTTTATAGGTTACAAGTTGCAAGTTTAAGGTTTAACCTGCAACCTTAAACTTGCAACCTTAAACCTTTGTCGACATCTCGAATACTTCGGTAATTTCCTTCAACACGCGCTCGCGTTCGCTTTTATCGTTGCCTTGAATCGCGGTAATCACGCAGGAATTCAAATGGTCTTCAAGAATTTTTGCACTCACCTTGTTGAGCGCCGCTTCAACGGCCTGTATCTGACGGATGACGTCAATACAATACGCATCCTCCTCCACCATGCGGACGATGCCGCGCAGGTGACCTTCCACAGTTTTTAATCTTCGCAACACACTATCGCTATCGCTTTGCATATCAACCTCTCGTTTCCAATCAGGCATCTTTCTTGTCGTTTACCCCCCCCAGGGGGGATGGGGTAAGCCAAATATAAAGCACTCCTCCAGTGATGTCAACGGACAAATATCACCTTTTTAGGAGTAAAATCGACAGTATGTCACTTTTGCAAAAGGATTTGAAGCAGGTTGTCGTTTTTCAAAACGCAACAGAAGCTGAATTACAATTGATCCTGAAAAATAGCATTATCCGCTCAGTGGAAGAAAACGAATTCTTCTTTTTTCAGGGCGATGCCGCGCAATATTTATACATATTAACAAGCGGACAAGTCAAACTTATGCAATCCAACCCCAACGGACAGCAGGTAAATCTGCGGACGATTCATCCATTGCAGATGTTCGGCGCGTTGGGGGCTGTCCGCAGCGAGGCCACCTACCCCGCCACCGCTCAGGCATTGGAAGATAGTTCTGCGCTTGCCGTCGAAAGCGGATTCCTGCACAAAATGCTGGAGACAAGTCCGCACATTTCGTTTGATATGATGACTCTCATGACCTCCTATATTCAGGAAATGCAGGCGCGCTACCGCGAACTTGCCACCGAGCGGGTGGAGCAGCGAGTGGCCAACGCGCTGATTCGCCTGGCTGGGCAATCAGGCATCAGGTCAGAAAAAGAGGCGGCGATTGTCCTGTCATTCTCAAGGCAGGATGTGGCCGAAATGACCGGCACAACGCTTTACACGGTCAGCCGTCTGTTCAGCGAATGGGAGCGGAATGGCGTCCTCGAAACCGGCAGGGAGCGGATCAAGATACTCAAACCGCACGATCTGGTAAGGATAGCAGACGGTTTGGAAAAATAATTTTCAAGTTTTATTTGCGCCAGCGCAAAGACAGGTTTGGGGGAAAACGATATTCTATATGCATTATGAGCGATATTTTTGAAATTTCGGAAACCAGCGTGGAGCGCTTTCTAAATTCCACGCCGAAAGCGGTCAGATTCTTTCTGGACATGCACGCCGCCTGCATAGGTTGTGGTTTCGCTCGCTTTTGCACGCTGAAAGATGTCGTCGAAATTTATCAACTCGACCAAAAACTCTTTCTCGAAGAACTCGCAAAAATCACTGCTCGAAAACATTAATAAGGAGAGAAAAATGAAAGCGTTCGTTAAATTTACAATATTGACCGTTTTATCAATAGCCTTCATAAGCGCCTGCGCCGGTAAAAATGCCCAGATCGCAAGCAGGGAATATGTGCTCACCACCGAAATGAAAGACGGCAATTTGATCTTTTTGGGTGTCAGCGACGAGATCAACGGCATCGCAAATCCCACTTTGAACGCCGACCCCGGCGAAACAATCACGGTCACACTCATCAACGGCGGCATGGGACAGCACGATATTACATTCCCTGAAGTCAAGGCCGGCACTGAAACGGTGAAAGAAAAGGGCGAGGAAGTCTCGGTCACATTTACCGTGCCGAACGTACACGGTGAAATGGAATATTATGACAATGTAGCCAATCATGCAGAATTGGGCATGAGAGGCGTTTTACTCATCGGCATGGCAGCAGGACAATCCCCCGCTTCGTCCTCATCTGCGGCGAGTTCTGGCGACCCGCAAGTAATTGCCGCATTCCAAAAAGGCTTCTGCGGAACCTGCCACACCATCCCTGGAATTCCCAATGCCGCAGGCATGATCGCCCCCGACCTTTCAAATATCCATCTTGCGGCGCTAAAGTATTTCGATGATGGGGCTTACACTGGGGAAGCAAAAACCGCCGAGGAATACATCCACGAATCGATTCTTGAACCTAATTTGTTTATTGCCCCCAAGTGTCCCACCGGCCCATGTGGACCCAACATCATGCCCGCCACATTGAAGGACTCTTTAACAGCAGACGAGATCAACTCGATCGTGAAATATCTCGATGGATTGCCCGACGGCGCATACGGCACAGAATCAGCCGCCGCCCCTGCCGGGGCGCAGAACCCCGCAACCGGCGCCGACATCGTCCGCGACCCCACCGATCTGCCCGCTCCCCTCGAAGCCCGCGCGCCGACCACCGTCCGCATCGACCTTGAATCGGTCGAGGTCGAAGGTCAACTTGCAGATGGAACCACATTCACGTATTGGACCTTCAACGGAGCAGTCCCCGCCCCATTCTTCCGCGTTCACTTGGGCGATACCCTCGAAGTCCACATGAAGAATAACACCTCCAGTTCCATGATGCACTCTGTGGATTTTCATGCAGTCACAGGCCCGGGCGGCGGCGCGGTAATGACCCCAACCGAACCCGGCAAGGAAACCGTCTTCACCGCCAAAGCGCTCAACCCCGGACTCTTCGTCTATCACTGCGCCACACCCATGGTTGCCCATCACATCTCGAACGGCATGTATGGTCTCATTCTCGTCGAACCCGAAGGCGGACTTCCTCCGGTTGACCGCGAGTTCTACGTCATGCAGGGCGATATCTACACCACCGGCGCATTCGGCGAACAAGGCAAACAAACCACAGACGTGACCAAACTGCTCGATGAAGACCCCGAATACGTTGTCTTCAACGGAGCGGTGGGCGCGCTCACCACGCAAAAGCCACTCAAGGCCAACGTGGGCGAAACCGTGCGCATTTTCTTCGGCGTAGGCGGACCCAACCTCACTTCGTCATTCCACGTCATCGGCGAAATCTTCGACCGCGTGTACGACCAGGCATCCCTCACCGCCGCGCCGCTCACCAACGTTCAGACCACCCTCGTCCCGCCCGGCGGCGCAGCCATGGTTGAATTCAATCTCGAAGTCCCCGGCAATTACATCCTCGTTGACCACGCCCTCTCACGCCTGCAACGCGGATTGGCCGGATACCTGATCGTTGAAGGTCCTGCCGCACCGGAAATATTCAATGGAACCCCCATGCCCGGCAGCGGACATTAGAATTTATTCAACTCGACAGCCTCGTCCACTGGACGGGGCTGTTATAATTTTGGGATGAAAAAACGCCCGCCTCTTCTCCCGACCCTTAGCCTGATTCTGTTTCTATTGGCATCCTGCTCCCCGAAAAAAATAGCCACCCCCGACCCAAACATTCTGATCAGTCAGGCAGTTTCTGCCACGCTGGCCGCCATTCCGCCCGCAACATCTGTTCCCCCGCCAACTCCCTACCCAACGCCAACAGCCGTCAGCCTCACGGGTTTGTATTGCGAATATCAATTCTGCATCGGGCATCCCGCAGGCATGGCATTTTACGACCACCTCGCCACAATAGACCTTGCCGCTCCCAGCACATACAACAAGGGATTTCTATATTCCTATCAAATTCCAAACATGATCATCAGCCTGATCTGGCTGCAAGCGCCGGACACCTCAGACCCCAAATTTTTGCTCGACACCATACTGGATGACCAGGCAGATTCCCCAACCGGTTCGCTTGAAGTGAAATTGATCCACGACATGAACGTGGTCTACACCCCCATCACAACCACCATCAGCGAGGTCCCCTTTGGCGGCGCAGGCGCATGGACTTGCGGCGACCGCGTCTTCGCATGGAAAGTATATACCCCGCAATCTGAAACTGTCTCGCCGTTGTTCGAAGAGGCGCTGGCAAGATTCACCTGCGGACAATAAACAAGTAAATTAAATGAAGATCCCGCAGGCGTTTACTCAACCTGCGGGATCTTCATTTATCGTACTCCCCAAAACACAAGATCAATCACAAGTGATCACCAAAAAATTTGCATTGTGAATTGTCGCTGGTCCATGAACTGACAGCAACGTAAACGACTTATTATCCACATAACCAGCGGTCATACCTTCCGGCACACTCACAGTCACAGAAGCGCTGGCGCTGATCATTTGCCATGAGGGGAATTCATTTGCATCCCGCGTCCATAATTGCGGGGTGCCTCCAAATAACTCAGCCGCAGAGCTTGGCGTTGCAGGGCAGGCTGATTTGCCTGGCCCATGATTTTCTTCCACCTTTGTATCGGGTAAATCCATCAAATCGGGTTTTATATCTTCTGGCATGAGATTAATTAACATGCTAACCGCAGAAGGTTGATCTGCCACGGTGGGCGCCGGGGTTACAGTGGTGGTCCCCAGTAAAACGGAAAGATTCCCGCTCATATATGTCCAGCTGCACATTACAAGGACAATCAGAAAAATGGATATTCCCGCAACAGTCCAGAATTTTTTGTTTTGTTGTTGGGCATCCTGCTCGGCAACAATTTTCAATTTCGCAAAAATAGCGTCGGCTTGTTCCTGCGTCATCCCCGATTGGATCAACATTAATTGAATCATCCTGGGTTTATTGCCTAATTGATACATACGCAGTGCGCGATTCCAAACGTCCTCCTCGGAAAGTATCGGGGAAGGCTGTGGGGGAGTTTTTTTCTCCTGAACAGGGGCACGCTTTTCACTGATGATCGCGGAAAGCCTTGAAGCCTCCACCCAGCGATTATGAAGAGCCGCATCCACAAATTCCAGCGCATCAGGAATATATTTCAAACGAATATATCTGCCCCCATTTTCCACTTCAAACGCTATTTCGCATTTTGTGCAGGACAAATAATCTGCAAGATCCGGCAGGTGAGTTACTTTCAGATTCATTGCCCCACAAGCCGGACAACGCCCATTTTTCGCCCAGCTATCAGGGATCTCCCATTTGGGCGATGGAATTGATGAGGGTTTATTTTCTTGGATTCCCATGTATTAAATTTTATCTCCTACATTCAAAAAGAATCCTTACAAATTCTCTACAAGCAAAACGCCAATTCAGGTAAATCTAATCAAAATAATCCTACAAGCCATTCCTCTTCGCCTCATTCCACAAAGCATCCATCTCTTCCAAAGTCATATCCGATAAATTCCCGCCCTGCTTCTTCGCGCCTTGTTCCACATAACCAAAACGTTTCTTGAATTTCATATTCGTCCCCCGCAAAGCAGATTCGGCATCCACTTTGCGCCAGCGCGCCAAATTCACCAACACGAAGAACAAGTCGCCCAGTTCGGCGGCCACTTCATCAATATTTTGCGCCTGTTTGATCTCTTCAATTTCTTCGCGGACTTTATCCAACACGCCTTCCACTTCTGGCCAGTCAAAGCCGACACGCGCAGCGCGGTCCTGGTACTCCAATGCTTGAGTCAATGCAGGCAAGGCGGAAGGTACGCCATCCAGTAAACCTTTCTCCTTTTCCCCCACCCCATTTTCCTTGCGTTCCTTCTCTTTTATTTTTTCCCAATTTTGTAATACACCTTCAACGCCATTTAATTCCACATCACCAAACACATGCGGATGGCGGCGCACAATCTTGTCATAAATACCTTTGATGACCAAAGCCGTCGAAAACTCATTGGTTTCAGTTGCAATTTGGGCATTCAACACGATCTGCAAAAGCAGGTCCCCAAATTCCTCGCGCATCCCAGCGGAGTCATTTTCATCCATGGCAGTTAATGTTTCGTAGGCTTCTTCAAGCAGGTGGGTCCGCAGCGTCTGATGGGTCTGTTTCTGGTCCCACGGACAGCCATCGGGCGCACGCAAATGCGCCACGACCTCAGCAAACGACTCAAATGATGTTCCCTCCCCCAGCGATGGGATGTACAGGCAGGTTGAAGGCGTTGCACTGAGCCTGTCGAAGGGTTGAAAGTCACCAAGTTGCTCGACCTTTGACCGTTGACCTTCGACCAACATAATTTCATGTTCTCGCGGATACACCGCCAGCAACATTTTTTTTATCTGCAAAGCCAGGTCAACAGAATCAACCCCAGTCAACAAGGCAGGCATGTCGGGTGGGAAGGGAGGATAATGCATGGATGATAGACTCTGCGCTTCGAGCAGAGTTAACTTCGAGGGTGGTGTGAAACGCAGCGTGTCAAACACACGTGAAACCAATGCTAAATCCATGAGAGTCTCCGTTAAAAGGCAATTGGTAATTCGCAAATTACGAATTACCAATTACAAATCAATATACCTCTTTTGTAAAGGAGTTTAACGCTTGGTGTAAGTAGGAGCCTTGCGGGCTTTCTTAAGACCTGGTTTCTTGCGCTCCTTCACGCGGGCATCGCGGGTGAGCAAGCCTTTTTTGCGTAAAGCAGAAGTCCATTCCGCATTGATGAGCTGAAGCGCGCGGGCAATGCCGAGGCGAACAGATTCTGTTTGTCCGGTTGTGCCGCCGCCGTTAACATGTACGCTCACATCGTATTTTGTCGCTTCCTGACCTACCACACCGAACGGGCGCAGAATGTCTTCGAAATCACCCATGCGGGTGAAGAAAGCTGGTCCGTCTTTTTCATTGACGGTGAATTTGCCAGAGCCAGTCATCAGGCGCACGCGAGCGATGCTTTCCTTGCGACGGCCAATGCCTTCATAATATTGAGTCATATTCACTTACCTCTTTATTCCGAAACTTTCGGAGTTTGCACTTGGTGCGGATGATTGGGTCCAGCATAGATCTTCAAACGCTTGAGAGTGGCGCGTCCCATGCGGTTGTGTGGAAGCATACCCCACACGGCGTCACGCAAGGCGCGGTCGGGGTGTTGAGCCAATTGATCCTTCAAGGAAATACTCTTCAACCCGCCCGGATAACCGGAGTGACTATAGTAGATCTTGCTATCGAGTTTGCTGTTGGTTCTAGTACCGGTCACGGTAACCTTCTCGGTATTAACCACCACCACAAAATCTCCCATCTCCACACCAGGTGTGAAGGTCGGTTTGTGTTTGCCAAGCAGAATATGCGCGATGCGGGCGGCAAAGCGACCTAAATTCTGCCCTTCGGCATCCATTACAACCCAGTCGCGCTGAATTTCAGCGGCTTTCGGATAATATGTTTTCTGTTGCACTTTCGTCACTCCGTTTCATAATCTAATCATGTGATCCATACGTTACTTCAACCAGTGTCAGTCCATGCGCAGGAGCCAGCCCAGCGAGAAGTTCTTCATGCTTTAATAAAGCCTGTTGGACTTTCTCCACCGAACATCTTCCCTGAGCGACAGCCACTTGCACAAAAACCAATCTTCTTACCATGCGATATAAAAACGCATCCGCTCTGACTTCGAACTGCCACTCACCATCAGGCATTTTCTTCCATTCGGCTTTTGTCACCGTGCGCACGGTCGTGCCCTTCGGCGTCGTCCGCGAACCAATGGCGGCAAAATCATGTTTTCCGAGGAAGATGCTTGCGTTCTGTTTGAGGGCATCTTCGTCTACAGCAGGCCACGTGCGCCACAGATATTTCTCTCGCAGCGGATCACGGATCGGTTCGAAAAACACCCTGTAACGATACTCACGCGAAATGGCATCAAAACGTGGATGAAAGTCCGCCGAGGCTGGAAACAGGCGTCTTACAACAAGATCAGATGGAAGGTGCTTGTTTAGCGCCCAAAGCAGTTTTTCTGCTGAGTGTGTCCACTCAAGATCGAACGCGGCCACCTGCCCAGTTGCATGAACTCCTGTATCTGTTCGACCAGCCATCAAGACCACTCGATCAGACCAGCCCAAATGACAGAGCGCTCTTTCCAACTCGCCCTGCACTGTGCGGGAGTTCGCCTGTCGCTGGCTTCCGGTAAAACCGGCGCCGTCGTAGGCAAGGATCACTTGGTAACGTGCCATTGTTTAGCGACTGAAGTCGCTGCTACAAACTACTCTTCAACCAATTCAAGAAGTACCATCTCAGCCGCATCACCGTGGCGTGGGCCAAGTTTTATCACACGGGTATAACCACCAGGGCGTGTCGCAAAGCGCGGGGCAATTTCATCAAACAAACGCTTGATGAGTTGATTGTCACCCAGCTTGGAAATGGCCAGGCGGCGTGCGTTAAGCTTTTCCACGTCTGTTCCATTTGCGCTGTTGCGGGCAAGTGTGATCAGGCGTTCGGCATCGCCACGGATCGCGGCGGCTTTGGCCTTGGTGGTTTGAATACGCTCGTGCGTAAAGAACTGTTTGATCAGGTTGCGCCGCAGGGCGATGCGCGCGCCTGAAGTACGTCCTAATGTATAACCTGCTACTGAATGTCGCATCTCTAACTCTCCGAGGATGTATCGTCTTTCATAAAGCCCTTTTCACGCATCTTATCGCGAAGTTCGTCGAGACTCTTTTCGCCAAAGTTGCGGATGGACATGACCGCAGTCTCGCCCTTTTCAAGGAGGTCGAGAACATCACCAACGTTGGTAATGCCGGTGCGCTTCAAGGAATTGAAGACACGCACTGAAAGGTCAAGGGCTTCCACTGGTGTTTCTGCCAGTTCACTGCTCAAACGGCTTCCCGAGG
>DYDH01000047.1:8620-14896 GCA_020717985.1 Herpetosiphon sp. | reverse complement strand
CACAGCCACTGCAAGCATTTCTTCATTGATTCCAGCGACATAACGCAGATGGTCAATGAGAATGCGGGCAGATGAACTGAGGGCGCGTTCCGGCGAAATGGTGCCGTCTGTCCAGATCTCTAAAATCAATTTGTCGTAATTCGTGCTCTGACCCACACGGGCAGAGGCAACTTCCCAATTCACACGCTTCACCGGGCTGTAGATCGCGTCTACAGGAAGTTCACCGATGGGCATATGCCCCGCGCGTTCATTGGATGGAGAATAACCACGGCCGCGTTCGACCATGAATTCAATATCGAGTTTTGTCTTGGCGCCGTCCACAGTAAAAAGATACGTGTCAGGGTTGACGATCTCAATTTCAGATGGGGTGATAATATCGGCCGCAGTGACCGTTCCTTCACCACGCACCTCTAGTTGCATACGGGCACTATCCACGCCATCCATTTTGATGCGGACCTGTTTGACCTGCAACATAACCTGGATGACATCCTCACGCACGCCGGGGATGTCGCTGAATTCATGCAGGACATCCGCAATGCGGATGGAGGAGATAGCAGTACCCTCCAGAGAGGAAAGGAGGACGCGACGCAAAGCATTGCCCAACGTCACACCATAACCACCTTCTAGCGGGCTAATTGTGAATTTGCCATAATTTCGAGCTTCTGCTTCACGCTCAATTTTTGGCATAACCATGTTCGTGATGATACCAGTCACGGTTCACCTATCCCTTTTAATAATGCGCAGGGTCGGGCACCAGTCGTACAGTCCGACCCAAAGCGCAACTGGAGGATTAGCGTCTGGAGTAGTATTCGACAATCAATTGTTCGTCGAGACTTCCGTCAATTTCAGCACGTTCTGGCATACGGGCCAATGAGCCAGCCATTGATTTAACATCGCGGCTGAGCCAGCTCGGAGCAGTGCGTTTTTCAGTATATTCGCTCAGATCCTTGAAATAGGTCAACTTGCTGGAACCTTCGCGTACAGAGATACTATCGCCTTCGCTGAGGAGCATGGAAGGCACGTCGGTACGGCGTCCATTCACAGTAAAGTGACCGTGCGAGACGAGCAAACGGGCCTGTGAGCGGCTGGATGCAAAACCAAGTCGGAACACCACGTTGTCAAGGCGGGACTCAAGTATTTGAAGCAAGTTCAAACCTGTAAGACCACGACGAGTAATCGCAGTATCATAATAGCGGCGGAACTGACGTTCCAACACACCGTATATGCGGCGGGCTTTCTGCTTGGCGCGCAATTGGCGGGCAAAATCGGAAACACGTCCCGTGCCCATCCCCTTACCTTTGCCACCACCTTTTCCTGCGGTGCGACCATGTTGGCCGGGAGCGAAATCACGCTTTTCAAAAGAGCATTTAGGTGTAAAGCAACGCTCGCCCTTTAGAAATAATTTTTCGCCTTCGCGTCGGCAAAGTTTACAAACTGGACTTAATAATTTAGCCATATGGTAACTACCTCACCCTATTATACACGTCGCTTTTTCGGAGGGCGGCAGCCGTTATGCGGTACCGGCGTAATATCCGAAATGGAGCGAACTCTCAATCCCATGGACTGCACTGCACGAATGGCATTCTCGCGACCAGGGCCAGGGCCTTTAACAAAAAGCTCCACATCCTGCAGACCTAATTGCTGGGCGGCCTTTAAAGCCTGTTCAGCAGCAAGGCGTGCGGCAAAAGGCGTGCTCTTGCGAGAGCCCTTAAAGCCAGCGGAGCCAGCAGAACCCCAGGAAATCGTGTTACCTTCGGTGTCTGTGACAGTCACAATAGTATTATTAAAGGAAGCAAAGATATGCACCTGTCCGGAAGACAGGGTGCGCTTCCCCTTTTTTGCGCCCGATGGGCGGCGGGTGGAACGAACACTCTGAGCCATTTTTATTTATACCTTTCGGACAGGATTACTTCTTGCCGCCCTTACGACGACCACGACCGGCAACCGTTTTCTTGGTTCCTTTACGGATGCGCGCATTTGTCTTGGTGCGCTGGCCGCGTACGGGCAGGTTGCGACGATGACGCAAGCCACGATAAGAGCCAATTTCGATCAGGCGCTTAATGTTCAATTGAACTTCGCGGCGCAGGTCACCTTCGACCTTGAAGTTTTTGGAAATAAATTCGCGAATCGCGGCAACATCCGCTTCGCTTAAGTCTTTGATGCGCGTATCAGGATTGACTTTGGTGTGAGCCAAAATCTTCTGTACACGTGTCGGGCCAATACCAAAGAGGTAGGTCAGTCCAACTTCAACCCGCTTATTGCGGGGTAGATCAACGCCTTCAATTCTCGCCATAGGTCACCACACTACCCCTGTCTCTGCTTATGTTTTGGATTTTCGCAAATGATAAATATAACTCCCTTGCGCCGAACAATACGGCACTTGGCACAACGTTTGCGAATGGAGGGCGAAACTTTCATAATTCAAAATCTCCTTACTTGCGGGCTGTCTTATGACAGCCAAAGGTCTGATTATACTAGCTATTTTTCTATCCGTCTATGTCTATCACGGTTGCCTGCGGGTTCGTTCACAAGACAGTCAGGATGAGTGGATCACCTTCGGTGACGGCAACTGTATGTTCAAAATGTGCCGTCAAAGAACCATCAGCAGAAACAACCGTCCATTTATCTGGCAGGACGCGGGTTTCATGCGTCCCGATGAGCACCATCGGTTCAAGGGCAATGGTCAAACCCGGGCGGAGCAACATGCCGTTTCCAGCAGTCCCAACATTGGGCACCTGCGGACCTTCATGCATCTTCTGCCCGACACCATGACCGGTGTACTCACGTGTCACATGGAAACCATGGCTTTCTACAAAATTCTGTATCGCTGCTGAAATATCACCTGTTCGTTTGCCTTTGCGCATATTTTCAATGCCGGCATACAGTGCGCCTTCGGTGACTTCAAGCAATTTCGTCGCTTCGGGGGAAATCTCCCCTACTCCGGCAGTGAAAGCAGAGTCTCCAACGAAACCTTCATAAATTGTGCCGCAGTCGATTGAAACGATATCACCATCCTTCAACTTGCGTTTGGGATGTGGGATGCCATGCACCATTTCGTCATTGATACAGACCGTGATGGATGCAGGGAACGGCGGGCGGCCATAACCTTTGAAGGGCGATATACATCCGTATGACTTCAACACTTCCTCAGCAGCCGCGTTGAGTTCTGTTGTTGCCACACCGGGTTGTAAACGTTCTCTAACTGCCGCCAGAACGGTTGCGTTGATGCGCCCTGCCTCGCGCATGATCTTGATCTGGGCAGGAGTTTTCACATTGATCTGGCGTTCCCAACTCATTTATAAAACCTACTTTTCAACAGAGCCTTTTATCGGTTCTGCATACTCACAAATAATTATTTTTTCAACGCTTCAAGCAATTCACTTGTCACCTGCTCAACAGGTTGTACACCGTTTATTTCGATCAACCTGCCGCGTTGACGATAATACTCCACCAATGGCATCGTCTGCTCAAAATAAACCCGGATTCGCTTCGTAACTGTTTCTTTTTTATCATCGTCGCGCTGATATAACTCGGAGCCGTCTATGTCGCAAACGCCTGTTTGTTTAGGCGGGCTGAACTTTTCATGGTAGACATGTCCCGTTTCTCGGCACAACCATCGTCCACCTGTGCGCTCAATCAGAATTGATTCAGCGGCGGTAACGTAAGGGACGGCATTCACCTGCCCGCCATATTCACCAAGCATCTTTTCAAGCGCATCTGCTTGTGCGGGTGTACGCGGAAATCCGTCAAGGATTGCGCCGCCTTTATTACACTCCGCGCACGAAATACGCTCACGGATCATGGCTATGGTTAGATCATCCGGAACCAGCTCGCCTTTGTCCATGTAAGACTTGGCCTGTTTTCCAAGTTCCGTTTGGTTTTGAATGTTCTCGCGAAACAAATCTCCGGAAGAAATATGCGCGAGCTTTGTTGTGTCAGCCAATATTTTGGCCTGTGTACCTTTACCAGCACCAGGAGGACCTAGCAAGACGATATAGGTAGACATACAGATCTCCTTAGATCATTAGATTAGCGGACGAGCAGCGAGTCCTGATAGCCATGTAATTTAAGTTCGGCATCGATATTCATGAAGGTATCACGCACCACACCAACTACAATAAGTAAACCTGAGGATGAAACAAGGAATAAGCCTGTTTGCGAACTGGCGGCGGTCAAATTCAATGCGTTCAACAATAAGCCAAGCAGGAACGGCATGATTGCCACGACACCAAGGAAAAAAGCGCCAGGCAACGTAATGCGCCGTTGAACCGTGCTCAAATATTTTTGTGTAGGCGCACCTGTGTGAACACCAGGAACGGTGGCGCCAACTTTCTTCAAATTCTCGCCATAGTTCTGTTGATCGAACAACACAGAAGTATAGAAGAAGGTAAATATAACGACCATGAGGAAGTAGAGAGTCCAGTAGCCCCAGTTACTGGTGCCGGTGCCGCCAAAGAAATTCTGTATGCCGGTAAAGAAACTGGCAACGCCCGCATTGGCGCTGTTTGTAAAGTAACTTGCGAGGATTGCGGGGAATTGCAAAATGGCGCTGGCAAAAATTAGTGGGATCATACCGGAAAGGTTTACCATTAAAGGTAATGTGCCCTTTACCGGCATGGACATGCGATTACCCATGCGACGCCCCGGATACATCACCGGCACGTTGCGGCGGCCTTGTTGGACATAAACAATTGCAAAGACCGTAAGGACAATGATTACAAGCGTGAAGATAAGCATAAACCAGCGCGTCGTTTCATCAGAAAGAAGTGAAGCGAGGTTGACAGGCATTTGAGATACGATACCCGAAAAGATTACAAGGGAAAGTCCCTGTCCACGAATACCATATTCCGAGATCAATTCACCCAGCCAGATGGCAAACATCGTACCTGCCGTCATTGCGACCAGCACCGTCAATGATTTAACCCAAAGGTCAGCGCTAAATCCAAAGGGAAGAATTAACGCTCCCTGCGCTTGCATGGACAGCGAATTAAAGATATTGATCTGACCGATTGCAGAAAGCGCCGCCATGGGTACGGCAAGGTAGTATGTCCACTTTTCCTGCCAACGGCGACCTTCGCGTGGGTCTTCCTGCATTTTACGTTGTAAAGCCGGGATAATCGGAATCAACAACTGCAGAATAATCTGGGCTGTGATGTATGGATATACACCCATTGAAAGCAATGAGAAGTTCGAGACTGTACCGCCGGAGAGCAAGTCCAGAAAATCAAGGAAATTCCCGCCGCTGCCCGAAGTGGACGCGCGAAATGCAGCCAGAACTTCAAAGTTCACGCCGGGGGCGGGTACATTCGCCGCTAAGCGATATACAGCCAATATAATGAAGGTGATAATCAACTTGCGTCGAATATCTTCCGATTTCCAAAGGTAACGCCAGCCTGAAAAGGTGGTCTTCATGCAAAATGTCCTTTAATAAGGGTTAGGCGATCAATTCAACCGAGCCGCCAGCCTTTTCGATCTTGGCTTTGGCGCCCGCGCTAACGCGATGCACACGCACCTTGAGGGCGACGGTCATCTCGCCGCGACCAAGAACAACTGTCGGGTTGCGTGAGTCGCGCAAGAGATGCGCTTGTTCAAGGGATTCCGGGGTCACATCCGCTTCAGCTTTGAAGGCCTGCGAAAGTTGATCGAGGTTAACTTCGTTGTAGAAGACCTGATTCGGCGGGGTAAATCCTTCACCGCGTATGAATGGCAAGCGTCGGAAGAAGGGTAGGTTACCGCCCTGACGATAAGCATGACCGCCTTCGCCGGAACGCGCACCCGCGCCTTTGGTACCACGACCGGCAGTTTTACCCTGCCCCGCCGAGATACCGCGACCCACACGTTTTCGATTCTTTTTTGACCCAACATTGGGTACGAGATCGTGAAGTTTCATAGTTAAACCTACTCTTCGATCTTGAGCAAATGGATGATCTTGTTTAACATTCCGCGCAAAGCGGGTGTATCCTTATGCTCAACAGTTTGATGCAAACGGCGCAAACCAAGCGCTTTGACAGTGGCCTTTTGATCCTTGGGGAAACCAATGTCACTCTTGACCCAGGTCACGCGCAGAATCTTTCCAGAAGTTTCCTGTTTAGGCATGTTGTTTCCTCCGTTCCCAGAACGGCAGCAACTCTTCCGTGCGCTTGCCACGGCGAGCCGCTTCAACTGCCGGGGAGCGTAATCCGTCCAACGCACCAAAGGTTGCCATTACCACATTAAGAACATTGGCGCTTCCCATGGACTTGGTGAGAATATCACGTATACCAGCCACTTCCAACA
>DYDH01000047.1:7689-8571 GCA_020717985.1 Herpetosiphon sp. | reverse complement strand
CTTGAGGAAAACTTTGGCACCAGCCACTCTACCCAATGACTCGTGCGGGATGGTGGTACCAAAAACGTTTACTTCGCGTAAATCTTTGCGGGCACGTTCAGACGCTTTGCGCATTGCATCGGGGACAGCGTTTGCCTTCCCAACGCCCATGCCGACTGTGCCTTTTTTGTCGCCAACAACAACGGTCACACGGAACTGAAAGCGGCGACCACCTTTGACGACTTTCGCAACGCGGGCAATTTCAATCACACGTTCCTCAAAAGCGTCTTGCGGCTCGAATTGTTGCTGTTGTTGCTTTTCAGTAAATTTCTTTTCTGCCATATCTTTCTCCAGTAACGTAGTAACGACTAAGCCGTTGCTACAACTTCTAGAATTGCAATCCGCCTTCACGCGCGCCGTCAGCCAGGGCTTTTACGCGCCCGACATAACGGAAGCCGCCACGGTCAAATACAACAGACGTAATGCCTTTGGATTTGGCGCGTTCAGCCACTGCTTTTCCAATGGCTTTGGCCTGCTCGGTCTTCTTCAATCCCTTCACCTTCTCACGCAGTTCATTATCCACTGTGGAGGCGGAAATCAGGGTGTTACCTTCGCTATCATCAATGATCTGGGCATAAATCCCGGAAATGCTTTTGAACACATTCAAGCGTGGGCGGTTGGTAGTGCCAACCACAACTTTGCGTACACGCACGTGGCGGCGTTCACGAGCGAGAGAACGACTCTTCTTAGCCATAGCTTACTTGGCTCCTTTACCGGCTTTACCGGCTTTGCGGCGAACGCGTTCACCCTGGTAACGCAAACCCTTGCCATGATAAGGCTCAGGCGGGCGTACTTTACGAATGTTCGCGGCAACCTGTCCGACAAGTTCTTTGTCGAAACCCA
>DYDH01000047.1:0-7672 GCA_020717985.1 Herpetosiphon sp. | reverse complement strand
GTTTTCGGATCTGTTTCAAATGACACGCCAGCCGGGGGTTCCATCTTGACCGGGTGTGAATAACCAACAAACAGGGCGAGGTTCTTCCCTTCCATTTCAGCGCGGTATCCCACGCCTTCAACCTGGAGGACAACTTCAAAGCCCTTGCTAACGCCGTGGATCATATTTGCGATCACGGCGCGGGTGGTACCATGCAGGGCGCGCTCTGCGGGGTTCTCCGAATTACGGGTGATGTTCAATTGATTGTTCTCCATCTTGATGCCAATTAATTGGGAGAACGTTCTCTTCAACTCACCTTTCGGTCCCTTGACGCGGACATCAAAACCGTCCACGTCCACCTGGACGCCACTGGGAATATCTACGGGCAAACGACCAATGCGAGACACGATATACCTCCTACCACACCTTGCAGATGATCTCGCCGCCCACGCCCAACTGTCGAGCGCGTACGCCGGTCATGACACCCTTGGGCGTGGAGATAATGGCAACGCCAATACCTGAAAGCACCCACGGAATGTCCGTCTTCTTGGTGTAGATGCGGCGGCCTGGTTTGCTTACGCGTTCCAAGCCAGAAAGCACTGCGCGACGCTGACGACGTTCGCCAACATACTTGAGTTTTACACGCAAGACCTTCTGCACCTCGCGTTCGCCTTCCACCACTTCAAAACCTTCGAGAAAACCTTCATCCTTTAGGATTTTGGCGATCTCTACTTTAATCTTCGAGTTGGGCATTGCAACCTGAGCATGGCCTGCGAGCACAGCATTGCGAATGCGAGTCAACATATCAGCGATCGGATCAGTAAATGACATGATCTACCTCCACCTGGGGCTACCAGGACGCCTTTACGACGCCAGGGATTTTGCCCGTCAATGCCAATTCACGGAAGCAAATACGGCACAAACCAAAGCGACGAATAAAACCGCGCGGGCGCCCACAACGCTGACAGCGATTCCGCACCTGTACCGCATATTTGCGGCGCAGTTCACGATATTGCATACATTTTTTTGCCATAGGTTAAGCATCCTTCTTGCTACTGAACGGCATTCCGAGCAATTTCAATAATGCGCGCGCCTGATCATCACTCTTGGCAGAAGTCACAATGGTGACTTCCATACCGCGCAATTTATCAATTTTGTCATATTCGATCTCAGGAAAAACCAACTGATCCTTGAGACCCAATGTGTAATTTCCACGACCATCAAAGGCATTCGCTGAAACACCGCGAAAATCGCGCACGCGGGGCAATGCGATGTTAATGAGACGGTCAATGAAAGCCCACATGCGGGGTCCACGTAAAGTTACCTTCGCTCCGATAAGACGGCCTTCGCGTAATTTGAAGTTCGCAATACTTTTGCGCGCCTTCGTCTGCACAGGCTTTTGACCGGTGATCTGCATCAAGTCCGCAGTTGCTGCATCAAGGGCTTTGGGGTTATCCATCGCTTCGCCAAGGCCGATGTTTAAAACGACCTTTTCGATGCGCGGTACCTGCATCACATTTTTCAAACCGAACGACTTGAACAGGGCCGGGGCCACTTCGTTGTTATAGAGTTCTTGCATTCTATTCATAATTATCTGCTCCACGGCCTAGTCGATCGTGGCCTCACAGTTTTTGCAAACACGGTGAGCGCCTTCATCATCGCGTTGAACGGCGACACGAGTTGCTTCACTGCATTTCGGACAGACCAGCATCACATTCGAGATGTCAATCGTCCCTTCAAACTGGATTCGGCCCGGGTTCATATTACGACCTGCCTGCGTCTGCACTTGTTTCTGGTGTTTGATACGAATATTTACACCTTGCACAACCACGCGGCGGTCATCGAGAATAACGTTAATAACCTCGCCACGTTTGCCTTTATCTTCGAGGCGGCCGCTAATGACTTCTACTGTATCGCCTTTTCGAATCTTTACTTTCATTCTTTGCTCCTACAGCACTTCCGGGGCCAGCGACACGATCTTCATGTAGCCCATATCGCGCAGTTCGCGCGCCACGGGCCCAAAGATACGAGTGCCCCTCGGGTTTTCACCGTCAGCATCCAGAATGACCGCGGCGTTATCATCAAAGCGGATGTATGAACCATCTTCGCGGCGCCATTCCTTCGTGCAACGCACAATGACGGCTTTCACAACTTCACTTTTCTTTACTGAACCCTGCGGCGCGGCGGCCTTTACAGTTGCAACCACCACATCACCGATTGATCCATATCTACGACTGGAACCACCCAGAACGTGAATAACAAGCAGTTCGCGCGCGCCGGTATTATCGGCGACTTTTAATCGGGACTCCTGTTGAATCATGGCTTATTCTCCCACGCCCTGATCAGCAGTACGCGTTTCACGTTTGACGACAGTTTCAACAGCCCAGCGCTTATCACGGGATAACGGGCGGGTCTCCACAATCTGGACCTCATCACCGATCTGACAGCCAATTTCGTCGTGCGCTTTGACACGCGTGCTTGAATACACCACCTTCTTATACAGAGGATGACGGAACTTGCGCGTGATCTCCACGACAACGGTTTTGGTCATTTTGTTACTGGTGACTACACCAGTCATACGACGACGATTATTCATTAGGCACCTTCCACAGCGGCGTGTTCTGTCTCGCGCAGGATCGTTTCCATGCGGGCGATGTTACGACGCAGGTTTCGCAAGTGACTGGTGTCAGTCAACTGACCAGTTACCTGTTGAAAGCGCAGTTTCATCAACTCGTCGTGCGAATCCGTAAGTTTTGTACGAATTTCTTCCGCCGCCATCTTGCGAATTTCTTCTACTTTTGTGGCTTTCATATTTTATTCTCCTCCAGGGTGGCGACCCACAACTTTGGTCTTAATGGAGAATTTGTACTGCGCGCTCTTCAAAGCTGCCAGCGCAATCTCGGCGGGCAAACCACCCACTTCGAACATCACACGACCTGGCTTGACTGGAGCAACATAGTATTCCACATTACCTTTACCGGAACCCATGCGGGTCTCTGGCGGCTTATGTGTGAATGGTTTGGATGGAAAAATACGGATCCAAACCTTACCGCGACGCTTCATCCCACGAACGATCGTGCGACGAGCCGCTTCAATTTGACGGGCTGTAATCCAGCCCGGTTCCAACGCTTGCAGACCAAATTCGCCGAAGGAAACTTCCGCACCGCGGAGAGCTTTTCCTGTCATGCGACCGCGCATCTGCTTGCGCCACTTTACACGTTTCGGCATCAACATATCAAAAACCTCATCTCAAAGCGACGTCGCGATTACTCGCTGACGTACACGCCTTCTGTTGCTTCGACTTTTTCTTCCACGTCAGGTACAACTTCGCCTTTATAAATCCAGACTTTGACGCCGAGTTGACCATATGTGGTTGCCGCTTCGGTTGTGGCAAAATCAAGATTGGCACGCAGGGTCTGCAAAGGCACACGACCTTCACGCAACCACACGTCGCGGGACATTTCCGCGCCGCCCAAGCGTCCGCCAACCAGGATCTTGATTCCCTGGGCGCCCTGCTTGATGGCCTGCTGAATGGCACGCTTCATCGCGCGGCGATATGCGATACGTCGTTCAAGCTGGTCTGCAATATTCTTGGCAACCAACATGGCATCTGTATCGGGAGAGGATATCTCTTTGATATCCAAATCGACCTTCTTGCCTACCAACGTTTCAAGCGCCTGGCGAATTTTCTTTACGCCTTCGCCTTTACGACCGATCAAAATACCGGGCTTGGCTGTGTGAATTGAAATACGGACTTTACCAGGTGTGCGCTCCACATCAATGCGGGAGATACCGGCCTTGCCATCTTTCACTGCATCGGGCATTTGCTTACGAAGCACACGCACCTTTGCATCAGCAGCCGCGCCGCCTTTGGAGAATTTACCAAGCAACAAAGTGCGAATGGCAAAATCCTGGTGCAGTTGCTGGCGATACTGAGCGCCTTCGGCAAACCAACGACCGCCCCAAGGTTGATTGATCCCTAAACGAAAACCAATAGGATGTACTTTACGACCCATAAAATTCTCCTTAAGCTCCGCGCTCGCGCAATATGATGGACACATGCGAAGAACGGCGCAGTATCGGCTTGAAACGGCCGCGAGCGCCAAAGCGTCTCCACTTGCGGGTGGGCGCCTCGTCGGCTGTGATCTTGGCTACGAACAGATCATCACGGCTGACGCCAAAGTTCTCTTCAGCATTTGCCACCGCAGAAGCAACTAACTTTTGTACGGGCAATGCGGCGCGTTTGTTTACAAAGCGCAGAATTTCCAAGGCTTCGTTTGCGCTTTTACCACGTACCATATCGATCACAAGACGGACCTTCTGCGCGGAAAGGGAGAGGTTGCTAATTTTTGCATGAATATCACTCATATCTCACTCTCCTTACGCCGCGGCGGCTTTCTCGCTGGTCTGGTGACCGCGGAATGTACGCGTCGGGGCGAACTCACCCAAACGGTGACCGACCATGTTTTCGGTAATGTAGATCGGCACATGGCGGCGTCCATCATGAACTGCAATGGTATGTCCAACCATCTGAGGGAAAATCACAGAGGCGCGACTCCACGTGCGGACGACTTTCTTTTCATTTTTCTGATTCATGGCCTCAATACGCTTGAGAAGCTTGGTCTCAATAAAAGGGCCTTTTTTCAATGATCTTGACATATATGCGTACCTCGTCTAACTCTTAGCGGCTCGTCTTATTGGCACGGCGCACGATGTACTGGTCGGTCTTCTTATTACGGCGAGTCTTCTTGCCGAGAGTGGGTTTACCCCACGGGCTCTTGGGACCAGCAAGACCGATTGGCTGGCGACCTTCACCACCACCATGTGGATGGTCACGTGGACTCATCGCAGTACCGCGGACGGTTGGACGAATGCCCATGTGTCGCTTGCGACCAGCCTTACCCAATTTGACATTGCTGTGATCGAGATTTCCGACCTGACCAATCGTCGCGTAACACACTTGGTGAATAAGGCGAACTTCACCGGAAGGCATACGAATCTGGGCGAAGTCACCTTCTTTGGCGAGTAACTGCGCTGCGCCACCCGCCGAACGAACCATCTGCGCGCCCTTACCTTCTTTCATCTCAATATTGTGGATCAAAGTTCCGATCGGAATATTGCTGACTGGAAGAGCATTGCCAGGGCGAATTTCTGCGGTGGGTCCAGACATAACAGTATCGCCGACTTTCAAATCCAGAGGCGCAATGATGTATCGCTTCTCACCGTCCACATAAAAAAGAAGGGCGAGGCGGGCAGTGCGATTTGGATCGTATTCCACGGCGGCTACTTTTGCAGGAATGCCGTGTTTCTCACGTTTGAAATCAACAATACGGATGAAGCGGCGAGCGCCGCCACCACGATGGCGAACTGTGACACGTCCCTGGGCATTACGGCCGCCGTGTCCTTGTCTGTTTACCAATAGAGAACGTTCGGGTGTGCTCTTGGTAATTTCTTCAAAAGTATAGCCGGTCATATCGCGCATACCGGGTGTTACTGGTTTGTATTTTTTAACTGCCATTATTGCACCCCTTCAAAGATTTCGAGGGATTTGCTTCCCTGGGCAAGGGTCACGATTGCCTTCTTGAACGAGGGGCGACGCACCAACATGCGGCGGCTCTTGGTTCGGCGTCCGCGTTTGGCAGGCGCATTGAGAATGTTCACGCGCGCCACAGTGACATCAAAAAGAGTTTCCACTGCATCCTTCACCATGGTACGAGTCGCCGCATCAGCGACAACAAAAACATATTGACCAAGTTTGTTGGACTGATAGTTGGATTTCTCAGTTACCAAAGGGCGGACGAGGACATCATAGATCGTAGTCATGTCTCTCTCCTATCCTAGATGCGCTACGAGCGCATCAATTGTCTTGAGCGGCAGGACGACTTTTTGAAAATTAAGCACATCACGCACGTTCAAGTAACTTGCGAGCAAAACCTTGGCGCTCTCAATATTATCGGCAGAGCGCATTACATTATCGTAATTTTGGTCTTTGACAGGCATCAACACCAATACGGTGGATGTACCAACCCAATTGCCCAACGTTTCAGCCATCAGGCGGGTCTTCGGCTCTTTGATATCAAAATCATCCACCACAACGATACCGGCTTCAGCGGCTTTTGCGGATAAAACAGACCGGAGTGCAGCCTGACGCATTTTCTTGGGCATGCGCTGTTCATAGCTGCGGGGATGCGGTGTATGAATACGACCACCACCCACCCACTGCGCCGCATTGGTCGAACCCTGACGGGCACGGCCGGTACCTTTCTGTTTAAACGGCTTTCGACCACCGCCTCTGACTTCTCCGCGAACTTTCGTCTGATGCGTACCCAGACGAGCATTCGCCATCTGACGGGTATAAGCCTGATGCATCAGGTCTATATTTACTGGGGCTTCAAAAATATTCGCGGGTAATTCCATCTCGCGAATTTTTGTACCCTTCAAATCAAGAACATCTACTTTCATGGTTATTGGCTCCCGTTTCCTGCGCGCCTATTGCTTGCGCGCTTCCTTGATCATGACGAGACCGCCCTTACCACCGGGAACCGCGCCATTTACGGCAAGCAGGTTCCGTTCCGCATCCACCATGACAACTTTCATATTCTGAGCGGTGACGCGATCCACGCCCATATGGCCCGAGTTGCGGTGTCCTTTATAGACGCGACCTGGTGTGGTACCCGATCCACTAGAACCGGGCGCACGATTGCGGTCAGATGTACCGTGTGTGGCATTCATGCCATGGAAGTGGTAGCGTTTTACAACACCGGCAAAGCCCTTGCCTTTGCTGACACCAATCACATCCACGCGTTCACCAACGGCAAAAGCATCAACAACCGTTAATTTATCACCAACTTTTAATTCGTGATCCTTGGCGCGAAATTCTCGCAAGAAACGCATAGGTGAAATTTCATTGGCTTTTAAGTGACCCATTTCACCGCCTGTAAGGCGTTTGGGATGCACTTCGCCAAAGCCCAGTTGCACCGCAGAATAACCTTCCTTCTCCGGCATGCGAACCTGGGTAACGTAACATGGCCCAGCTTCGATGAGTGTTACCGTATAGGCAACACCTTGCTCATCGAAGATCTGGGTCATGCCAATCTTCTTTCCAATTAGCCCTTTCAACATACTCAATTTTCTCCTTTAGAAGATATTGACGAGACTGTCAGCCGGGGCAGCGGCCGCATCATCTCCGTGCAGTGCAGTCAGATGGCCTGGTGCGAAGCGGTTGTATCGGTTCTACAACCAGACCTACTCTTGCGCTGTCTCAAAATAATCCGCACATATAGTGCGGTTATTAAGTTAAAGTAATTAAATCTTGATCTCGATATCAACACCTGCGGGCAGGTTCAAGCGCATCAACATGTCAATCGTCTTTGAATCTGGATCCAAAACATCTATCAAACGATTGTGCGTGCGTATTTCAAAATGTTCGTGCGAGTCCTTGTCGATAAACGCAGAGCGACGTATTGTAAAGCGTTCAATCTTACTTGGCAAGGGTACGGGACCAACAACTTGGGCACCAGTACGTTCGGCGGTTTCGACAATGCGCTTCGCAGATTGATCAAGAACACGATGATCATAAGCTTTAAGACGGATACGGATTTTCTGTTTTGCCATCATCTCACCTACTAAAGGATCTTGGTTACGACACCCGCGCCAACGGTCAAACCGCCTTCACGAATAGCGAACTTGGAGC
>DYDH01000277.1 GCA_020717985.1 Herpetosiphon sp. | reverse complement strand
AACCCAGGTCATCCATGACAAATACACCCGCTTTGTGCGCGAGTTCAACAACTTCTTTTAACTCGGGCTCCTCAGTAAAACCAATGATCTTGAAATTCGACGGATGTGCGCGCATGACAAGTGAGCCTCCATCCTGCAAGGCTTCTTCATAATCATACAAATGGACTTTATTCGTTGTACCCACTTCGACCAGTTTTGCACCTGATTGCTTCATCACATCAGGGATGCGAAATCCACCGCCGATCTCCACCAGTTGCGAGCGCGAGATGATAACCCGTTTCCTGTTCGCCAAGGCAGATAAAACAAGCAACACCGCCGACGCATTGTTGTTCACAACCATTGCGGATTCCACGCCGGTCAATTTTTGCAAAACAGATTCAGCGTGGATCAAACGCGAGCCGCGTACGCCTTTTTCAAGGTCGTATTCGAGATTGGAATATCCGCGTGAGACCATATCCATGGCGCGGATGGTCGCATCGCTCAATGGGGCACGTCCCAAATTCGTGTGGAGGATCACGCCCGTGGCATTGATGACCGAGCGCAGGGTTGGCTTGATCCATGAGTTGAGCAGAAAATCTGTTTGGGCGAGGACCAAATCATGGAGGGGCAAAACAGTTATCGCTCCGGAAGTGAAGCGGGCGCGGATTGTATCCAGCGTTTCACGGATGGCTGTCAACGTCAACGGTCTGCCGAAGCGCGCGATCAATTCGGCGGCAGTTTTCGTTTGCAATAATTCTTCAACAGAGGGAAGGTCACGAAGCGTTGTCATCAACGACCACCGGAGGGTTTCGATTTGCTTTTTCACGCAAGCGGATGAAATATTCGATGGCGATCAAACCGCCTGCGAGTCCGAGAATTACATAAAGGGTAACGAGACGTCCCAATTGAAGCCATGCGAGAGTGGAGGCGTACACTCCCACCCACAAAGCCTGACGCACAATGACATTTGATCCCGCGGGAGGTTCAGTTGGAAAGCGGCGATTAAAAAAATATACAACAGGCAATGCGGTACCCGTGAGCGCCATGATGCCAAGCACGAAAAATCCCCAGCGTGCCCAAACAAGGGGCAGGGAAAAATAAAATAACGCAACGATCCCTCCCCAGCCAAAGATCATCAGCGCGAGGGTTGATAACAGATAGTTCCGAAAGGTCAATTGCTGTGAAGTCATTGAGTGAATTATACTGTGAAAGAGAGAGGGAAAGGATGAAGGATGAATGCTGAAGGATAAAGGAGATAAATCATGAATGTTGTAGATGCTATTCGATTAAAACGCGCGGTTCGAAAGTTTCAAGACAAGTCCCTGCCCGATGACGTGGTTCATGCCATCCTTAATGCAGGGCGCAGGTCGCAATCATCGAAAAATACCCAGGCGTGGCGGTTCATTGCGGTCCGGGATAAGAAAATATTGAAGGCATTATCGCAATGCGGCGAGTGGGCGGGACATATCGCGGGCGCGGCATTGTGTGTTGCCATCCTCACACCCGAGCCAGCAGAGAAATTCCAGACGATGTTCGATGCGGGTCAAGCTGCGGCATTTATGCAACTCGCCGCATGGGAGTTGGGAGTCGGCTCGTGTCCCGCATCGCTGTATGAATTTGATAAAGCACGTGAAATTTTAGGCTTCCCCGCCGAGTGGCACTTACGGATCGCACTCTCGTTTGGGTATGCATTGGATGAAGAAAAAATATCCGCGCCGCCGAAGAAGGGCGGACGGATGGAGTTGAACGAAGTTATACATTTTGATAAATGGTAGGAAGCCGGATATAAAAATGCAATCGATTTAGAATTTTGGAAGTTAAATCTTTGTTCTTTGACAAGAAAAACTCTCACCACAGAGACCACGAAGATCACAGAGATTTTTAAGGTGTTTTCTCAGTGGACTCTGTGACCTCTGTGGTTAAATCTTTCTGTTTCTGCTTGTCCGAATTAGAAAGTGCAATTCCACAAAAAATAACGGAGCAAAAATGACACCCATTATCCTTCATGCCGACCACCTTGTTTTGATCAATGACGGGAACACTGTCATCCCAAACGGTGCAGTGTTGATCGGCTCCGATGGTCGTATTCAAGCCGTTGGTGAGGCAACTGCCGTTATCGCGGCAAACTCAGGCATCGCCGTGAAGCGGCTGGCGGATCGCCTGTTGATGCCGGGACTGATCAACACCCATGCCCATTCCGGCTTATTGCGAGGCACCGCCGAAGGTCTGCCAGTTTGGGAATGGCTGCAACAGTACATCGATCCGATGCATCGTGTGGTCAATGCCAAAGAGGCGGAGATCGCATCCTACCTGTGTTACGCAGAGGCGCTTTTATCCGGGACAACAACCATCGTGGACATGTGGCGTCACATGCATGGAAGCGCGAAGGCGGCGGAACAGCTTGGCATCCGCGCGGTGCTTGTGCCGTATGTGGCGGAGCATCCAGATCACGATTACTTTGAAACGCTTAACACGAATGAAGCCTTGATCAAGCAATGGCATGGCGGGGCGAATGGACGCATCCAGGTTTGGGTTGGACATGAGCACATGTTTTATTCCACGCCTGAAGCCATGAAACGCGCAATTGACATCTGCCGACATTATCAGGTTGGATTCCATACTCATAGCAACGAGAGCAAATTCGACGTCGAGGAAACACAGAGGCGTTATGGCAAGCGTCCCATTGAGGCGCTCGAAGATTTCGGTCTGTTGGATGCGCCGCGAGTCCTGCTTGCGCATTGTGTCTGGCTATCGGATCATGAAATCGAGTTACTGGCAAAGCATGGCGCTGGCGTGGCGCACAACCCGATCAGCAATATGAAACTTGCAAGCGGCGCGGCACGAGTCCAAGACCTGTTGGCCAGTGGAGTCGCTGTTGGATTGGGGACTGACGGAGAAAAGGAAAACAATAACCTTGATATGTTCGAGGAAATGAAGGTTTCATCCCTGCTTGCCAAGCTATCAACACTGGATGCTTCTGCGCTGGATGCATGGACTGTCTGCCGAATGGCCGCCCTTACCGGAGCCCGTGCCCTGGGAATGGGTGCCGAGGTCGGTTCCATCGAAGTAGGCAAGCAAGCTGATCTGATCGCAGTACGCACAGACACGCCCAGAATGACGCCGTTGCTGACTGGCTCTGACGGCAACCTGCACCACAACCTTGTCCATGCGGTGCAGGGCGGTGACGTGGATATTACCATGGTGGCTGGCAAGATCGTTGTGGATGGTGGAAAGCTGCTAACTGCCGACCTGCAAACATTGATCGCGGATGCAAATGCCGCCGTACCAGGCCTCTTTCGCAGACGCGCCGAATGGCTCGCCACGCACAAGCCGGTCAATGCCTTGCAAGAGGGATAAGAGTCTTTAATTCACGAGAGTGTCAAATATCATGGGCTAACGAAGTCCATAACATGAGCAGCGTAATTCGGAAAACGTTGCTTGTGAAGTTGTCGGCTGTTGAAGGCAAACACAAATAAGCGGAGCGCACATTCAAGCGCATAAGGGCAACGAGAAAAACAACGTGACTTGCGAGCAAGGCGAGCCAAGTAATGACGGAGTTCGGCATTATCGGCTTCGACGGAATAAGTATCAGCCTTGCCTTCTGAAACTGCATATCGGCCGAAGTGATACCAGAGCCACTGATACGCATCAAAACCATCGCTGTAGTACCACTTTGCTTTTGGTGCCAGATCAACAACTTGCTGGAGGGCTTCTTGAGTACGTACCCAAACCACGGCCCAACCCAAAATACAGCGGGTTTTGCGGTCGACAACGGTCAAAATGTAGATTCTGTTTTTTTATCACCGATGAAGGTGAAGATTTCGTCCATCTCGGCTTCGCTAACTTCCGCTGGGATCGGCGCATTGGGCAACGCTTCTGCCGCATCGGTTATCCACAACGAAATCGTTTGAGGTGAGACTTTCAGATGGCGGGCAACCCGCCGTAAATTTCCTCCATCCACGTACATTTCAGCCGCCCGTTTTCGCAGGCTTTCTGGATAGCCGTGGTGTTTGGGTTGGGGCGTGTACTTTCGCTGGCAGGTCATACACCGATACCTTTGCGAACCCGCATCGGTTTTACCGGCTTTGTTCTGATGTGTTGTAGCTTGACAATGTGGACATGTGATCATAAATCTATTTTAGCCCATTATCTTGGACACTCTTAATTCACGAGGAAATTGCATTACTCAGAACAAATGATAAAATCCGAACTTGAGACTTGCTCAACATGTAACCATAATTTTTCAAGGAGATAAAACCATGAACATTCAAGATATTGAAGGCATTGGCGCAACCTACGCAGAAAAGTTCAAGAGCGCGGACGTGCAAACCACGGACGACCTGCTCAAAAAAGGCGGCACGTCCAAAGGACGCTCTGACCTGGCAGCCGCCACCGGGTTGACCGAGAAGCAGATCCTCGAATGGGTCAACCGCGCTGACTTATACCGCATCAAGGGCATCGGATCGGAATATGCCGACCTGCTCGAAGCCGCGGGTGTGGATACCGTTGCCGAGCTTGGCAATCGCAACGCAGAGAATCTTGCTGAAAAACTCAAGGCAGTAAATGAGGAAAAGAAGCAAGTGCGTGACCTGCCCAGCGCCGAACAAGTTGGCAAGTGGATCGAAGAAGCCAAGTCCCTGCCAAGAGCAGTGGAATATTAGGAAAGAGTCGCTGCAAGCCCAGACCTCCGAGTTCTCAAAGAACTCGGAGGTCTTTGTATAACGTGGGTATAATTGGACAAATTGACATCACGCCCATGAAACTCCAAGAGAGGGACGTAGTATGACCGACGGACATTGTTTCATCAGTTATTCCAATGCAGACGCGGCGGATTTTGCCACCAAACTTTCCGATGAACTTGAGGGCGGACATCCGTTCACGAGTGTTTGGTTCGATAAACGCGACTTGAAACCTGGCGATAACTGGGACGACCAGATTTCATCTGCCATTCGTGGATGCAAGTGTCTCGTGTTCGTGCTGACCGAGGACAGCACATCTGAAGGTTCGGTCTGCAAGGATGAATGGACATGGGCGTTGAAATACAAGAAGCCTGTCATTCCCATTCGTTTGCACACAAAGGCTGAGTTGCCATTTCGTTTGGGAAGCCGTCAGTTCATTGATTTCGTTTCCAATTTTGAGGCGGGGATTGCAAAACTACGCAAGCATTTTACTTACCTTGATTCAGCCGAAGGAATTTTAGACGAACTCAACCACCGTCAT
>DYDH01000276.1 GCA_020717985.1 Herpetosiphon sp. | reverse complement strand
CCCCACCCAGCAGCACGTCATCAGCTTCCATGCCATTGATGCAATCCTCACCCGTACCGCCATCAAGGGTGTCATTGCCGGCACCACCGTAAAGATTGTCGTTGCCGCTAAGTCCATAGAGAGTGGCATGTTGGCCACCACTACCCGGAAGAAACTGGGGAATATCAACACCATGAAGAAAATCATCACCATCTGTCCCATACAGAGGGCGGCTGTGGATGGCAGCCGCGTCCCACGTGGCGCCGTAGGCGAAAGAAAATCGCTTTATATAGGTGGTAGCACTGAGAAAATAGTTAGACATCGTGATGTTGTCGGTGCTGCCGTTACGGCTGACAACCAGGTCGTAACCAGACTTGGAAAAGGTCAGGTCGTCAGGAGAGATGTTTTCCCCGAAAACCAGGGTCGCAATTGCATCATTACTGATTATTTTATCCTGGCCCCAACCTGCATCAAAAAAATAAGTATCGTCGCCGGTCCCCCCGTACAGGGTATCATTGCCGGCTTCTCCAACCAGGATATCGCTGCCGCTAGATCCATAGAGCGTATCATCGCCACCACCACCCAACAGCACACAATTGTTGCTATCCGTAGCGAATAGCGCGCTTGAATTCATACCGTCAATTTGCACGTGAAGGGAAGCCAGAATATCCTGCAATTCAGGAAGATCGGGTTGAGTCCGTAGGGTATTGACGAGATAATCCACCCCATCCCATCCTGCGGGAATCAATTCTCCTTGTGTCGCGCGCACGAAGTCAATGACGTCCGCCAGCCCATCGTGTGCGTTCGCGGCTACCCGTGCGTTTAGGGCAGCCTCGACACCAGTAAAATCCAGATGCACGGTATTAGCGTCCAGCGTGAGGGATATCTGATCCAGCACAGATTTTAAGCGGGTTTGCAGGACGAGAGCGCTATATACGGAATCCTTCAGCGCTTCATAGGCTTGAACCAAAGTGTGCATCTGCCCGCCCGCAAAATTAAGCGTTACCGGGTCGCTATCAGAAGGCGTTTGCCAGAATGTGCGGCCATTGAAACGTTCTAGAATGGTAAGCTTATTCAGCCAGGCGTTGTATTCAGCGCTGCCGGTGACCACCCCTGCAAAAATAACGGTGAGGGGATGCCCGGCATAAGCGTCGGTTGCGGTGGTGGGCATGGTGCTGGTGTCGCTCCAGGCTTGGATGAGGCTGTCCAGTTGCGCCAGTTGCGCGTCGCCGGTGGTGGCCGAGGCGTAATCCGTCAGCGCCGCGAGCAGGTTGGGCGACAGGCTGGCCGCTTCCCGCAAGCTCCGCACTTGGCCGGAACCGCCCATGCCGGGCAGGGCCGCTGCCTCGGGGCTGATTGGGATGGTATCCGTGAACTGGCTGACAAAGGTGTCTTCCCGCAGGTCAACGTCGCCCAGTTGCGCCGTGTCGCCGAGGGTGGCGGTTGTGCCGTCGGTCTTGGTGTAGATGCCCAAGTCGGCGATGACGTTACCATTATCAAGCAGGGCAGCATTTTCCGTCTTGGCGACGTTGATGGAGGCAATGCCGAGGGATGAGAGGGTATACAATTCGCCTCCCTGACTGATGCCGTCACTATTCAGGTCGCGCCACATGCGCAGGTTGTCGAAATTGGCATCGCTGACATCGACCTTGCCGTCCAGGTTAGTGTCTTCCTGGCCCAGCGCGGCAAAGCCATCCATCGCCGTGCCGCCGCCAGCCAAGGGGGTGGAATCACCGAAGAGTTCCGTGCCATTATCAATAACGCCGTTACCGTTCCGGTCCAGCGCCAGAAAGCCGTCATCGGGATTGATCCAGCCGGTGGCAGTCTTTACGCCGTCGCCGTCGCGATCAAAGAGGATGGGGTTGGTTGGATTGAGCGCCAGCGTTTCAATGCCGTCGCCATCGAGATCAAAGGTAAGCGGATCATGGTATGTTGTCCAAAATTGGGCTAAGGTGAAGAGGTCGGACGAAGAATTTGTTTGATTATCGAGATTAGCTCGAATCGCACCCAACGAGAAAAGGACGGCCAAATTACCTAAGCCCAAAGCGTTGGCGAGATCGTCAGCAGTAACATGGCGGGTTTCACTTGACGAATTCGACACATCCACGCCACCCACTGTATTTTTTTCGTAAACTTGAATATCTGCCCCTCCTATTCCATCAGGAGTAAACTTAAGGCCACCTGTAACATCAACCCCGAGGATTTCACCCCCAAAGTGTTCTTTATAAGATATATCCCAAGTAGTAGTGCCGTCGCCATTGTTAGTATTGGAAACCTTAGCGCCACCAAAAGAAGAACTACCTGACCCGTCAGGATTAAGTGTTGAGCTGCCCAATGGCGTTGTTACCGAAAAAGCACCCGTGTTGAGATTGCCAGAGATGGAATTTCCACCACCAAAATTTACTGTAACATTGCCAGTATTTGGATTATACGAAAAAGGTAGCGACATTTCCTCATCCTCCAAATTAAATTAATTACATACTCAGTCGTTAATTATCACAACAAAATTGTGCATATATTCTGTAATGTTAATCAACAAATCAACCGGATGGAGAACCAGGCCGTTTGTATACCTTGTGGTATAGTTTGTTTTTTTCCTGTGTCACAAGCTTATTTTCTTCCAGGCAATAATCAAGTTCTTTGTCTAAGGCCATAATGGCCGTGCATTTACCCTTTGTTGCAATTACTTCGTAGGGAAATGATTGCTCTTCACCGTTTTTATATTTCACAGTTATTTTATCTTTTGAGATCTTATAATATATAATACCGTTTTCCATCAGTTGCATGTATTTGGCAGACTCATCCCCGGTTAGTTTTACTCCTTTTCGCAATAGTTCAACCACCTTTCCTGATTCAACCCATTCACCGAACAATTCGTCTAAATGATTAGAAAAATATTTCTGATAACCGAAAAAAATCACAAGAAAAAATACAATAACAATTATTGCTTTATTTATGGCATGTTGTGCGTTCAGCGACAACGCGCTGACCCTATGCGATAGGGCGCTTCCATATACATCCTTTGACGCTGCACTGGCAATAACACCAGGTTCTTCTTGGCAACGGCGCCGTTCTTGCTGCTGGTGCAGAGCGATAGCAAGAAACATGCACAGTGCCCGGAACAGTATCGCTAATGAGAACTGCCAATCGCCCAACGCCTCAAAATTATAGAACGGCACAAAGCTGCCTATCGCGTCTCCCCTTCCGAGTAGCGGCAATACGGCATCGAACATAGTCTTGGCTGCTACCCATATAAGCACCCAAATCATCGACCGATGCAGGCCGCGTGAGCGCTTTGTTGCCCAGAGCAAAAATAGGGGCCACAGAAAATACAGTCCAACGATGTAGAACAATGCAGCCAAAAAACATCCGTGCCCCGAAAAGCTCCAATTTGGCATGAGCCGCAACAACCAAGTCCACATCCGAAAATCAAAAGGAAGCATGTGAAACAAAAAAATAAGAAAGGCGGTTACCGTCCATGCAGCGGCGCTTAAAATGTAGAGGATGGGGGGCAGTATAAATATATTGGACAAGCCACGGCTTGAGACGTTGTTGCCGCCTTTATCTTTCATGCTGCTCGCTAATACTTTTTGTTCACCGGCCGCGCTATTCTCCGCCGGTCTTCTATTTTCTTCTTCATTCTGCATTCTTTTTCTCCGACAGAGGGCAGAAAAGGGGATCCATGAAATTATGCATTTCCTCGTTCCTCCAACTGATACCCTCTTTCACGTGCCAATCTTTCACCACGCTGTACAGCATCCCGCATTCTTCTCCTCCGTCAGGGCTACGATATCGGCCGACATATTGCGCCGTATTGCGGCAATGCCGCAGGGGCCGGTCCGCTGGCGAACAGGCGGCCGAAACCAGGAGTCATCTGTGAGACAATAAAGCGGATAGCTCTGCAGGAAGGATGGAGTTTTTGACAATTCAACTCTCCAAAATCATTTGCTATTTATTGCATTTTCGCCTGGTCCGCAACCGGATCGGACGCACGGTATTTAGCAAACTCCGGCATGCTTGTCAAATTAAACCTAAAATTGCAGCAACATTATCTTTGTACTCCCGCCGTTAGTAATCAGGGGAGGAACAATAGCATCTTTCCCATTGACGGTGTTTTGGCGTTATTATTGTCCGAACAATAATCAGCGTTTGGTCAGCAGAGTACTCAGGAAAGCGTATGTCCGTTCGGGGTGGGGTGCATTTCCACCACCAGATCCGCGCCGCGCAAGACCGGAGCCTGGGCAAAGATAGCGACAACGCCCATGCAATTATGCATTTTCTTGATCCTCCAACTGGGGTGCATCTTCGTAACAACAACGCGGATAGTGCAACAGAAAGGACGGAGTATTCAACAATTCAGTTCTCCGAAATCATTTAACTCATTTGCATTGGCTCGGAGCGAGTGCGCGAATTTATCCAATCGTCAGGTACGGTTATCCTGATTCGCCAGGAGTGTCAAGTGAAATTGCAGCAATTGCCAGGACAATCTTTCCTGAGCAATTCATGCTGATTGTCCACCGCTCCAAGGCATTCCTCGCACACCCTCTGCATGATCAATCCAGAGTCCATGTCATTTCCTAAAGCTGGGTTGAGCAGCTTGCCTGCTTTTATACCCTTCAGGGTGCAAACGAAACTTATGCCATTGCGGCGCAAATGTTTCATAGGATGATCAAGGCCATTTCCGTGCCGCGTGTTTGACGCGCAGCACTTCGGCCAACGCAGCGGTCAGCGATCAAGCATCAATTACTGATCGCTGACCGCTGCTTTTTCTCTTTCCTAGCTGATCGCATTCACTTGGCTTAAACTGTTTTGGTTCGCACAAGGTGTACCTCAAGTTTGCAGCCTACCGCCTGCGCGTATTTTTTCAATGTCGCAATGGTCGGTGAGTGTTTCCGATCCGACAGG
Source organism: Herpetosiphon sp. (assembly GCA_020717985.1). Taxonomy (GTDB): domain Bacteria; phylum Chloroflexota; class Anaerolineae; order Anaerolineales; family Villigracilaceae; genus Villigracilis. The sequence continues at coordinate 403 of DYDH01000276.1, read as the reverse complement.
GCTGTTTCCAGCCGGGTCACCGCCGGCGGCTTTGTCCCCATTTTTTCCGCCACTTCCGCCTGGGTCAAACCTGCCTGCCGCCGCGCGAGCAGTAATTCACGCAGCAGGGTGAATTCCATCTCCAGCTCATCATGGGCCGCCTTGAATTCCGGCTCCCGTTTCCAGGCCGCAACCATTTGGCGGTGCGTTTTCGTGGGCATTTTTTGGGTCACGATTCCGACGCCTCCTTTTGCCTACGGCGGGCAATGTTAACCTCCCGTTTCGGCGTTTCCCGTGTCTTCTTGACGAACGAGTGAAGCATGACGATCCTCTTACCCACCTTCATGCAATAGAACACTCTTGCAATGCCCTCTCGTCCTCTTGGCCGAAGCTCGAACAACCCTCCTCCCATTGCCCGCGAATG
>DYDH01000275.1:1688-5311 GCA_020717985.1 Herpetosiphon sp. | reverse complement strand
CTATCAGGTGGATCAGCGCAAGGTGATCCAATGCAACATCCGCGACATCACCGAGCGCAAACGGGCGGAAGAGGCGCTGCGCGAGAGCGAAGAACGCTTCAAGGTACTTCACAATGCATCGTTTGGCGGAATTGCTATTCACGACAAAGGGAAAATCATTGAATGTAATCAGGGTCTTTCGGAAATGATGGGCTATTCGCGGGATGAACTTCTTTTAATGGATGGATATTTACTAATTGCCCCAGATTCACGGGAACTTGTTAAGAATAATGTAGCTGCTGATTTTGAAAAACCTTATGAAGCATTTGGAATGCGAAAAAACGGTGAGATTTTTCCAATGATGTTGGAAGCACGAAGTGTTCCATACAAAGGTAAAACAGTCAGGACAGTCGAATTCAGAGACATCACCGAGCGCAAACAGGCAGAGGAGAAGTTAACCGCTTCAGAGGTGCGCTACCGCCGCCTGTTCGAAGCAACCCGCGACGGTATCTTCATTCTGGATGCCGAAACAGGCATGATCGTGGACGTGAATCCGTTCCTAGTCGAGTTATTGGGTTATTCACATGAAGTATTCCTCGGAAAAGAACTCTGGGAAATTGGCTTCTTCAAGGATATTGCCGCCAGCAAGGAAAACTTTCTGGAATTACAACAGCGGGAATATATCCGCTACGAAGCCCTGCCGCTGGAAACCGCGGATGGGCAATGCATTCATGTTGAGTTCACCAGCAATGTCTATCGGGTGAAACATCATAAGGTGATTCAGTGCAACATCCGCGACATCACCGAGCGCAAGCAAGCCAGGGAACAACTGCTCAAGGCCCTCGAAGAATTGAAACTATCGAATGCCGAGTTGGAACAGTTCGCCTACGTCGCCTCACATGACTTGCAGGAACCCTTGCGCGCCGTAGCCGGAATGGTGCAACTCCTGCAAAAACGCTATCAGGGACAACTGGACGAACGCGCAGACGAATACATCAGGCTGGCCGTGGACGGCGCCAGCCGAATGCAGACCCTGATCAAAGACCTGCTTGATTATTCGCGCGTCGAGCGGCGCGGCAATCCCATAAAGGCCGCCGATGCAAATGAAGCGCTCAAGTATGCCCTGCGCAATTTGGAGACAACCATCGCCGAACAGGGCGCAGTCGTCACAAGCGACAGCCTGCCCACGCTCGACGCGGATGCGACCCAGTTGAGTCAGGTGTTCCAAAACCTGATCGGCAACGCCATCAAGTTCCATGGCGCGCAGCAGCCTCAAGTCCATGTGGGGGTTGAAAAATTGGCGGACGCATGGCGCTTCTCGGTGCGCGATAATGGCATCGGCATCGAACCGCAATACTTCGAGCGCATCTTCCTTGTCTTCCAACGCCTGCACACCCATAGCGCCTATTCCGGCACCGGCATAGGACTTTCCATCTGCAAAAAGATCGTCGAACGGCACGGCGGCCGCATATGGATTGAGTCACAATTTGGGCAAGGCTCTACTTTTTACTTTACAATCCCCCACAGGAGTTAACCCATGGTCACAAAACGGCTTCACAAACTAATTGAAATCCTGCTCGTCGAAGACAGCCCGGCGGATATCCTCATCACGCGCGAAGCCTTCGAGGAAGCCAAACTGCTGAATTCGATCCACGTAGCAGAGGATGGAGTGCAGGCAATGGAATTCCTGCGCCGACAGGGACGCTACGCTTCCGCGCCCCGCCCGGACCTGATCCTGCTCGATTTGAATTTGCCGCGCAAAAACGGACGCGAGGTGCTGGCTGAGATAAAGAACGACCCCGACTTGAAAGCCATCCCGGTCATTATCCTGACCACCTCCGGCGCCGATGAAGACATCCTGAAAGCCTACGACCTGCACGCCAATTGTTACGTGGTCAAGCCGGTTGGGTTTGAAAGTTTCCTGAAAGCCGTGCAGTCCATCCGCAATTTCTGGTTCAGTGTCGTAGCCCTGCCGCCGGAAAATTGAGTTTCATTTCTAGCGTGTGGCGTGTTACGTGTGGCGTGGTTTCCAAAACGGAACACGCTGCACGTTTTTCGCACGTTTTTCACAAGCCGCGTTACAAACATGACCTGCGAGATCACAAGGAGAGTTAGTCATGCCAAAAACCTCCATAAAAATTTTATTGATCGAAGACAGCCCGACCGATGCCCTGCTGTTGAAAGAAGCCCTGAACAACGACCCGTTGGCCGATTTTCAAGTTACGGTCGCCGAGCAGCTTAAGCAGGGGTTGGCAAAACTCGCAGCCGCCAAATTCGACGCGCTCCTGCTCGACCTCGGACTGCCAGACAGCCAGGGACTGCAAACCTTTGAAAAAGCGCACGCTCAATTTCCCGACATGCCAATGATCGTGCTTTCCGGCCTGACAGATGAAACGCTGGCCCTGCAGGCGGTGCAGTCCGGCGCGCAGGATTATCTAGTAAAAGGCGAAGCTGGTTGGAATCTGGGACCGCGCGCCATCCGCTATGCCATTGAACGGTTTCAGAACCAATCAGCCATGCGCGCCAGCGAAGCGCGTTTCTCCACGGTCTTTCATTCCAGCCCAACTTCCATTGCCATCACACGCATCAGCGACAATAAAATCCTGGAAGTCAACGAGGCCTGGACCGAGATCACGGGCTATTCATCTGTCGAAGTTGTCGGCCGGGTACTCGGTGAAATCAATCTTTGGGCACATCCTGAAGAGCGGGAACAAATTGTCAACTTGCTACGCAGGGATGGCGTTGTACATGGCTTTGAAATCCGGATACGGCGGAAATCCGGTCAACTGGCCTGCATGTTATTCTCCGCAGAGTTGATCGAAGTAGCCGGGGAACCTTGCATGTTATCCATGGCGCTGGATATCACCGAACGCAAACAGGCGGAGCGCGCGCTGGTGGAAAATGAAACCAAATTGAAGGAAGCCGAAAGAAATGCCAACCTTGGCTATTACGATATTGATACTGCCAGCGGCAAAACAATCTGGTCGGAAGAGACCTATCGCATCTTTGGATTGAAACCAGGAGAGTACGACCCAAATGTAGGTGACTACAACCAGTATCTCCATCAAGATGATACCCAAAAGGTATTCGACCTGTACGATGAAAGCGTCAAAGAGTGCAAACCGTTTGACCTGACCTACCGCATCGTGCGCCCGAACGGGGAAATTCGGCACGTACATAGCAAGTCCACTTTTATTGCCGACGAACAAAATAACCCAACGAGGCTGTTCGGAACGATTCAAGATGTCACCGAGCGCGTACAGGCGGAAAAAGCGTTACGAGACAGTGAAGAAAAATTCCGCAACTTTATCGAGCAATCCACTGACGGGCTGATAATTGCCGATGAGCAGGGTGTAGTCATCGAATCGAATCATGCGCTTGAAAAAATTAATGAGATACCCAGGGAACAGGCGCTCGGTATGACGGTCTGGGATATCCAATTTCAAATGATGCTGTCTGAAAACCGCTCTACAGGCAATTTGGATGTGTTTAGAAACCACCTGCAAATGGCAATACAAACCGGCCAGTCGCCATATTTTGGCAGGACATACGAAGCCGCCATCCGGACAAAATCAGGCGAACGCAAGACCATTCAACAAGCCTCCTTCCCGATCAAGACCGAGAAGGGCTACCGCATCGGCGCG
>DYDH01000275.1:0-1564 GCA_020717985.1 Herpetosiphon sp. | reverse complement strand
CAAGACCGAGAAGGGCTACCGCATCGGCGCGATCATCCGTGATGTTACCGAGCGCAAGCAGGCGGAAGAAGCGTTAAAAGACAGTGAAGCGAGATTCCGCACCTTCATCGAGCAATCTTCTGACGGGCTGATGATTGCCGATGAGCAGGGTGTAATCATTGAATGGAACCATGCGCTTGAAAAAATTAATGAGATACCGAAGGAACAGGCGCTAGGTATGACGGTCTGGGATATCCAATCTCAAGTGATGCTGTCGGAAAACCGCTCTCCAGGCAATCTGGATATGTTTAGAAGCCACCTGCAAACAGCGGTACAAACCGGCCAGTCACCATTTCTTGGCAGGACATACGAAACCGCCATCCAGATAAAATCAGGCGAACGCAAGATCATTCAACAAACCTCCTTCCCGATCAAGACCGAGAAGGGCTACCGCATCGGCGCGATCATCCGTGATGTTACCGAGCGCAAGCAGGTGGAAGAGAAATTACGCGAAAGCGAGGAACATTATCGCCTGTTGTTTGAAAACTCGCCGATAGGCATCTATCGCACCACGCCCGCTGGCGATATCCTTGCCGCCAATCCGGCGCTCGTGCGTATGTTGGGTTACTCCACAGCCGGGGAACTTTTCACGCGCAACCTGGAACAAGGTGATGCAGTTTCAACATATTCGCGCGCTTTATTCAAGGAGCGGGTCGAGCGCGAGGGTCGCATCACCGGTCTTGAAGCAGAATGGCACAGGCATGACGGAACGCCGATCTTTGTGCGTGAAAACGCGCAAGTAGTCCGGGATGAAAGCGGTGCAGTTCTATATTATGAAGGGACAATCGAAGATATCACCGAACGCAAGCAGGCGGAAGACAAACTCCGCAAACTCTCACGCGCAGTGGAACAAAGCCCCACGTCCATTGTCATCACCGATGTGCAGGGCAACATCGAGTATGTGAACCCAAAGTTTTCACAAGTCACCGGCTACAGCATGGAGGAAGTCCTCGGGCAAAATCCGCGCTTCCTGAAATCGGACTATACCACCCGCGAAGAATACAAAAAAATGTGGGAAACGATCACATCCGGCAATATATGGCAGGGTGAATTCCTGAATAAAAAGAAGGACGGCGGGACCTATTGGGAAATAGCCACCATCGCGCCTGTCTTCAGTGATGATGGGAAAATCACCAATTTTCTGGCGATGAAGGAAAACATTACCGAGCAGAGACAGGCCGAGAATCGACTCCAATTACGCGAATCCTATTTAACGGCCATCATCGAAAATCAACCCGGACTGGTATGGTTGAAAGATAAAGACAGCCGCTTCCTGACGGTGAATACAGCCTTTGCGCTTTCCTGCGGCAGAACAACGCCCGAGGAAGTGGCCGGCAAAACCGACCTTGAGGTTTGGCCCACGGAACTGGCGCAGAAATATAAGGCTGATGACGTCAGCCTTATGAGCGGGAAAAAACCAACCAGCTTTGAAGAGCCGATCTTTGACCAGGGGCAGATGAAGTGGTTCGAGACCTTCAAAACACCCGTTTTTGATGAAGCAGGCAATATCATTGGCACAGCCGGT
>DYDH01000046.1:11115-25120 GCA_020717985.1 Herpetosiphon sp. | reverse complement strand
TTAAATCTTTTGGCAAGCCCACGAGATTAGCCACTCCTATGCCAGTACAGCGGGCATTGTCAGCCAAATCCGTTATAATACTCTTCATGGAAGAAAGATTACAAAAACTAATTGCCCAGGCTGGATATGGTTCGCGCCGTTCCTGTGAGGAATTCATTATCTCAGGACGTGTGCGTGTGAATGGACAGGTCGCCACCCTCGGCCAAAAAGCTGATCTGTCCATTGATAAAGTCACATTGGATGGCAAGGCTTTGCCTAAACCCGAAGCCCAGATGCTTACCTATATTGCCTTGTATAAACCGCGCAATGTCCTTTCCGCCGCAGAGGGACAGGACGACCGACAGACTGTTCGTGACTTGATCCCATTGGAAGGACATTTATATCCCGTCGGCCGTCTGGATTGGGATTCCGAGGGATTGATCTTGATGACCAACGATGGCGAGTTGACGAATAAGTTGACGCATCCGCGCTATGGGCATGAAAAGGAATATCGTGTATTGGTGGCCAGAAAACCCGATGAAAAACAACTTGAGGCATGGCGGCGCGGTATCGTCCTTGAAGATGGCGATAAAACCGCGCCTGCGGATGTAAGTTTTCTTTCCTCTTCCGGCAAAGGCGCGTGGATCCGCGTGGTGATGGGCGAAGGCAAGAAGCGCCAGATCCGCGAGGTGGGCAGGCTGCTGGGATTGCCTGTGGTGAAAATTATCCGTCTGCGGATCGGCACGCTGAAACTCGGCAGTCTCAAGCCGCGTCAATGGCGGCATTTGACCGAGAAGGAAGTGATGGAATTAAAAGGGGAAAAAGTTCCAACAATGGAAAGACGCATCGAACGCGGCCGCAGTGATCGGTCTCGCACATCAGATCGGGGTGAAAGGAATCCGAAGGAGCGGCCCGCGTCATCTGATGCAGTTAAACGCAATCCAAAAGATCGCCCCAAGCGTGCTCCGGTTGATAGACCGCGTACAACAGGACGTACTGAGCGCAATACCAACGAGAGACCTGCTACAACGGAGCGCCCGAAGCGCGGACCTAATGACCGAACACGCACAACTGGCCGTACTGAACGCGGCCGCACTAATACAAAGCCCCGAACTCCACGTCGTTGATTTGTTGATCTGTTCCAGAAAATAAAAAGAGCGCGAAGTGAGAAATCTTCGCGCTCTTTCCTTATAATTATTGACAGGTCTATCTAATATCCAGAAACTTCTTAACCTCTTTGCCCAGGATTTTCTTTACGTCATCCTTCTTAATGCCGGTCACTTTGAATGTAATTACCATTAGGCTGGCATCCGGTCCCGCAAATGAGCCAAAGCCGAGGAAATTCCCGCCTGCGTCGCTAATCAATCTGGACACCTTGGCAATCTGACCTGGCTTTTCCTCTACCAGTACACTAACGCGGAGACCTTCTTCACGCGCGCCCATCATTTCCATGAAAACTTTGAATAGGTCAGTTTCTGTAATCATCCCGACAACCTTGCCTGAACGGGTGACGGGCATGCCGCCGATTTTTGCGTCCACCATGATGCGCGCAGCTTCTTCGATGGGAGTACCTATTTCGATGGTGATGACTTTTTTTGTCATCACTTGTTTGACGATGACTTTACTCATCAGGTGATTCATTTCCCATACGCTCAGTGTGGTGACTGGAGATGGAGATGCGTTTAGCAGGTCATTCTCAGAAATGATCCCAATCATTTTGTTGTCCTTGATGACTGGCGCCCGGTGGATCTGGCTTTTTCTAAATAAAACCAGCGCATCAAGCACCGGCATTTCTGGCGGGACGGAAATAACTCGATGGGACATTCTTTCATCTACAAGCATTTTTGCCTCCAAATAGGTTATGTCGAGAAGTAATTCAGGAAATTAATTATAAATACATGACTCTACTGCAAAAAGGTCAAACTTACCGCGAAGAGGCGAAGCCCACGAAGAATTTTGAGAATTGCGAAGGAAGTTCTCAAGATTCTTAATGCAAACCTTCTAAATCTTCAAATGGTTCTTCGCTTTCTTTGCGGGCTTCGCGGTAAAAAGGGTTTTTGCAGCAGACTCATACATTATACGTGGGATTTGCAAAAAATAAATCACTAAACTGGAGTGGGCAGGGTGGCTTTCCTTATTCAAGGAATGAGTCTTCTCATTTGGATAATTCTGACTACGGAGATTCTCTCATCAGTTTGGTGCGACGCACCCTGCTTTCGCGTTTACTTCGCGAACTCTTTGATCACTCGTGCCATGTGTTTGGCGTGCTTCACGTACAGATCCAGGCGGATGTTTTCGTTGGGGGCGTGGGCCTTTGTTTCGGGGTAGCCGAGTCCCATCGTCGCAACGGGCAGTCCCAGGTCATGTACGAACGGGTAACTTGGGCCAGACCCACCAACCATCGGCACAATTTCCATCGGCACACCATAGACTTCAGTGGAAGTATCCACAACGATTTTTATAAAAGGATCATCAGGGTCGGTGCGTGCGGAGGGTTCGCCTCCGAGATAGGTAATTTCTATATCGCTAAAGCCTTGTGTGTCAAGGTGGGCGCGAAGTTTCTTGAGAATGTCCGCGGGCTTTTGTGTTGGCACGAGACGGAAGTCCACCTTGGCGGAAGCGCGCGCGGGTTGTACGGTCTTTGAGCCTGGGCCTTGATATCCGCTGTTGAGTCCGCAGATGGTGCAGGTTGGCGTAAACACCTCTTCGATTTTCAGATCGGTTCCACCCTTCACGCCTTTGATGAATTCCTTGACGCCATATTGTTTTTTATAAATATCAGCCACATCTGGAAGCTTGGACATCAATTCACGGTCTCGTGCAGAGGGGGGAGTCACGTCATCATAAAAGCCGGGGATGAGGATGCGCTCGTCGACTCCCTTTAGGCTGTTCAATGCCCAAACGAGTCTCCATGCCGCGTTGGGGAAGATACTGCCACCCAATCCTGAATGCACATCTGTCCCAAGCGATTCCACAGAGAGTTCAACATAGCAAATACCGCGCAAACCAAGATATTGCATGGGGATGTCACGATAGTCAACGCCGCCGAATTCCCAAACACAGGCATCTGCTTTTAGCTTCTCCAAATTCTTCGAGACGAAATCATGCAGATGCTCACTGGCTGTTTCCTCTTCGCCTTCGACAATGAATTTGATATTGCAGGGAAGTTCGCCATCCTCCTCGAGAATTGAGTCAATTGCAAACAGGCGTGAAGTGAGATGACTCTTGTCATCGCTTACGCCTCGCCCGTACATTTTTCCATTGCGGATTTCCGGTTCAAAGGGCGGCGATTCCCATAATTCCAATGGCTCGGGAGGCTGCACGTCGTAATGATTGTAGATTAGCAGGGTCTTGTCGCTTTTGCCTTTGCGTTCCGCGAATACCACCGGCGCGCCATCAGTGGACATGACCTGTGCTTTGAAGCCGCGTTTTTCGAGCATGTCTTTCACCAGTTGGGCGCATTCTTTCAACCCTATATTCTGTGCGCTAATGCTCGGCTGCGCCACATAGATTGAAAGTTCCGCAAGGCTTTGATCAAGATTTTTATCGAGATATTCATCCATCTTTTTGTAATCGCTCATAAATTTCTCCTTATCAAAGGTGACAGTCACTTCGCAAGTGACTGTCACCTAAGGTCTTTACTTGTAGAAACTTGCCAGCCAGTCAATTGAATATGCGCCTGCGTACGCGAATATTGCCATTTTTATAAGTTGACCGAACCAGCAGAAAAGTAAAAACTTCCAGACTGGAATTTTTGCAACGCCGGCCGCGATTCCGGCCAGGTCAAAAAATGGATTGGGGATGGCTGATAATACAAGAATTGCCCATGCGCCATATTTTTGCACCCAGGGCAATACGCGATTGTACGCTTTTGTATTTTCCACGATGGCTTGTCCGCTGAATCCTGCCAGATAACCGGAGAGTTCGCCAATGGCTCCGCCTGTCCCTGCGGCCAGTGCAACCAGAATGGGATTGAAAATATTTCCCATTGCAAAAACCACCGCCACCCCCGGCGCAGGGATGATGACTGTGGCGTTTGCCATCAGCATCACCAGAAAAATACCCGGGTAGCCGTAAGCCGAAAACTCATCCACACGCTCGCGGATACTGTAAATATAAACCGTGATCCCGATCACCACGAGCAGCGCCAGGATGCGTAAAAAGGCAACGCCAATCCCCGATTTTTTATGATCTTGAATTGGCGTTGTTTCCTTCATTGCGGCTTTTTCTTTTTGCCGTTTAGATTTCTTCGATGGTGACACGGATGATCTTCACCGCTGGCGCATTGACATTACCCGGGTCGCGCGCGGGAATGGACATCAATACATCCAGTCCTTCTACAACCTGACCAAAGACGGTATGTTTGCCGTTTAAATGCGGGGTGGGCCCATGAGTGATGAAGAACTGCGAGCCGTTTGTTCCGGGTCCAGCATTTGCCATGGAGAGGATGCCCTGCTTGTCATGTTTCAAGCTGGCGTTGAATTCATCGCCAAATTTGTAGCCGGGTCCGCCTCTGCCGGTGCCGGTCGGGTCGCCGCCCTGCACCATGAAATTATCAATCACACGATGGAAGATAACACCATCGTAAAATCCTTCGCGTGAAAGAAAAACAAAGTTATTTACGGTCAGCGGGGTCTTGTCTGCAAATAACTCAATTACCATCGTTCCTTTGTCGGTTTCCATGCGCGCTTTGTATTGCTTCTTCGAGTCGATCTGCATTGCGGGTGGGGTGGTCCATTGTTTTGCCATTCTAAAATCTCCTTTTTATTTTAATAACGATTCTATTCTTGCCACAACCATATCCAGGGCGGCGACGTTGTGTCCGCCTTCGGGGATGATCACATCCGCATATCTTTTGGATGGTTCGACGAATTCAAGGTGCATGGGGCGCACCGTTGCCTCATATTGCTTGATTACCGATTCGGTGCTGCGTCCGCGCTCGGTAATATCACGGCGCAGGCGGCGGATAAAGCGGATGTCAGCATCCGCGTCCACAAAAAGCTTTACATCAAACAACTTTCGCAATTCTGGCTCTACAAAAACCAATACCCCCTCCACGATGATGACGCCGCGCGGCGCTACGGTAAAAGTCTGGCTGGTGCGGCTGTCGGTGGAGAAATCGTAGATCGGAACTTCAACAGGTTGAAGGTCCCGCAAGGTTTCGACATGCTTGATCAGCAACTCAGTTTCAAGCGAATGCGGATGATCGAAGTTGACGTCCCTGCGCAGTGTGGGCGGCAGTCCAGTCAGGTCTTTATAGTAAGAGTCATGTTGAAGGTATGCAATTCGATCTGCCCCAACCCGATTGAGAATTTCTTGAGCGACTGTTGTTTTGCCGGAACCCGATCCGCCGGCGATGCCAATGACCAAAGGAATGCTGTGACTCATATTTCCGATTATAGCCCATGACAGATAAAACGACTCCGGGCGAACCCGGAGCCTGTTTTGTTTTCAATGAGCATTTAGCTACGCTGGAACATTCCTGTCAACGCCTTCCAGATTGGACAGCGATCATAAATCCCCATAAATGCAATCACGCCGCCGATGCCCGCCACGATCCAATTATGGGTCGAGATGCCCACCATTACAAATAATGCGCCTCCCCCGAGCCGCAACATGCGATCAAATTGAGTGAGCGGAACTTTTACTTCCCTGCTCTCCGACAAAGCTTCAAACATGGCGCGGTAATTTGCTTCGTTCTGCGCGCCTGTAACCCGCCCGACTTCTTTTCCATCACGTATGGTAATTACGGTTGGAATGCCAAAGACACGGAATTGTTCAAGCACTTCGCGTGAGTCGTCTGCGTTGATCGGCATGAACTCTATTTTTTCGGCATATTCTTTCGATAATTTTTCCAGGATGGGTTTTGTCATCATGCACGGACCACACCAGGTTGCCCAGAAATCAATGATAACGGGTTTGTTTGATTCGGTGATCTTTTGTTGGAATTCTGATTTGTTCATGGTTAATAATTTTGGAGCGGACGATTTCTCATCCGCTCCGTTGATTGTCTGCTATTTGTTGGTGTTTATTTTGAAGGGCGCATACAGCGGGCAGAAGGCGATCACTGCCGTAAGCAGGAAGACTGCGCCGAGAACAACAAGTACGACGCCAAGAGTTCCAGTGACAATTCCGCCAAAATATAAATAGGCGAACAAGGCTGCGACCACGACACGGACGATACGATCAGTATTGGACATATTGCGTTTCATTTTGTAAATCTCCTTTGGTTGGTTTGATGCAGAAAGTATAGGAGAAGTTACAAAATTTGTCCGTGACAAAGTCACACAAGCGAACGGGATTCCAGTAACTCAAAATCCAGAATTTCGATCATACCGCGCCCTGAGCGGATGCTTCCTTCGCTGACAAAATCCTCAATCAACCGGCTGATGACCTCGCGCGAACTGCCCAACTCGGCCGCAATTTCCTGGTGAGTGATCCTTAACGGGTTTTTGATTTTTCCTTGATTGAAAAGTAATGACGCCACGCGGCTATCCATGCGGCGGAAGGCCACCTCGTCCACAATAGCCATCACAGTTGAGAGTCTTTGCGAGAACAAATCGAAGACAAACTCGCGCCACAGGTCGTAACGCCGCACCCAATCACTGAATGTGTTTGCCGGAATCATCACTGCTTCTGCATCCTGCTCAACGGTCGCAATGGCAGGAAACGTCTTCTGACTCAAAATCGCGTTGGCGGTCAGGATGCAGGATGCGCCGTTTCCGAAACGATAAAGCGTAATTTTGCGTCCCGTCTCGCCGACTTTGTAAACACGCACCACGCCTGAAACCAGCAGGGCGATTGCCTCAACGTGGTCTCCCTCAAGGAATACGTCGCGTCCTGCGGGGATATGCGCGAAAAAAGCCGCCTGCTGGAACTCTCGTACAAAAGCCGCATCCGCCTGTTGGAGAATAGGCAGGGATTGCGCAATGAGGTTGAACTGGTGTGCGTCAATCATTTTGTTCGATAATTGATGCAGTTGCGTTAGTCGAAACTATAAGCAAGACCTACTGTGCCTGGACCAGTATGTGTGCCGATCACCGGACTCACTTCCGTCAATATGGTCTCCACTGGATTGAGTTTTTGCGCTGCACGCTCGAGCAGAGCCTTTGCATCCTCGCTAGCATTTGCATGTAATGTCGAAAGGCGGATATTTGACTTGCCGCTTACTTTTTCACTGACCAATTCAAGCATACGATCATGCGCCTTTGATTTTGTGCGGATTCGTTCCAAGCCTTCCACTTTCCCATCTTTGAGCGTCAGGATTGGCTTGAGATTTAACGCAGAACCAATGAAGCGCTGCGCCCCTCCAATACGCCCGCCGCGATGCAAAAACTCAAGCGTGTCCACGGCAAAGAAAACGCCGGAATTTTGGCGCGCTTTTTCCGCTGCCGCAAGACACTCATCCAAGCTCGCTCCACTTTCAGCAGCGCGTGCCGCCGCCAGCACAATGAAGCCCATGTTCATCGAAGTGGCAAAACTATCCACGATGGTTACTTTTTCGGCGGCAGCGCCCATCATCTCTTTTGCCTGCATCGCGGACTGTATAGTGCCAGAGAGTTTTGACGAAATAAAAATTCCCAGCACATCAAATTCCTGATCTACGAGATTTTGAAATGCGGCATGCATGTTGCCTACCGAAACCTGTGATGTGGAAGGCATTTTCTTTGCCGTTTTCAGACGCGTATAAAATTCAGTGGATTGAATATCCACCCCATCTTCAAAAATTTTATCTTCCCAGATGACGACCAGGGGAGTTACAGCAATATTATGCTTCTTCAAAAGATCTGCCGGTAAATATGCTGTACTATCTGTGACAATTGCAATTTTGGACATGTTTTTTTTCTCCAAGGTGGTTTTGAGGTTAATGTCCGCAATTTTACCCCCAGTGGGGGATTGCGTATATAAAAATTGGTTTTCAACGCTCATGGTATAATTTAACTATATGCAAAGATTTTTCCTAGGAGTCGACCTTGGCCTTCAACCCTATTAACTGGCTGCTGGGCCTTTTTTCTCTCGATATTGCCATTGACCTTGGCACCGCGAACACGTTGGTTCATGTTCGCGGTAAGGGCATTGTTATTAACGAGCCGTCATGGGTGACTGTTGACAAGAAATTGCGGCAGCCCCTGGCAATTGGTCTCGAAGCCAAGGAAATGGTTGGACGCACACCGAGCAATGTAGTGGTGGTACGTCCCATCCGTGATGGGGTAATTGCCGAGTTTGACGTCACCCAGGTTATGCTTGAATATTTTATTGGCAAGGTCCACGAACAAAGTATGGTTCCATTGCCCCGCCCGCGGGTGATTATAGGACTGCCCACAGGCGTGACTGAAGTGGAAAAGCGCGCAGTATACGATGCTGTGATGGCTTCAGGCGCGCGTCAAGCCATGTTGATAGAAGAGCCGATCGCGGCTGCGCTGGGAGCTGGTTTGCCCATTGGAGAGATTCGCGGCTCGATGGTGGTGGACATCGGCGGCGGCACGACCGAGGTGGCGGTTTTATCCATGAGCGGCGTGGTTGCATCCCGTTCTTTGCGTGTCGCAGGCGATGAGATGGATCAGGACGTTGTTCAATATCTGCGTAATAAATACAATCTGTTGATTGGCGAAGGCAACGCGGAACAGATCAAATGGCAGATCGGTTCCGCATATCCATTACAACCGGAAAAAACAATGGAAGTGCGCGGACGCAACCTTGTCACAGGTTTACCTGAAACCATTGAAGTCTCTTCCATTGAAATTCGTGAAGCCCTATCCGGTTCTGTGCAGGTGATTATAGACACAGTTCGTGACGCATTGGACGAGATACCGCCCGAAATCGTATCGGATCTAATGGATATTGGTATTTGTCTTGCGGGTGGCGGCGCCCTCTTGCAGGGGTTGGCGGAACGTCTTACCGATGAATTAAAACTGCGTGTATGGGTGGCGGAAGATCCGCTAACTTGTGTCGCACGCGGCGCGGCGATGATCTTTGAAGAGTTTGATACTCTTGGGCGTTATTTGGTTGGCTTGGAGCGCGGCAGCACGCGCCACTTGATTGGATAATTACGAACCTGCCATGTCATACAAAAGACCTGTCAGGTTTTATCAAATATGAATTCCCGTTCTTTACAAACGACGATAGTTTTCCTTGTCATAGGTGGGATTCTCGCCCTGGCTCTTGGCGGCTTTTTCGGCTCCGCTTCCAGGCAGTTAAACTCGGTATTGGTTGAAGTTCAAACATGGGTATCATCCCGTTATCGTGGTATTCAGGATTTTGTTACCGCGCCGCGTGATATTGTTTCTTTACGCGCGCGTAATGCTGAATTGGAATCCCAGGTGTCGCAATTACAAACGCAGGTGATCGAACTGCAGCAGCGTGTTAATGAGACCGAGATCCTTGCCGCGTTGGTGGATTTCTCCCGTTCAAATCCTGAAAGCACGTATAAAGCCGCAGCCGTGATCGGACGCGACCCGAGTCCGTTTTTGCATTACATCATCATTAATCGCGGCTCAAATGACGACATCCGACGCGGTATGCCTGTAGTCACCAATCAAGGTTTGGTTGGCCGCGTAGACGCAGTCATTGCGGACGCAGCACGCGTTCAACTCATTACCGATCCCGCATCAGCGATTAATGTTTATTTGCAAAACGCGGAGACAGACGCTGTGTTATTCGGGTCTGTTACCGGCGATGTATCTTTGGATATGATCTCACAAGACGCCTCTGTGGAGCCTGGCGACCTCATTTTGACTTCAGGGTTGGGCGGGGGATATCCATCTGACCTTATCATTGGACAGATTGTTACGATGCGCACCCTTGAATTTGAATTGTTTCAACAGGCAACTGTTCAACCCGCGGTGGATTTTACCCGCCTGGAGATCGTTCTTGTCATCACCAATTTCCGGCCTGTGGATATTTCTCCGCTTGTGCCTTAGTTTTTTCCATCAGCTTAATTGACATGCGAAATATTGTTGCATTTCCTTTGCTTTTGCTGGCGGTCATTTTTCAATCCGCTGTGGTCAGCCAGGTCAAACTACTTTCCGGTTATGCTGATTTGCCGCTGCTCATGCTTGGGGCGTGGGCATTGCAGGATCGCGTAAAGTCCGCATGGCATTGGGCGGCGCTTGGTTGTGTCATGCTTGGATTTGTTTCGACCATGCCGTGGCCGGTTTTGGCGGCCGGTTATCTGGCGGTCGTTTTTATAGCGCAAACCCTGCAAAAACGAGTTTGGCAGGCCCCCTTGTTGGCGATGTTTAGTGTTACCTTTATTGGTACCATGTTCCTGAACCTGTTATCATTTGTTGTTCTGCGTGTTTTGGGCACACCTTTTGTTTTTGCTGATGTGGCAGGATTAATTACCCTGCCGAGTTTATTACTTAATATGTTGTTTTCAATTCCAATTTACGCCTTTATGCGCGATCTTGCGCGTTGGGTTTATCCTGCCGAGGAGTACGAATGAGTTCTGGTTCCATGCCGCGCCCTGTCCGTTTTGAGACCTGGCGGCTTGCGACAATTTACATTGTTGTGGTGTTGGCTTTCACTGCGCTGTTGCTCAGGCTTGTCAACCTTCAAGTAATTGAAGGATCAGCGTGGACAGCCAGCGCTGTTGATAATTACACCAATGAAGTCAGTGTGCCTGCTCCGCGCGGGATCATTTATGACCGCAATGGT
The DNA here is from genome assembly GCA_020717985.1 of Herpetosiphon sp. Lineage (GTDB taxonomy): Bacteria > Chloroflexota > Anaerolineae > Anaerolineales > Villigracilaceae > Villigracilis. Next base: position 14,485 of record DYDH01000046.1, on the reverse strand, counting down.
TATATCCTTGCGCGAAACCTCGCATCCTATAATGTGGTGATTACACCCGCGGGTTTACCCGACGACGATTCGGATATTCAACGTATTTATCGTGAACTTTCCGAATTGATCGATGTTCCCGTCGGGGGACCTGTGACAGATGAATCTTTGGCAGAGGCAAAGTTGTTTGCGGCTTGTGTGCCGGGACCAGGCATTGGTCAGCTTGTGGCATTACAGGACACGCTTGCTCCCTATAGCCCGGTAAAAATAAAATGCAATGTGCCTGAAGATATAGCCCGTATGGTGGAGGAGAATTCAATAGACTGGCCGGGTGTAACGGTCGAGATCGATCCAATACGCGATTACCCAACAGGTTCACTAACGTCCAGCCTTGTTGGTTTCCTTGGACCGATTCCGGCGTCTCTTGAAGAAGAATTAAAAGCGCAAGGATTTATTCCCAACCGCGATAAAATTGGTTATTCTGGTGTGGAGGCTTCACTGCAGGATATTCTTGCCGGTAGAAATGGTTTGCGTGTTGTGCAAATTGATGTTGCCGGGCAGGAACTTCGCAATCTTGAGCCGCCCATTCCAACACTCCCTGGCAATAATGTTTATCTAACCATTGATACCCGTTTGCAGGCTGTGGCTGAGGCTTCTTTAATTCAAGAAATTAATTTTTGGAATACTTATTTTGGAAAAATTCGTATTTCAAGCGGTGTGGTTATTGCGATGAATCCAAAGACTGGCGAAATTCTTGCCATGGTTTCCTATCCTTCGTACGAAAATAATCGCTTCGCTCGAATTATTCCGGCATATTATTATGAACAATTGAGTCAAGATCCGCGTCATCCATTGCTGAACAATGCCATCTCTGCTGAATTCCCGCCCGGATCGGTATTCAAGTTGTCCACAGCCACAGGCGCTTTCAATGAAGGTATTGTGGATATGAACACCATTGTAGATGCTCCTGGTCAATTGGAGTTGTGCGAAAAATTCAACCCTAACGATGTCTGCACAGACCTGAACACGCGTCCCTTTGTAGACCATATTTTTGAAAAAAAACCCGAGGGTTTTGGTCAGATAAGTTTTTTGCAGTGCATTGCGTATTCGAGCAACGTTTGTTTTTACAAATTGGGCGGCGGCTTTGAGAAGGAGATTAAACAAGGCGGATTAGGCATTGAACGCCTCCGTGAGTACGCCCGCGCACTTGGATACGATCAAGCTTCAGGAATTGAATTGTTGGGTGAATCAACCGGTTTGATCCCTTCCCCTCAATGGAAACGCATCAATACTGGCGAAAACTGGTCCACCGGCGATACATATATCGCAAGCGTGGGACAGGGCTATGTGCTTGCCACGCCTTTACAGATATTAATGTCTGGCGCGACAATTGCCAATAATGGCAAACTTATGCAGCCCACCATTGTTCGTGATGTTACCGATGGTGACGGTAAAGCAGTGGAGACATGGTTTAATCCGCAGGATTTTGCTGTAACAACCTTCCAAACTCCGGGCAGTTATCAAATATCGCCATTTACGCCTAATTTGAAGTGGGATGTTACCGTTACACCCCTGGTCAAAGGATATTCATGTGATGGCGGTTACTGTAGTTTGAATGAAAATGATCTGAAAGTTATTCAGCCGGAATCGGTGGCGGCGGTGCGCGCAGGGACACGTATGGCAGTGACAGACCCGTTGTTTGGAACACTCCATGATGTATTTAATGAATTTCCCATTGCAGTGGCTGGCAAAACAGGAACAGCTGAATATTGTGATGATGTGGCTCGTGCTGCCAATCAATGTGATTTTGGAAAATGGCCCACACACTCGTGGACTTTGTCTTACGCTCCTTTTGAAGACCCCGAGATCATTGTGGTGGCATTCGCCTATCATGGTGGTGAAGGCGCAAGTGTGGCCGCCCCAATTGTGGAGCGTGTTATAAAAGCATACTTCGAGTTGAAAGCGATTGATATTGCGCAGGGAATCCCGGCTTCAGGGCAATAGTTCTGTAATTCTGTTTTCCGCGAAGCGTCAGGTATAATCCAATCAATATTCGTTTATGGAGCAAATTACTTCACTCGTCCAAATTAAAGGCATACGCGACGGGCTTCTCGCCACATTTGTTGAAGCGGCATGGGAAGACCAATGTCTTGCCCTGCTTGCACAAATTGATGACCGCCCCGCCTTCTTTCAGGGAGCCCGGCTTGCAATGGATGTGGGTTCGCAGATATTAAAAGTTAACGATCTGGTTGACCTGCGTGATCGTCTTTCAGAACGCAATGTTTCCTTGTGGGCTGTCGTTGGCGAATCGCCGACCACAGAGCATACGTCACAATTATTGGGACTGGCAACGCGCATTTCCAAACCGCGGCCCGAAGAACAAAGACACGCAGATGATGTGGTCGCAGAGGATACTGCTTTGTTCGTTAACAAGACCCTTCGTTCTGGAAAGCGCATTGAATTTCCAGGTCATGTTGTTGTCTTGGGCGATGTGAATGCAGGCGCAGAAATCATAGCAGATGGAAATGTTATTGTTTGGGGACGTGTGCGCGGCATGATCCACGCTGGCGCAAAGGGAAATCGTTCAGCGATAATTTGCGCCCTTGATCTTTCTGCAACTCAACTCCGCATTGCGGATGAGGTCTCAGCAACGCTCAACCCCCAAAAAGACCCGAAGCCCGAAGTTGCCAGCATTAATAGCGAAGGACGTTTGCAAGCCGAACTCTGGCATACAGGCTAATTTTATTTACAGGAATTAATATGACTGCTCAAGTGATTACCGTTACATCTGGAAAAGGCGGTGTGGGAAAAACGACCGCCGTTGCAAACCTTGCCACCGCGCTTGCAGCGGACGGCAGGAAGGTTGTTTGTATTGACGGCGACATTGGCTTGCGTAACCTTGATGTCATCATGGGACTTGAAAATCGCATCGTTTATGACATTGTGGATGTGATCGAAGGGCGCTGCAAACTAAAGCAGGCCATGATCCGCGACAAACATTATCCCAACATGTATTTAATCCCCGCCGCGCAGACACGTGACAAGAACGCCGTTTCGCCATCGGATATGATCCGCATCTGTAACGACCTTCGGCCTGATGCTGATTTCGTCATCATTGACTCACCTGCGGGTATCGAGCGCGGTTTTCGAAATGCCATCGCCGCCGCCGACCGCGTTTTGGTGGTGACCAATCCCGAGGTCAGCGCGGTGCGCGATGCTGATCGGGTGGTCGGCATCCTCGAAGCGGAGGAAAAAGGCAACCCGTCGTTGATCCTTAATCGCTTGAATCCAACGTTGGTTAGAAATAACGATATGCTCTCCGCCGAAGATGTACTTGACCTGCTCGGCATTCATTTGATCGGGGTTGTGCCTGAGGATGAGTCTGTCATTA
>DYDH01000046.1:0-11088 GCA_020717985.1 Herpetosiphon sp. | reverse complement strand
TGACCGATCCAAAGAGCCGCGCTGGACAAGCCTTCCGAAATATCGCAAAGAGACTTCAGGGAAACGATGTGCCTTTCATGGACCTTGAGCAGCAAAGCGGCTTATGGGGCGCGATCCAAAAATTGACGGGGAGGAAGTAAGATGGGTTTCTTCACGCGAAAACGAAGCGCCGCAAGCGCAAAAGAACGCCTACAGCTTGTGCTGGTTCATGACCGCACAGACCTGACTCCCGCGCAACTCGAAGCATTAAAAGATGAATTGCTTACAGCCATTTCGCGTTACATTGACATTGACCCCGACGCTGTGCGGATCGGGTTGGAACGCGACGGCAGGTCTCAACGCCTGGTGGCGGATATTCCCCTGCGAAGCGTATCGCATCATCGCGCAGGCTGATTTTTTATTTTTGCACACGGATCAACCTGATATACGTTTCGGTTGAATCCGTGTTTTTGTTTATCTGTTCATCCTGAGTGTAACAATAAAACCAACTATGATTCGTGGACTTTCCTGGCGTAACTTCGATTTTCTTCTATTAGGCGCGATCGTGCTTGCCTCTGCTTTTGGCACAGCCATGATCCGTTCCGCTGTCGCGGGGAATGAAGTATTACAGCCGCTCATTACACGTCAAATTTACTTTGCTTTGTTGGGCGTGGTGGTTATCTTTAGCGTCGCATCCATTGATTATCGTTACTGGCTGGCGTTATATCGGCCGATTTACTTTGGCATCATGATCTTTTTGGTTTCACTTTCCAGTTTTGGGCAAAGCGCTTTTGGGGCACAGCGTTGGTTTACAGTGGGTGTACTGTTCCTTCAGCCAACCGAGTTTGCAAAGATCGTTGCCATTATTGTGCTTGCGCGCTATTTTGAGAAAGCTCAAAACCAACCAAAAGATTTACGCTGGGCTTTGGGTGGTTTCCTTTGGGCGTTTGGTCTCATCTTTTGGATTTTACTCCAGCCTAATCTTAGTAATGTTGTAGTGCTGACGGTGATCTTTATTGCGATGTTGTGGATCAACGGTTTGGAGATTAAGCAAGTCCTTACACTTGGATTGGCCGCCTTTGGATTGGGAGCGCTTGCATTCCCATTTCTTGAACCCTATCAGCGGGCACGGGTGATGACCTTTATCTTCCCGGATCCAAATGCCACATACGGTGCAACTTATAACGTGCAGCAGGCATTGATCGCCATTGGTTCAGGCGGTTTCTTTGGCAAGGGATATGGTCAGGGCACACAGACTCAATTGCGTTTTCTAAAAGTGCGCCACACAGATTTTATCTTCTCAGCCGTTTCGGAAGAATTCGGCATGTTGGGCGGCATTCTTGTCATTCTCACACTGGCGTTCATCGTATGGCGCTGCATTCGCGCCGCGCAAAAGTCGCGTGATGTCTCCGGCTCCATGATCGCCTTCGGTGTGGCGATCTTGATCTTCTTTCAGGGTGCGATCAACATTGGTGTAAATTTGAACGTCGTGCCTGTTTCCGGTCTACCGCTTCCATTCATCAGTTATGGCGGCAGTGGGCTTACCGCGCTTATGCTTGGCATTGGTCTCGTCGAAAGCGTCGCCATGCGGCACAAGCAAATGGAATTCTAGTATTACCAATTACCAATTACCAATTACGTAAACCACTATTCAAGGAGTAATATCTCTTGTCCATCAAACCCGCACGTACTCGCATCGCTCCCTCGCCAACGGGACACATGCACCTCGGCACTGCCCGCGTTGCGCTCTATGATTACCTGCTCGCCAAAAAAACGGGCGGACAATTCATACTGCGCATTGAAGATACCGACATTTCCCGCACAGTCCCCGGCGCGGAACAGGAGATCATGGACGGTCTGCGCTGGCTGGGATTAACTTACGACGAAGGTCCCGATGTCGGCGGAGCGTATGGTCCTTATCGTCAAACAGACCGCCGCGAAATTTATCGCACGCATGTCAACACACTGGTTAACAGCGGACATGCCTACCCTTGTTTTTGTACGCCCGAAAGATTGGAAAGCGTGAGGCAGGAACAGCAAAAGCGCAAAGAGAATCCGCACTACGATGGGACCTGCCGCGCGCTTGCCCCCGACGAAGCGGCGCTTCGCGTAGCCAATGGTGAGAAGTACATCATTCGTTTTAAGATGCCGCGCGAAGGCGCAACCATCGCCCACGACCATCTGCGCGGCGATATCAAAACCGAGAACAGCCAACTCAATGATTATGTGCTGCTCAAAACCGACGGCTTGCCAACCTATCATCTCGCCGCCATCGTGGACGATCACGAGATGGGTATCACGCATGTTTTGCGCGGCTCCGAATGGCTTGGTACTTTCCCGCTGCACGTCAATATTGTCCGCGCCTTTGGCTGGGACGAGCCGACCTGGATTCATCTTTCGGTCTTCCTCAAACCAAGCGGCAAAGGCAAAATGAGCAAACGCGAAGCCGCCGCCGCGATCAAAGATGGCTATTCCATTTTCATCAAAGATATGCAAGACCTCGGCTTCACGCCCGAAGGCGTCTTGAACTGGTCTGCATTGATGGGGTGGGGCGTCGCCGAAGATGACGTAATGACGGTGGAGCAAATGGTTGAGCGCTTCACGATCGACTCTCTGACTCCTTCTCCGGCTGCGATCAATTTCCAAAAACTGGATCATTTCAACGCGACGCATATCCGCCTCTTCACTACCGAAGACCTGGCAGCCCGCCTCAAGCCTTATTTCACCCGTGAGGGATTGAACGTCAACGATGAGGTTCTGCTAAAAATGATTCCGCTCATCCGCGAGCGGCTGGTCACGCTGGATGATTGTCTTGCCTTTGGAGGTTTCTTCTTTAAGGACGAGGTAACTCCCGTCCCCGAAGATTTGGTCGCCAAAGGCTTGGACGCGAAGCAATCAGCGGACATCGCTCGAAGGGCGTACCAAATCCTCGCCGCGCAACCAACTGTCAGCCACGAAAGCTGCGAGCCGCCTATGCGGGCTTATGTCGAAGAAAGTGGACTGAACGCCAATCAGGTTTTCGGTATTTTGCGCGTAGCCACTACAGGACAAAAGGTTAGCCCGCCGCTATTTGAAAGTATGGAAATCATTGGCAAGCAGAAATGCCTGCAAAGAATCCACAATGCAATTGAGATTTTGGAGAAGATGTAAATTTTATTCCCGCGTTATAATTGTCTTATGAAACTTCGCCCCCGAGTCCGTGCCTTGAAATTAGCTGCCACAGTTCGTGAGCGGTTAACTGAGGTGTTGGGGCAGCCGGTCAAAGTGATTATGTTTGGTTCTCAGGCGCGCGGTGATGCAACCAAATATTCGGATATTGACCTTTTTGTGATTGTGCCTTCACTCGATGATAAAACACGTTACCTGATTTCAGATATTACCTGGGAAGTGGGGTTTGAGGCTGGGAAAGTGGTTTCTGCCATTCCCACCACCGAGGAAAAGATGAAGCGGGATGCTTTCCTTCCGTTGTATAAAAATGTCAAAAGGGAAGGGGTTGCTGTATGACAGAAGACACTTCTTACATACAGGCATTAATAACGTATCGCATGGACCGCGCTCATCAAACTTTGAATGCGGCACAGCTTTTATATGACAAGAGGCAGACTCGGCAAGCATAGTCAACCGCGCATATTACGCCATGTTTTATGCAGCATTGGCGTTGCTTGCTACCATTGGTGAAGAGACATCAAAGCACGGCGGCGTGCTGGCTTTGTTCGACAGGCATTTTATAAAAACGGGTATTTTGCCGAAAGAAATGGGAAAATTTTTACACACGGCTTTTGATATACGCCAAACAGGGGATTATGAAGATAAATCTGAGATATCATGGGAAGTGGCCGAGCAAATTCTTGAGTTTGCTGTAAAATATGTACGCTCTGTTGAAGAAAAACTTAAAAGTCGGGGATAGCCCTTGATCTAATTGAGATTTTGGAGAAGATGTAATCAAAAAGGTCACGCTTCAAGCGTGACCTTTTTGATTACATGGATCATTCTTTTCTATACCCAACCGCATACGAGGGAATGGTCAACCCTGAGACAGATACATTCACTTCGCGTAAATCGAAATCCAACTCAGAGGTGATGGTTTTTATCGCGTCCTGTGTGACAAGAATTTCTCCCCCGGCAGCCACATCCTCGCCCAGTTTGCAGGCGCGGTTGACGGCATCACCAAAACAATCTTCATTTCCAATGATCAGGATTTTCCCGTAATCAATCCCGCAGGCGATGTGTACGTCGAAGTCGTCAGAGGTGAGCAGGTTGGAGGCGTCGAATGCAAGCTGCAGGGCAATGGCGGCGTGAACCGCTGAAAGCGTATCGGGGAAAACTGCAAAACAATTATCCGCCTCATACTTGATCAGACTTCCGTTGTATGTTTTAACGATCGGCTCGGATATCAACTGCATTCGACGCACCATCGAAAGATAATGGATGATGCCGTATTTGCGGGTTAATAATGAGAAACCGGACATATCCAGGACAAAAACGACACGTTCTGTGCCGTAGCTATTCCATAATTCCGCTTCGATCTTTTTGCGTCCTTCATCGTCGATCTCCTGTGAAAAACGCAGGAGTTTGTCTTGAAAATCTTTCCCTAGTTTTTTGTCCATGGGTTTATTTCCTTATGCGTTGAGCGTACTCGAAGGTGCTATGAAATCAATACTGGCACTGGGATGGCAAATACGGTTGCAACAGGTTCTTCTGCGCAGCACTTCGTTCCGGTAATTGATAAGCGGCAATTCTGCTTTCCAAAACTTTTTGAACATTGTAGGCAAGATTGGTTTTCTCGATATTATTGGCTTGAGCAATTCCCCATTTATTGAAGATTTTGGTCAGGTAATTATCCCGCCGGTAAGTATTCATCGAGCCGACGCCGAGAAAGCTGCCAGCCGCCTGTCCGGCGGCAAGAAGTTCCGGAAGTTTGGAGTCGACTGTCATCTCCACCCCCTGAAGCATTCGATTGGAATATCTCATCATCTCTTCATCGAGGATCGCCTTGTGGAAACTTCCGCAGGCAAAGCCAGCCAAAATACCCGGATAACACCATACCTCATTTACCTCTGTCAGGCTAAATGGATGCATGGTTGTCAGCATGGCTTCCATTCCCGCCTGATAATCAACCGCAGTTCCGTCGCCGTAGCTTCCGCAGATCACACAGGGTACGCTTAGAAATTTGCACAACTCGTAAAAGATAACCTGTATAAAAACACATTCCGCGCTGCCATAATTCGGCTGTAAAGTTCTGATATTGCTTATGGTGGAAAAGTCACATAAAGAAACGGGATGCCCCGGGGATTTAAGCTGGACAAAAGCCAGCCCAGCCAGAGACATGGCGAAATCATGGATGACAGTCCCCATGATACTTTCCGGCCCGGTCATAAACCCCAAAGCGCAAGGGAAAATGGATATGGCTTGTTGTTCATCAATGGCCGCACATAGATTGTCAAGGCATTCCCGGTCATACGCCAGGGGAGGATTCGGACAAATGCCCTGGGTCATAACAGGCTTATCCCAGACGTCGTAAAATTCACGAACCAAGCGGAATGCCCGCCGGGCGCTGCCATAGACGTCACCGTTGAGGGCAGTGCTGTTTGTGGCTCTCAAGCCGATGCTGGGGTATTTATCTGAATATTTTAAAGCCATGGCGACTTGAGAAACAAATTGATCCGGGGCATCATTGTCAACAGGGTCAGCACAGCCGGGATTGGCGCACTCGTAAAGGGAGGATGTCTCATTGATCTGGTACATTTTTATTGCATCCCCAATATTACAGCGGCGTATGGCTCCAGTATCATCGTCAAGGATGAACGGTGCGTTGCTAAACGGTGTGGCAGCGACAACTCTCTTTTGGACGGGAATGCCATAGTCTTGTTTCGGAGTTGTCCCCAGGGCTTCTTCCATCAGGCGGCGGGGAATAAATACCTTGTCGTCATCAACCCGGGCACCCCGTTTTTCAAAAAACTCTCTCACGACTTCGCATTCAAAACGAACACCTACGTTTTCGATGATCTGCATGGCTTGCATGTAAGCATCTTGAAGGATAACATCATCAACTAATTTTCGCATGGTTTCAACCTCGCTAACATTACGGAGTGTGTTTGTTGTACTACGCTGCCGCGCATATAATGTTTATTAATAATGAGAGCCGCTACCCCTGTTGGAATTATACGGCTTTTCTGATAAATTCTGTTTGCAGAGGAAAGGTTTATAAAAACGCTGTCGGGGGCTATCCCCCGACAGCGTGTCTTAACTATCTCCCGGCTCATCTGCCATGCGGACAATGCGCGGCGTGAACTTGCCGAGCACATCCACCAGTTCTGCTTGAGCCTTGATGACCTCCTCGATTGGCTTGTAGGCTTGCGGCGACTCGTCCATGCCGCCGCCGAGCAGGGTGACGTTATTCTTCTTGAGGTACTCAGCCCGCGCAGACTTGCTGATCGAACTAAGCGCTACTCTGCGGCTCATCAACCGGCCTGCTCCGTGTGAAGCGGATTCCAGCGACGAGGAAATTCCCTTGCCGCGCACAAGATAACCCGCATCTCCCATCGAACCGGGGATGATTCCCAGTACGCCCTCACCGGCCGGCGTTGCTCCCTTGCGGTGTACGATGACCGTTCTGCCGTCTGGCAGTTTTTCCTTCCATGCGAAGTTGTGGTGATTTTCAACCACACCAACTTCCTTGAGACCCGCTGCGGCGGCGACCCGCTGGTGGATGATGTAGTGATTCGCCGAAGCGAACCTGCCTGCGAGTTCCATCGAAAGCCAGTATTCCTGACCTTCTTCTGAATCAAGCGAGAGCCATGCCAGATACTTAACGCTCGCGTCCAGATCGGGGTGCTTTTCTCTGGCGAGTTTGCTAAAGCGGTCGGCGATCTTGGCTCCCACGCCGCGCGAGCCGCTGTGCGAGAGGAGCGCCAGATACACGCCCGGCTCCAGTCCAAACATGGACTCGGTCAAGTGGAACGATCCCCACTCGACAAAGTGATTGCCCGTTCCGCTTGTGCCAAGTTGATTCATGGCGGTGTCCTTCAAGGTTTGAAGTTGGCGGGTGGCATACCAGGCATCATCGTCGAGGACGGCGTGCTGCGCCTTCTTGCTGCCTGTCCACTTTGCGCCCATGCCGAAGGAAGTTTCATTCCAGAGCGAGTCTGCAAACAGGTTCTTCTTTTGCCCAAGCAGGATCGGCGAGACTTCGTACAGCGATAATCTCATGCGGCAATTATGGACAAAGACGCCAGCGGCAAGCGCAAAGTTGTGATATTCAGGAACGGATAAACAATACACATCTCTGCGTTCACTGATGCGCCTCACAGATACGATCGTATGATTAAAAAGTTTTCCATGCACGCTATGTACGAGTCTTCTGTGGTTGTACAAGCCGATATATGATTTGACTTCTTCTCCGCAAATATCGCAAACATGAACGCGGGCGGCAATTTCCTTGCTCAATGACCGTCCCTTTTCGCTTGAGTTGCGGGCGATAAGAAAAGGCTTGCCGCGTTCGCCGTTTCCAGCACAATTCGCTTTGGCTCTTTCGTAATCCATCTTCCAATACGATTTCAGGTTCCTACTGCCGCGTTGTGCAAGATAATGATAGCCTTCTTCGGTCTTGGCTTTGGCGGATAATGCTTCTTTTCTCCGCTTTTCAAATTCTTCCGATTGCCAGTAGGTATTTCTCTCCACCAATGACCGATGATAAGCGGAATGATCGCCGTCGCCCATAAATTCCAGGTTCGCGGGATCGTTGTTCGCTTCATTGAAATCCTTGTGATGAATGACAAGGCGCTGACCTTCAAATTTGGGAATATCGCCCATCAAGCCTGAGCGTGCCACCATCCAATGGGCGCGGTGCCACCTGCCAGAATAGTTTTGTTGAATCCTCGCGTATCCTTCCTGATCCAATTGAATATAAAAGGGCATGAGCGATTCGCCTTCCGTAAGGTCAATTGCTTGCAGATACGAACCGTCGCGGAGCATAAACTCATGATCTGGCGTGCATAAAATTCTTTCGTCGTTATCGAGAGTCACTTCGACCAATTCCGCATTTTCTCTCGTTTTCGTTGCCGCTGCGGGCGCAACAACAATTTTCCCGTCAGGTTTGCAAGCATAAACATGGAAAGGCTCAGTTCTGCTTGCGAGTTCCTCCAACGTATATAGATTCCCATCTAATAATGGAATTTTTGTATCACCTGAAAAACAGGCAATGTCCACGCCCACGGCATAGGGGATGACGGCATTGTCTGTTGCCAGAACGCCGCCGATGGGCAGTCCGTAGCCGACGTGAGCATCGGGCATCAGCGCCCCAGCCACGCTGACAGGCAGGCGCATGGCATTGTCCATTTGCTTGACGGCTTCATCGTCGATATTTTCGCGTCCCCAAATGGGGAAGGGGATCGGCTTCTCGTGCAGCTCATCCACTGAAGGCTCGTCCTTTTGGTTGAGCCGGATGCACTCGCGCGCGAGGTCGGCCTTTAATCCGTCAGCCAGGAAACCGCCCGGGTTTTGCCGAACAGCATCCAGCGCGGACAGAACCGTCTCGCGATCCAGTCCCTGCGCGGTGAGTTGTCCCGCCAAGGTCTTTGCCAATCCGATGATCTTGCCATCGGGCCAATTGTGTATCTTTAGAATCTTTCCTGTGATCAATTCGTCGTTCATTAGGTTTTCCTTTTACGTTTTGCGTTGCGCCCTGCTGACGGGTGTGCCGTCAATTTGATTCGATCCAATAAGTGAGGCGCAACGCACCCTCTTGGATCCTATGAGAATAATGTTCGATGTTTCATGATTTGCTCCTTTGAGTAACAAAAAAACAGCCACTTTTTTCAAAGTGACTGTTTGGGTGAAGCGGAATAAGCCTGAGGGCTATCTTGAAATAGTCAGATTGAAATGAGATATGGACTGGCGCGTTTTGCGGCAGACATTTCGAGGGGAGAGTTCAATCTGGTTTTTCATAGTGTGTGCATTATAGCAAAGTTTTTCGATTTCGGTTAATTATTTTGGCTTCTTCTCGATCTTCGACCACGCATCCTTGAGGTTGACTGTCAAATTGAAAACAGGCTTATCGGATGTGGTATCGGCGTCGGCGCAAAAATATCCCTGACGTTCGAATTGGAATCGGTCACCGGCTTTGGGCGACGCGAGAGCCGGCTCCACATAACCCCTGAGGATGGTCAGCGAATTTGGGTTGATGCACGCGAGGAAACCTTCTTCACCTTCCTCGGGATCTTCCTTCGTGAAGAGGCGGTCATACATGCGGATCTCCGCTTCTTTGGCGTGTTCGGCAGAAACCCAATGGATCGTGGATTTCACCTTGCGCCCGTCGGCAGAGTCACCGCCGCGTGTGGTGGGGTCGTAGGTAGCATGGACTTCGATCACTTCGCCCTTGTCATCTTTAACAACGTGTGTGCATTTGATGAAATACGCATAGCGCAGACGAACTTCGTTGCCGGGGAACAGGCGGTAATATTTTGGCGGCGGCACTTCGCGGAAGTCATCCTGCTCGATGTAGATCACCTTCGAGAACGGAATCTTGCGCGTGCCGGCAGACGCATCTTCGGGGTTGTTGATCGCGTCCATCTCTTCAACCTGCGAATCAGGATAATTATCAATTACCACTTTCAGCGGCTTGAGCACAGCCATGCGGCGCAGGGCGCGCTTGTTGAGGTCGTCGCGCACACATGACTCAAGCAATGCCACATCGCTGACGCTGTAATTCTTGGCAACGCCCACGCGAGTGATGAAATCCAAAACTGCTTCGGCGGTATATCCGCGGCGGCGCATGGCGCGCAAAGTGGGCATCCGCGGATCGTCCCAGCCGCTTACCATTTTCTCTTCCACGAGGCGGCGCAGTTTGCGCTTGCTCATCACGGTGTAGGTCATGTTCAGCCGCGCAAATTCAAGTTGTCGCGGTTTGAACACACCCAACTGCTCAGGAAACCATTCATACAGCGGACGATGGTTCTCGTATTCCAGTGAACATAACGAATGGGTGATGCCTTCCATCGAGTCGTTCTGTCCGTGTGTCCAATCGTACATCGGATAAATTTTCCACTTTTCGCCTGTGCGGTGATGCGGCTGGTGAACGATGCGATACATGGCAGGGTCGCGCATGTTGATGTTCGGGTGCGACATATCGATCTTTGCTCGCAATATCCGCGAGCCATCCGCGAACTCGCCGTTCTTCATCTGTTCAAGCAGATCCAAATTCTCATCCACTGTCCGGTCGCGGAACGGGGAATTTTTTCCGGGCTCGGTCAACGTGCCACGGTTGGCGCTGACCTGTTCGGGCGTTTGGTCGTCCACGTACGCCTTGCCCATTTGCACGAGTTTTTTCGCCCACTCGTACAGTTCATCAAAATAATCGGAGGCGTAGGTCACCTTCACCCATTCGATGCCCAGCCAGCGCGCGTCGTCCATGATTGCATTTACAAACTCGGTTTCTTCCTTCGCGGGGTTCGTGTCATCGAAACGCAAGATCAACTCGCCGTTGTTTTCCTTCGCGATGAGATAATCGATCATAAACGCTTTCACGTGCCCGATGTGCAAATAGCCGTTCGGCTCAGGAGGCAGGCGCGTGCGGACATAATTGAAGCGTCCGTTCTTCAAATCTTCCGCAACCGCCTCGCGGATAAAATCACTGGGTCTTGTTTCTTCGTCACTCATAGATGGATTGCCTTAAACGTGGATTTCAGGGGATGTGGAACCGCCTCATAATTAACGATTGGCTTGATACGCTAAAGAGGAAAATTCCCCACCCTGATGGTTGGTGTATTTACTTCCGCAATTATAACAAACTGCCGGGATGATTTATAATTTTGGCTGGAGGAACCCATGACCGAACCCAACAACTCAAAAACAAACTTTGCCGGCACATATTTTGACCGTGACTCAATCCTGCGCCTGGCACGCCTTGCAAATATTTTCGCCTGGGCTTCATTGCTTTATTATGCGGCGCAGGCAGCCCTGGCTTTGACCATCTTCACTCTCCAGCTTGTGCGCGGCTTGACCGTGCTTCCGGGCTTCACAGACTTTGCCCAACAGATCATTTGGATGCTTCAACCAGTGATCCCGGGGTTATGGAATTTTATTGGCTTGCAAGCTGTCGGCAAAGTCCTG
>DYDH01000274.1:2210-5448 GCA_020717985.1 Herpetosiphon sp. | reverse complement strand
CCGGTGGACATATTTTACCTTAAATTACAGACTGATGCTCAAATAATTTGACGCAACAACTTTGCGCCTCTTTTCCGACCGTTGAGTGGGGGCGGCGTTTCAGGCATTGGACTACGTTTTGGCATTTTGCCCCGAAGATCATGTCACCCCTTCGGGGTTGAAACCGTTTGCCATTTATTTCTACAATCAGTTCACCCCTTCGGGGTTATGTCGTTGGTCGAAAGGTTGTAGACATACCTTTGGCTCTTTCGGGGGCTTAGCCCCCGAAAGAGCCATTATTGTCACGAGCATTTGCGCCGCACAAGTGTTGTGTTGCACAGACTTCTACCGATAATGAATCGAAAATCCCGAAGGGATGATATGGTTTTATAAATTATGGCATCACCTTCAACCCATCCACGCCGTAATAGCGGGTGCCACAGTTTTGCACGTATTTGGTCCAGGCATTGCCGGAGGTTTTGAAAATGTCGCGGGTGTGGATCTCGGCTGTATCAATGACCGGCACTTCGACGAGCAGGTTGCCTTGTGATTTGGCTTCTTCGATGATGGCGTCGCGTTCATCCCAAATTTGGGCACGATAAACGAAGCCGTCCAGTTCGCCGTAGATAATTTTTATGGTGCGCGCCGTGTATGCGAATCCAGCCAGCATGACCACGACGGATGCAAGCAAGAGCCATTTGCTCGAAATTTTTTGTGCGGTCCACATGCCTGTGACCCACGCCATGATGGCAAGTCCCAGAAGCAGTGTGAAACGCGCCAACGACTTTCCGCGCGGGTCGGGGGTGGCGCTGTAGAAATATGCGCTGGGAACCTGAATGACGATGATGAGCAGGAAAGTTATCAGCGTGGTAAATGCCAGGAGAACAGCAACCCGCTTCACGGTCAGGTTGGATGCGTTTGTGTCGGTGGCTAGAATCGCCATCCCAGTCATCATCCCGATAAAGACCAGGTGCGGCAGGAGCAATCCTTTCAGTGAAAAGACAATGAAATCAACTGCGTGGCGCAGGGAGACGAAGGGGACTGCAAGCAGGCTGTTGCGTTTTGCATCCATGCCTGCGACGCGCACATTGGCGGGGGAGACGATGAGCGCGATCATGCCGAGAAGCAGGAAGAGCCAGGTAATGAAAATCGTTTGGAATGATTTTTTCGCCCAATCTTGTTTTTTTGCAAGCCATGCTGCAAGCAATAATAAAGTGGTGGCGCTGAATAAAAATACGCAACTGATTTCGCCCAGACCGGCGGTGATGAATGCGAGCGGTGCAACGACGAAGTTTATCCAGCGTGCGGGCTTTTCACGATTCATTTGTTGCGTGATGAAGCCGAGAAGAAAAAGCCCGAAGATGATGGCGGTGCTGTAGGGCAGAACGCCAGAACGCCAGTATAAAATTTGAAAGCGCTGCGGCGATAGATAAAGATTATAAAAAAGCAAAATACCGGCGGAGAGAAGGATCGCGCTGGCGGCGAAGGGCTTTAATAAACGCGCAAGGTTTTTGCCCACCCAGAATAATCCGCCGAGCCAGAGGACGATGGTGAGGGTGGCGAATATCTGATTGCCGAACATGCCGAGTGTGTTTTCTGTGAGCGCAGAGAAAAAGGTGAGCGAATAGCGATTGGTCGAGTAGCCTGTTTCTGCTGTGCCGAAATATTGCAGGGTGGCGGGGATGGTTCCGAGTTCGCGCGCGTCGGCGCTGTAGCACCAGTCATCTGACCAGTATCGGTTATAAAAGCCGAGGTAGGCGAGTAATGCAAGCCCGGCAAGGACGACGAGGTTGCCGAGGATAAATGTAAGGGAGGGGAGTTTTTTGATCATGATTAATAAATCCTTGTTCGAGGCGCGGGAAAATCTCCGCTTATTTTTTGGATAGTTCGCTTATTAATTTATAGCGATTGTCCGCTTGTTTTTCCATCACGACGATCTGACAATTTTTGGGGTTGTGCAGGCTTTCAAATTCTTCAACGCTCCAGTGAAACCAGCGCATTAAAAACAATCTCATAGTCAGTCCGTGTGAGACGATGAGGACATTTTCCGGGAAATCTGTCTTTTCAAAATCCCTGTGAAGCGTATCGAAAAAACTGCTAACGCGGTCATACACGTCTGCCCCGGACTCGCCATCAGGAATGCGGTAGTAAAAGACGCTGAAATTATCACGTTCTTCAATGATCTCTTTATTGTCATCGGGATGCCGTAAATGACCCCAGTCTTGTTCGCGTATTCTGGGGTCTTCAATTGCCTTGACTATATTTTTCTCGATCGATTCTCGAATGTGTTGAAATGTTTCGCGTGTTCTAAAATAAGGCGATGAATATACGTGGACTTTTTCGTTTTCAAGGAGTTCCTTGATCTTTATTCCTGCCTGCATTGCTTGTTGAATGCCTGCTGGGGTTAATTTCAGGGCAAAATCCTGGATGGTGTGATATCGCAAACGGTCAAAATTTCCTTCAGATTCGCCATGCCGCACCAGAATGATCCGCTTAGGTCTCATACAAAGAACTCCTGATGATTATCCGTTTAATATGGTTTCGATCTTTTGTAATTCTTCGGCGGAAAAATCAAGATGTTGCAGTGTGCCGACGGCGTCGTCAATTTGTTCCACCTTGCTTGCGCCGATCAAAACGGATGTCATGCCTTCGTGCCGCAAAACCCAGGCAAGAGCCATTTGAGCCAGAGTCTGTTCGCGGGATTTTGCCATTTCATTTAATTTTTGCACCTTCGCCAATTTGTCATCGGTGATGTTGGCGGGTCTGAGGAATCCATGCGCTTTGGATGCGCGTGAGCCTTCAGGGATTCCGCCGCTGAGATATTTATCGGTCAGTAGTCCTTGGGCCAGCGGTGAAAAGGCGATACAGCCAATGCCTTCCTCTTTGAGCGTGTCAAGCAGTCCATCTTCCACCCAGCGTTCAAACATGCTGTACTTGGGCTGGTGGATGAGACAGGGCGTGCCAAGGGATTTCAATATCTTCGAGGCTTCGCGGGCTTTGTCTGCGGGATAGTTTGAGATGGCTGCGTACAGCGCCCGTCCACTGCGGACTATGAAATCCAGCGCCTGCATGGTCTCTTCGAGCGGAGTTTCGGGGTCGGGTCGGTGATGATAGAAAATATCCACGTAGTCTAATCCCATGCGCTTGAGGCTTTGGTCGAGGCTGGAGACGAGATATTTGCGCGAGCCCCAATCTCCGTAGGGACCGTCCCACATGGTGTAGCCTGCCTTCGACGAAATAATCAGTTCATCGCGGAAGG
>DYDH01000274.1:0-1797 GCA_020717985.1 Herpetosiphon sp. | reverse complement strand
CCGCAGAGCGCGGATTCCACTTGAGGATGCGCTTGATTTTTTCGTCCGAGAATTCAAAATCCCACTCCAGGTCGTCTATGACGCGGGCGATTTTTTTATCAAACAGCGCAAGGATGCGGACTAAAAATACTGGGAACTGCATGGTGTGGATTTTGTATCCGCGCGCTGCATATTTTTTATAAAGAATATCCGCCATCTCTTTGAGCCAAACCGTTCCAGCGGGACAGATGAATCGGTTGCCTGCGGCTTCGGGTGTGGTCATGGCGAGGATCAGGGCAGATGCCACATCGCGCACATCCACCACGCCAACCTTCATCCGCGCCACGCCAGGGACTTGCCCCAGCATAAGTGTGCTGATCATTTCGGCGGAGGTGGCGAGGTCTTTGTTGGGCAGGGGTCCTAAAATCAGCGGCGGGTTGATTGCGACCATTTCCATTTTGTTCGTGTTTTCTGTGCTGTTGATAAAACTCCACGCTTTGCGTTCGGCAAGGGTTTTGCTCTTGGCATACGCGCCGATATTTTTCTCGATGACCGACCAGTCGTTTTCATCGAAGGTTCGGTCTTCGCCGTTGTGCCCCGCCGAAACCGCCGCGACAGACGAGACGATCACGACCCGTTTGATGTTCTCATCGTGTGCGGCGCGCAAAACGCGTTGAGTTCCTTCTACTGCGGGGACGATCAACTCCTTTTCGTTTTTTGGATCAAGCAACGGGAAGGGGGATGCGATATGCAAAACGGATTCGACACCCATCATCGCTTCGCTCCACCCTGAATCCTGTTCCAGATTCCCGGGCAGAATCTCCAGCCGATCATTTGCCTGCACGTGCTTGGCAATCGTCTCGCGGACTTCGGCTTCGCGCGAGAGAGTCCGCAAGGTGGCGCGGACGTTGTAGCCTTGTTGCAAAAGTTGGATGATGGTGTGCAGGGCGACAAATCCGCTGGCGCCTGTGACGAGGATGGGTTTGGATGTGGGCATTGTGTTCCTTGTTATTTTATTGGTTTGACGTACTTTGTGACTTCTTCGTTGAAGCCAAGTTTCTCATAAATTCTTCTGGCGTGTGAATTGTTCGAGAATACGTATAGCGAAAGCAGATGACATCCTTCCGCACGCGCCCAGTCTTCGGCTTTTGCAAGCAGGATGCGCCCGACCCCTTGACCTTCAAAGGCAGAGTCCACGGCGAGGTCTGAAATATAGCAGACCTTTTTGCTGTTGAAATAATCAGTTTGAGTTTGGATGTGGATGAACCCCGCGCGTTTTCCCGCTTCATCTTCGGCGATATAAATTGCAGAACCTTGCTCTGGCGTTTCCATTGTTTTTTTCAGAGAGGCGAGATTGGTGTTATCAATCTCATCCCTTTGACGCCATGCGGGCAGGTCAAATTCTGAAAAACGGGGAATCAGTGACTCGATGAAGTTTGTATCGGATACTGTGAATGGGCGGATATGGATGGTCATGGTTCAAGGTGATTTTGATAACGGCAGATATAGAATTTGTCCTTCCAGTTCTCCATGTTCGCAAGTTTCAGCGATGAATAATATTTCTTCGATTGCGATTCCAAGAGGAACTTTACGGGTGACTTCGATGACCCCTGGCATGTATTTCCCTGCTTCCACCCGTTCGTAGGCATATTTTGTGATGGTCGCAACATCGTGAGTTAGCAAAATTCTATCTTCATTTGCCGCCCATTCCAAGACCGTTGGGTCATCGGCAGAAAACAAGCCCACATCTTGAACACGGACAATGTCAAGGTTGGGCTTGATTCTCAGTAGACCACGAACGATGGTGTTGTTGAAGTT
>DYDH01000273.1 GCA_020717985.1 Herpetosiphon sp. | reverse complement strand
CAAAGCGTGTTCTTGCAGAAGCGCCATCTCGAAACCGCAGACACTTCGACTTCGCTCAGTGCAAGCCTGTACGAGCCGCCACTGGATATGTTTGGCGCGGATGCGGTGGAGCGGTGGTTTACAGAGAAGGAAGTTCGAGAAGTGGTTGAGTTTGCAAACAGAATGGCAATACGATAATCTCGAAGGAATATCTTTCATGGACACTTTGAAGAAGTATTTGATCTTGATGCATGAACGTCCTGACCTGTTTAGAAACACTGATGAAAATGGCGAGATCAAAATCATAACTGATGAGAGTCGAATCCGCGCGGAACAGAAGAAAATCCGAGCCAAACTCAAAAAAGAAGGCAAGCCTTCCTGCTGGATTGACATTGGCGTTCTTGCAGAGGATCAGTGGTTTTATATTTTGCGCGATATGGTTGAGTTCCCTGATGGGCGAGTTGGTGGTTATATTCGTTGGATTAATCGAAAGAGCGAAGAAGGCGGTGGATTCAACGTTGTTTTGATGTGCGCGCAAGATGATCGAGTTTTGATGATACGCAAGTTTCGTCATGAAGAACGAAATTGGAGCTGGGAATTCCCGCGTGGATTTGGCGAACCTGGTTTAACAGCGGAGAAAAATGCCAGAACAGAATTGCAGGAAGAAATTGGCGTTTCCGATGCAAAATTGACCTGCCTGACAAAGGTCAAAGAAGGAAAAGGTGGAACCGCAGTTTTTTGGGTTGAACTTTCCAAAGGTCAGAAGATCGCCCTTGAAAAAGGCGAAGGCTTGTCAAAGTATAGGTGGGTTAAAATGTCGAAACTGGAGCAGATCGTAAAAAATGGTCAACTCAGCGATTGGTTTTCGCTGTGGGCATATTCGTTGTCAAAGGAAGTTCATTCAAATGGAAAGGAGCAACATCATGTCTGACAAAATATATCAATCGCCGAGATTTTACGGTGGGCACTACGATTCCGTAAAGCAGGGGTATGTGCGCGATGCTTTGAATAATGATCCTAACAAAGCCGCCCCATGGCAACCTCAGTTGATTGAGATGTATACCGCCAGGCTAAGATTGGATATCCTGTTTGCAGGAAGTGTAATAATTACCGATGCTCAATTCTATGATGGCGTAATCTTTCATGAGCTTATGGCTGAGGAAAACGCTCGAAAGGATTTTTTGAATTTTTTACGAATAACCGCTGAACAACAGTCGCCTCTAATTGAAGTGAGAAGACGTCAAGATGGGTTGGCTGGAATTGTTTTCAAGCCTTTTAAGTTCAGCAGTGTCTCGTCTAATAAAGTCAGCCAGGAAATTAGAGAAGCAATGAAAAGAGCCAAAGATGCTGGCAAAACTTTTAGTAGTGTCAAGCAGGCATTCCAAGAATATGCAAGCTTTGCTGACGACAATAATACAAAAATAGCAATTGGGGAGCTCGCCAATCGATTGTTGTATCTTGATAGTATTCCTTCTGGAATATTCAGAACTTGGGATTCTGCTCGTAATATAGTTGATGGGTTAAAGCTTGCCAAAGCTGAATATAAGATTAGGTCAAAAGATAAAAAAGATTTTGAAATCCCCCGATGGGGCAATCGAGAAGTTGATGAGATGTTGGAAAAAATAGATTTAGAAATGCAAAAAGATTCTCCTAAAGATCCTCCTAACCGAAGCTTGGTTGAGGGGCTGATTAGGGAAGCAAAGATAAATAATCCTGCCCATGCTGAATGGCTTAGCAGTCTATATGGAGCTATCAATCAAATATTTAACCGAGCCTTCGCTTACCAGCATGTCTGCAATTCTATGGACTTGGGAGATGCGCCAGCAGGCTTAGGTGAATTTGGTGAACCGTTTGATATTCTTTCTCCTCAGCTTATTGAAGATCTTGGTACCGAGTCATGGAAAGAATTTTTACATAGAATTACTCGTGATCCCATAAAAACTTATTGGCAAGAATGGAGAGATTTGATCAACCAGCAAGAATCAGACAAAAATATAAAAAAAGCGGCACAAAGATTTGTCAATTCTATTCAAAAAAGCTATCGAGTAACACCTATGAGGAGATTGGTTGAAATCATTGGTGGCGGATCATCTGATGTTACCCTGACAACAAATGGTTTTTCCTTCCAGCCATCCATCGGAACGGTTATTACATTAGCAGTAAATCTTCCCGACACAATAAAAGGGATAAAACAGTATCAAAATGACAAATCAAACTTGTTAAGGTATGGGCTTTCTATAGCGAGGTAAACATGAAAAAAGATGGTTATTTGCGATTGATTGATGCACATCCTAGTTTATTTACAAACGAAGACGCATCCCTAAAAATTATTTTAGCTACAAATGAGGTTGAGGAATGGAAGGAAAAGACTAAGATTAAATTGCAACATGAATCGCTTCCTGATAATTGGGGAGATATCGGTATTGTTTTTGACGATCCCCGCGTATTAATCTTACGCGACCTTGTTGAGTTTCCTGGTGGCTTTCGTAACGGATATATACGAATTTACAACCGTGCTCTCCTTGAAAGAGGCAGCGCTGGAGTAGTGGTTTTTCCTGAAAGAAATGGAAAAGTATTATTAATGCATAATTTCCGCCATGCAACGCGCCAATGGCACTGGGAAATTCCACGCGGATTTGGTGAACCAGGTGTTTCGGCTGAGGATCAGGCTAAGGCAGAAGCAAAAGAGGAAATTGGTGTAGAGCCCGAGAATATCGAGCTTGTTGCTTTAGGAACACTTTACAACAACACAGGTTTGGAAGGTAATCCTATAAATTTATTCTTTGCACATGTGACCACGTCAGGCATTCTCAATCAAGAGATTGGCACAGATGAACTTCGTTGGGTGTCTGTGAGAGAGTTTGAAAAGATGATTGCTGATGGCGAAATCACCGACGGCTTCACCATTGCCGCTTACACACGCGCTAAGCTCAAAGGCCTGATTTAGATATTTTCATTAAGGGCTGCACTAAAATGACAAGGATGACTGCCAACTTGCCATTCAAAGTAAGGAGATTCACTAATGAATGCTAATTTGAAAAAGCCCCAAATTTATCTTAGCGCAACCTATTCAGATTTGGTGGCGGAGCGCTATATCGTTTTAGATGTACTAAGGCACTTTAATGTGCAAGTGTTTTTCATGGAATCTTGGAGCACACCAGCAGATCAAGAGGTATGTTACAACGAGATAGATAAGAGCGAGATTTGCATATTTATCTTTGGACATCGGTACGAAGCAGAAGTTGAGAGCGAATACGACTACGCAAGAAAGGTCGGAAAGTTGTGTTTGGTGTATATAAAAAGTGATGATGTTCCTGTTAGAGTCAGTGACATTGAATCCGATATACAAAAAATCCAAAGACTGAAAGACCTAAAGAAAAAGCTGTCAAACGATATTACATTTTCAAAATTTGAATCGGCTGAACAACTATCACAACAAGTAGCACAAGACCTTCGGAAAGTGTTACAGTGGCAAGGAGAGTATAAGGAATTTGAGAAGACAATTGGGGAAAAATCGCCCCAAGTATTCATCAGCCATAACGTAAAATCTGATGGGGTGAGAGCAAATAAAATTGCTGATGCACTTCGCACAAAAGGAATAAGAGTTTGGATTGCACCAGATAGCATCAAAAAAACGGAAACTTGGGTACAGGCTATTGAACGGGGCTTATCTGAAAGTGAACTAATGATTGTCTTAGTCTCATCCACATCGGTTGAGAGTGCGTGGGTAAACTTGGAAATGCAAGCGGCGATTAGCAGGGAACGTGATAAAAAGATGAAAATCCTTCCTGTCATATTGGAAGAATGTAATATGCCGCTATTTTGGAAACTATATCAAGCAATTATCTATAAAGATCAAAATCAATGCATTGCTGAGATTATGGGATACATGGGTTAATATCACTCATGCTCACCGACCCTAAACTCCGCTCGCAAGTAGATGCCCTCTGGGATAAGTTCTGGACGGGGGGACTGTCTAACCCGCTCGATGCTATCGAGCAGTTTTCGTATTTGTTGTTTTTGAAGAGACTCGATGACCGCGAGAATGCGGCTGAGAGGCAGGCAAAGCGCAAGGGGATGACGTATCAGCCTTCGGTTAAGAAAGAGATGCGCTGGGGCTATTGGACGAAGTTGAAAGCCGAAGAGGCGTTGAGTCATCTTAAGAATGTCGTCTTCCCAGGATTGGTCGAATTGGCTGATGTGAAGTCGTCGTTTGGGGAGTATATGAAGGGGGCGCAGTGTAAGATCAATAAGGCGGGGTTGTTGATCGAGGCGTGTAATTTGATCGATCAGATGAAGATCGCGGAGCAGAATCAGGATGTGCAGGGCGATCTGTATGAGTATATGCTGGGTCACATGCAGTTTGCGGGGCGCGGTGGACAGTTCCGCACGCCGCGGCATATTATCCGCATGATGGTGCAGATGGTGGATCCGAAGCCGCGCGAGCGCATTGGCGATCTGGCGGGCGGGACGGGCGGGTTTCTCGTCAACGCGCACCAGTATATTTTGGAGAAGCATACGTCGGCGGGGATTTTGGAGTACGATGCCGAGGGGCAGGCTCACCATCTGATCGGCGACCAGTTGTCGGCGGCGGAAAGATCGTTCATGTCGACGAAGAAATATTTGCGGGGCTTCGATAATGATTCGGGGATGACCATCCTGCGCATTGGGTCGATGAATCTGATGCTGCACGGGATCGAGTCGCCGCAGTTCTATTACATGGATTCGCTGTCGAAGTCGTTCGACGATGAGCGCGAGTATGATGTGATCCTGATGAACCCGCCGTTCAAGGGCGCGGTGGATAAGGGCGGCGTTCATCCCACGCTGCCTTCGGATACGACGAAGAGCGAGTTGCTTTTTCTGCATTTGATTTTGCGCGCGCTGGATATGGGCGGACGGGCGGCGGTGATCGTGCCCGATGGGGTGCTGTTCGGGTCGAGCCGCGCGCATGTGGAGGTGCGTCGCAGGATCATCGAGGAGAATCGGCTGGACGGGGTGGTGTCGATGCCTTCGGGTGTGTTCAAGCCGTACGCGGGGGTGAGCACGGCGGTGCTGTTCTTCACGCGCGGCGCGCAGACGAAGGACATTTGGTTCTATGATATGGCGCACGATGGTTTTTCGCTGGATGATAAACGTGTGGCGATTGATGAGAATGATATTCCCGACGTGGTGAATTGTTGGGAGAAGCGGACAAATAAGAAGTTCGTGGAAAGTAGAAAGTTGCGCGTTGATGAATTGCGGAAGGAGTTGACTCCGTTGAAGGAGAAACTCTTAAAGTTGCAAGCGGATATTAACCGCCTCACCTTCGACCTTGCAGTTGATCCTGTTTCTGATGGCAAATCTGCCGCTGATTTATCTGCCGCACAAACGCGCCTGTCGAATAT
>DYDH01000637.1 GCA_020717985.1 Herpetosiphon sp. | reverse complement strand
TATCAAAAGAGCCATTCTCGCCGGACATTACGCCTTTAGCGAAAAAGCCAGCTTGGAACTTGAGGCAGATGGATTGAGCGAATTGGATGTTGTCGAGTCCATCGTAAACGCCGTTGCGATCTATAAAACCATCCGCTCAACAAGTTCCTTTCGACAACAAATTAGAGAATACTTGCACATTATCCAAAGCACGAATCTGGAAGGCTTGATGATTTATACCAAAGGCAAATTGGTACAAGAATCTGGTGTTGAAACTTACTATTTCCTGATCTCCTCAAAAAAAGCGTTATAACTATGAACAACAAACTTCAAATCACAATTTGTCCAACCTGCGGCAGTGACAAAATCCGGCGTGTGGTGCGCGACATCACCCGCAGTTACAAAGGACAAACCTATATCGTTCCAAAGGTGGAATTTTACGATTGCCCCAATTGCGGCGAGAAGGTCTATGACCGCGAAGCAATGCTAAAGATCGAAGCCAATTCACCTGCATACCACAAGGCTGACGCGCTGGTTGATGCCTAAACAAAGAAAGCTGCCTGCTGAGCCAATCCGTTAGCGCTTTTGAAGTAAAAATAAAGGTCTCCTTTTTGGGAGACCTTTTGTTTTGATAGGGACCCGGCAAATATCAGTGCGTAATCCCCAAGAACCTCGGATACCAGTACCACAACACGTCCGCGGCGGGCTTGCCATGCACGGAAGCCGAGGCGTCGAGCAGCACCACCGGCGGGTAATAGCCCCGGCTGACGAAGCCGCCCACCCAGGCGCGCTCGTTGACCGCCATCAGCAGCGCCTGGTACACATCCGCCTGCGCCTGCAAATTGACCGTCGCGCCTGCACCGCCCGGCTGCTGATGAATCCGTTAGAAGGCTGCCCTGAACTACAAAGTAATGAATCCGAAATGTACTCCTTGTGCTATACTTAATTATGAGCGATACTCTTGTACGTATCAAAAGAGCCATTCTCGCCGGACAT
>DYDH01000272.1 GCA_020717985.1 Herpetosiphon sp. | reverse complement strand
ATACGCGGACTTTATCCGCAATCGGCTTCATGATACTGGCGGCCTGTCCGCCAAGCATCGTATTATCAAATGTCACCATGCTGGTATCTATAATGCCGGTTTTTATGCTCTCGGGGGCAATATCCTTGCCAAGCACGGCCAATTTGATGGCGTCTTCAAGTGACATGTTGGTATGAATACCGCTTGAAAGTTCCGAGTACATTTGAGGCGCTTGCAGAACCAACGACGGGAATACCTCAGGATCGAATATTTTTTTCTGGAGGGCAAAGATCACCTGTTGCTGGCGTCGGGAGCGGTCTGTGTCGCCGCCCTGGGTTTTACGGGTACGCGCAAAAGCCAATACCTTCCAACCGCAAAGTTCGCGCTCACCGCCGGCGGTAATCTTGACATGGTCTGTTCCAGACCCAACCGGGTCCAATATAAGGGTTTCCTCAGGAATAAGGGTAATACAGCCAAGTCTGTCAACCAATTGAATGAAAGTGTTAAAGTCCACTTGTGCATAATAGTGGACCGGCACGCCCAACAACTGTTCCACAGTCTTCATGGCAAGGCCTGCGCCGCCGCCGGGCAACTGAGCGCCTTCACCGCTGGGATATGCGGTATTGATGCGGCTGTACCCAAAGCCGGGAATATTTGCCCACAGATCACGCGGAATGGATAACATACCAGCCGTTTTTGTAAGCGGGTCAATCGTAAACAAGATCATCGTATCTGAACGCGGCGGACCTTCGTTGAGCTGCCAATCACGATAATCCAAACCGATAAACAAAATATTGATACGGCTGGCGCCATCCCAGGCGGGAGGCAAAGCGACTTCCGGAGCAGTCACAGGCGGGGGAAGCACAGCAACATCCGTGACAATCGGCGTGCCTTCAGGGTTAAACTGATCTGAGGTGTTTGAAACCTCGCCGCAACTGGCGGGAGCCAAACCCGGTAAGCCAGTCAAATTCCAACAGGCAGTGAAGTTCCGCATGAAGATAAACGCGGCAACGCCCAAAGCCAGAGTGATGACAAAAAAGATAATCGGCCCAATAGCGGAGCGGCCAAATTTGGGAAACTTTATTTTCTTCAAAAATTCAAATCTATTCATTCTTTGTGATACCTCAAGGCTTAATATATACCATATTAAGCCCAAGTCGGTCCAAGCCTTCCTGTGCCCAATATTGCAACACTGCCGATTCTTCGCTGAGAGCTTTCATCATCACTGGAATGGCGCGATGATCCTGGATTTGAGATAATGCGCGCAAAGCCACACAACGCGTTCGGATGCCGGTCGGCGCTTCCTGCGCCACTCCAATCAGACTCAACACCGAAGGGCTTCCAATCTTCACGAGAGCATTGCCTGCCAACCCCGCTGTGAGAGAATCCTCATCTGCGAGAGTTTTGATCAAGGACTCGACTGCGCTTTCGTGCGGATGATCGCACAAGGCCAGCGCGGCAGCGGCCCGCACTTCCGGGGCAGAATCGCTGAGGAGCGGAATCAAGTTTTCGGCTTGGGTGTGAGGCGAGGCGGCAAGGGTACGCACAGCCCACCAACGGGAATCCACTTCTTCAACGCGGGTCAATTCCAATAACGCTGGAATTGCCGCCATTCCCAATTCGATGATCGCGGGAACGGAATTTTCAGCGCGTGTGTCATCTCCGCTGGTTAATTCAGCCAGCAGGGCTTGCGTTTCGATTACGCTCAAATTAGTAGATTTATTTAGCGGGTGGTGGGACGGGGAGCGCGTCCTGTGCGGTGGTAATCCACTTATCGCCCTCGTCAATCAACATTACTGGAATGTCATCCACGATCGGATATTTGCGTCCGCAATCCTGACAAACGAGCCATGCATTTTTGTATAAAACAAGCATGCCATCTTTTTCATGCACACAATTGGGACATCGTAAAATTTCAAGTAATTCAGAGCTGACCATGTGTTCTCCTGTTTTTTTCTGCAAAAGATTGTACCATTGGATTTTGGGGTATTTATGTATTTGGCGACAGGCATAGTTCTTTTCTTTTTGCCGCCTTTATTGGGTCTTCTGTGCCGGGACCATATTCACAAACCGCCGCCCACGGTTGATAGTGTGTTTGGAAATTATCAGAGAAATAGATTTGACCGCCGCGCCAAACTGTGCGCGTCACATTTACATCCGCGCCCTGGGCAGGATAATCAATCTGTTTAATTTGTTCGGCGTTCAACTCCGGGTTTTCTTCAAAGACTGGCGCCAGCGGAGGGACAACATTCGTCGGGCCTGTCGTTTCCCAGGTGACACTCCGCCCATCGGGAGTGGAATATATCTTCCAGGTGAGTGTCCGCGCTTCAACGTTGACATAGGTTTCCATAAGCAGCCAGTAGGGGGTATCGTTGGTAAATTTGAAATCCACGAGCGGGAAGTATACAGTCGCGTCCAATCCAGCCAGGTCGGGATCAATATCGTTACTGGCATTCTTTTCATAGTAGGAAACACGATAGGCGTGAGAGTATCTCTCAACCACGGGAAAACCGGCGAAAAACACAGTTCTAAAAAGCGTGGTACTTACCTGGCAAACACCGCCGCCGACGCCTTTGATCGTGCGCCCGCCGTAAATGATGAGGGCTTCAGCGAATCCGTTTTCAAGGCTTACATCGCCGAGCGAATTACCCATGGAGAAGGTTTCGCCTGGAGCAACCAATACGCCATTAAATTGCCCTGACGCCGCGACAATATT
This sequence comes from Herpetosiphon sp., assembly GCA_020717985.1. Taxonomy (GTDB): domain Bacteria; phylum Chloroflexota; class Anaerolineae; order Anaerolineales; family Villigracilaceae; genus Villigracilis. The sequence goes on along the minus strand of DYDH01000272.1, from coordinate 2,744 downwards.
TTGAATACGCTCATTACTGGACCCATAGAAGTAGGTTGTATAAGAGGTTAACAGTTGCGTAATACCCAGGTCAGCACCCGTGGCGGTATCTGCTACGGCAGGCTGCTGTTCTCCAACAACAACAGCGACAGTATGCTCGCCGCGCAAAAGCGCATCATTAACGGCAGTGATACTGGCTTCCACATCCATCACGCGGCCTGTGGTGGAGGGTGCAGTGGATTCGATCTGACCTGTTTCATCATTGAAAATAAAACTCGCATTTGCGGGTTGACGATCCACATAGGTTTTAAGTTCGTTCAAGGACAGACGCAGCGCGGCAAGATCAAGCCCCACCTGCATTTCCGCCCTGCCATTGTTCTCCACAACATTGACCGCGATCATATTCGCGATCACAGGAATGTCGTATGTCCACGGTCCGGGGTCGCCATCACGCTGGTTTGGCACAGTAATAGTCAACGGCTGGCTGAGGATGCGCCGTGCAGCGTCTGCCTGCGAGGAGACGTCCACCAGTTTTGGCGCGGCTTCCTGAATGACCAAAGGCACTTCCCCATCACGGAAGGACTGCAATTGCGCGCCGAGATAGATCAAAGTTGCATCGAGGTTGAGCAAACGCCCCAACTGACCAGGCTGCGCAACCACATTCGTGCCTTCAAGACGCAGACTTGCTTCAATAACAGGTTGATTAATTTGGGAGGCGATATTTTGCAGATAAGTATAAGCCACACGTTGATCAAAAATGAGCACCGGCGAAACATCAGCGCCAAGTCCGCCTGCCCTGATCTGTCCCGCCAGCGCACCGAACAAGCCGCCGGAACGACCAAATTTATACGCGGCCAAGGCGCTTGCAGATGGGTCGAACACCATGCCCAATTCTGCGGGAGACGCGACCCATATCTGGTCTGCGGCGCGAAATAAAATTTTTCCGGTAATCGGAAACGAGAGGGTTTGGCTCAATTTAAGCGCGGCGCTATTTGGAGATAGACCAGAAACATCCACGCCCGCAACTGAAACACCGGGGAAAATACGACCAGCGTATAATAACTGATAGCCCACCGTCCAGGTAATGGTGATGGCAATGAAAAGCAAAAACCCGCCAATGAGTGCGGCTAGAATCTGTTTTGGCAAATTACGTCTGGAGATAAATGTGGTGGTCATACAAGGATTATAACGAAAAAATCCGTTTTGTTTGTTGTGTTTATATAAGTTTTGGATGAGGGTTTCATTTAACGGTACAATTTAACAATCTCACATCGGACAATATGGAAAAGGATTAAAGGTAAATGGACATGAAAAAATTTATTACAACTTCCCTCATTCTGATCTTCCTGATCACAGCCTGCTCATTCCCCTCCGCTGCGCCTGTTGATGTGCCCCCTCCAACAGCCACAACCATCGCGCCGCCCGCAACAGACAGCCCCACCAACACGGTAATCCCTCCTACTCTCGCTCCTCCAACTGAAACATTTACGCCAATCCCGTCGCCGACGGCTGAACCGACCAGCACGTCAACAGCTATTCCATTTGTGGAAAGCCTGGACGCCACCGTGACTGCGGATCTACTTAGTTGTCGCTATGGACCCGGATCAGAATATTTGTATTTATACGGCTTGAAGAAAGGCGCAAATATTCAACTCATGGGACGCACAGACGGAAACAACTGGGTCATGGTGGCAGGAAAAAACAAGTGCTGGGTCAATACCAAATTCATTGAAATAAAAGGTGACCCGCAAACTTTGCAGGTCACATACCCTGATGGGTACAAACTCCCCGTTTCACCATACTATGCCCCCACAATCGTATTAAGTGCGGTACGCACGTCAAATACGGTCACTGTCAAATGGGAAGATATTGAATTGCGAGCTGGCGATGAAGAAGATGCTGACATGTTCATCTATATCATTGAGGTTTGGCGCTGTGAAGGCGGGAAAATGATCTTTGACCCGCTCGCATCCAATTACCCCGAAGTGACGTTTGTGGATGAAGCAGGCTGCAGCGTCCCGTCCCATGGACGAGTGTTCTTTCAGGAAAAGCACGGTTTTGCGGGTCCTGCTGAAATTCCCTGGCCTGGGCAGTAAATTAATTACAAAAAGTCCTTGAAAATTTCAAGGACTTTTTGTAATAGACCTCTTGCGAAAATCTTTTTTGCCATAGAGTGTCCATGAAAGGGTTTCACCCCGAAGGATGAAAAACGTAGGTCACGTTTATAACGTGACGCCCACAACATTGGACCGTCATGCTGCAAGCATTACCTACGAAGCCTATTTTCAGGACAGCATCATGGCAACCAGGTTCTTGCCGTTATCATGCAGATCACCTTTGTCGGCGCCAATTGCAACCTTGCCAATCCTATCTGCATAGCACGTGCTGCGACCAGAATTTCGGGGACAAAACATTCACCCTCTTCAAAAGAAGATGATCCACCTCAACCATCGCTACGATCATTCCCTCGTTCAAGATCACAGATACCGGGATGCCAGCATCAATGGCTGATTAGGCATTTTCTTTTTTTGTGAGACTATCCGTACCGGCCAAATTCACGCAAGGTCTGCATCATGGCTAGGTAGTTTTCGGGTTTGACAGCCGAGTGAATGGAGTTGCTCGATGAGAGGATGAAACCGCCGCCGGGCATCCCCACGCGTAATGCATCCTTGGTAGCCTCGATGACTTCATCCGGTGTGCCAAACGTCATGAGTTGAGCGCAATCCACATTTCCCTTAAGCGCCACCCGCTGTCCATATTTTGCT
>DYDH01000271.1 GCA_020717985.1 Herpetosiphon sp. | reverse complement strand
TAATTCGAGGGGATGCCAAGCAGGTCGCGCAGATCGGCTTCGGCGGTTTGGATCACGGCTTCGAATTCCTTCGAGCGGTGACTGATTTCCATCACCGACATGCCCGTGCCTTTGAAATCGAGCAATTCTGCCTGGGCTTGTTGTAAAACTTCGAGCGGCAAAGCGCCGGGACCTGGATTGAAATTGTATGCACGTTTGAGATCAGACATTTGGATTCTCCTGTTTAGAAAGATTTACGGTTCATTCCTGACCGTTGAACTGGTTCTGTTTCGATGAATTTTTCCTACACTACATAACAAACCCTAAAGGTCTCCCCATCAAAATGAATTCACGCAAAAGACTTTTAGGGTTTCGTAGACACATGAACCTTTCTTTCCATTATATTGGTTGTCTGACAAATTCACAAGAACAATTGACATGATTTTCGCGTGATGCCTGTCGTTGACAAAGCAAAACCTCATTGTTAGAATGATTTCGTTCATTCGCCGGGAGTTGTAGTGATACACTCTGGCTTGAGATGAGCAGCGGCAAAAATCAAAGGACAGAAATATGACCGAATTCCAAAAGACCAGCCAGAATCGAATCAAACGCCTTCCCAAGCGCGGACATTATGATCGGGATACCATCTATAAAATTCTCGACGAAGCGCTTATTTGTCATGTGGGTTTTGCGGAGAATGAACAGCCATTTATCATCCCGATCAATTTTGCGCGAGTCGGGGATACCATCGTTCTGCACGGAGCGAAAGCCAGTCGCCTGCTGAAACATATTGAAACGGGAAACCCGGTCTGCGTGGAAGCGACTCTGGTGGATGGATTGGTTCTGGCGCGTTCGGTTTTCCATCACTCGGTTAATTTCCGCTCGGTTGTCCTTTTTGGCACAGGTAGATTGGTGGAAGACGATCAGGAAAAAATGGCGGCATTGGAGGCAATTACTGAGCATCTCATCCCCGGTCGCTGGAGTGAGGCACGCCTGCCCAACCGCAAGGAAATGAATGCCACCAGCGTGGTCTCGATCAACATTGATCAGGCTTCGGCCAAGGTGCGCAGCGGTCCGCCCGGAGATGACGAAGAGGATTATGCGTTGCCCATCTGGGCGGGAGTACTCCCGATGCAGGAAGTGCCCCTGTCGCCTGTGAAGGATGAACTCATGACACAGGACATCGCAGTGCCGAAGTATGTCAAAAAATATTCACGCAAGCAGAAATAAAAATTCCCATTCAAGGAGAACTCTCATGAAAGTTTTGATTTGCGATAAGACCGAAAAGGAATACATCGAGCAAATGCGCGCCGCAGGCTTGACCGTGGACGTGCGCGACGACATTACCCCTGAAGAACTGCCCAGCGTGCTGCCCGCTTATGATGGCATGGTTGTGCGCTCGCGCACCAAAGTCCGCAAGGATTTGATCGATGTCTGCCCCAACCTGAAAGTGATCGTGCGCGGCGGCGCGGGACTCGACACCATTGACCATGAATATGCCAAGTCCAAAGGTATCACGGTCATGAACACGCCGCTGGCGAATTCTGCTTCGGTGGCTGAATTGGCGATTGGGTATATGCTGATGATGGCGCGTTCCCTCTATCAGGCGACAGCTACGGTCAAAGCTGAAAAATGGGAAAAGAAGATTTTCAACGGTGACGAGATTGGCGGCAAGACCCTCGGTTTGATCGGCGTGGGGAATATCGGCAAGGAAGTTTCCAAACGCGCCGCGGTGATGGGCATGACCGTCGTGGCGTATGATCCTTATGTAAAAGAAATTGCCGGCATCAAACTGGTCACACTCGATGAACTTTTGGCACAAGCCGACTACATCAGTCTGCACCTGCCGAAGACCAAAGAGTCCACGAACATGATCGGCGCGGAGCAATTTGGCAAAATGAAGAAAGGTGTGCGGATCGTCAACTGCGCGCGCGGCGGCATTATCGAAGAGAATGCCTTGTACGAAGCCTTGACCAACGGCACAGTCGCAGGCGCGGCTTTGGACGTCTTCGCCGAAGAACCCCCGACCGACTGGAAACTGCTCAAACTGGATAACGTCATCGGCTCCCCGCATATTGGCGCGGCAACCAAAGAAGCGCAAGGTCGCGTCGGCGCGGAAGTGGCTGATAAGTTGATCGCGTTTGCGAAGAAATAAATGTTTACGGAACACGCAACACGTTACATTTTTATATTGCGTGTTGCGTGTTCCGTGAATGAGGTATCCATGAAAATAATTTCCGACATCGGCATTCAAATTCCCCAGGTATATTTGCCCAAGGCTGGCACCGACCTGAAAAAATGGGCGGTCATTGCCTGCGACCAATTTACCTCTGAGCCGGAGTATTGGCATGACGTGGAGAAGATCGTCGGCGATGCGCCGTCAACCCTCAACCTGACCTTCCCCGAAGTGCATCTCGAAAAGCCTGGTGAAGAAGACCGCATTAAAAGCATTCAAGCTGCCATGCGCAAATACATGGATGAAGGCATTCTCCAGCCGCGTGATGGTTTTATTTATGTCGAGCGCACCGTTGGCGGCAAGACTCGCAAGGGCGTCATCCTTTGCCTTGACCTCGAACGCTACGATTACAACAAAGGCTCATCCAGTTTGATCCGCGCCACCGAAGGGACGATTGTTGACCGTCTTCCTCCGCGCATCAAAATTCGTCAGGGCGCGGCGATGGAATTGCCCCACATTCTCGTTTTGATTGATGATCCGAATCACACGGTGATCGAACCCCTGAGCGCCGCCAAATCCAAACTGGAAAAACTCTACGACTTCGACCTGATGCTCGACAGCGGACATCTCTCTGGCTACGCTGTGAGCGGGGACTACGAAACGCAGATTGTCGAAGCCCTGCGCGGACTCGCCAAGCCCGAAACCTTCGCGGCAAAATACGGCATCGGCAAGGATGAACCCGTTCTGCTCTTTGCGATGGGCGACGGCAATCACTCCCTCGCCACCGCCAAAGCCATTTGGGAAAAGAACAAGTCCCAGGTCGGCATGGAGCATCCCTCACGCTACGCGCTGGTCGAGATCGAAAACGTCCACGATGAAGGGCTGGAGTTTGAACCCATTCATCGCGTGTTGTTTGGTTTGAAGAAGGATTTGTTTGCTGAGTTGAAGAAAACCTTTGGCGATAACCTGACTTATGCCGAAGCCCCCAGTGCCGAAGCGATGATCAAACGGGTGAACGCCACACAAGGCGCGAAGCAGGCAATTGGTCTGGTAGGTGGGGGAAAGAATTTTACCGTTGTCGAAATCTCCCATGCGTCATCCAATCTGGCAGTCGGCACCATCCAGGCATTTTTGGATGACTTCCTCAAGAACGGCGGCGCGGAGAAGATTGATTACGTCCACGGCGAAGATGTGGTGACTCGTCTCGGTTGGCAGGCTGGCAACGCAGGCATTTATCTTGCGGGCATGAACAAGTCTGACTTGTTCAAGACCGTGATTTTGGACGGCGCGCTGCCGAGAAAAACTTTCTCGATGGGCGAGGCGAGGGAAAAACGGTTTTACATGGAAGCAAGGAAGATCGGTTAGAAAGTTTACAGGTTGCAGGTTTGAACGTTCAACCTGCAACCTGTAACATGCAACCTAAAGAGCCAAAAGTTTTATCGCTTTTTTGAAATCAGCGGGGTAAGGCGCGGTGAAGGAAACCCGTTCGTTTGAAACTGGATGATTGAAGGTCAACGAGTGCGCGTGCAGGGCGGGGCGCTCGATGATGTTTGTTTCGGGGGAACTGTATAGGGTGTCGCCCAGAAGCGGGTAGCCCAAAGCGTAGGCATGGACTCGAATCTGGTGCGTGCGACCCGTCATCGGGCGGGCTTCGACCAATGCCGCGCCTTCAGCCAGGTTGGGGGAAACCTGAACCCAATTCAAGACTTTGAACTGAGTCTCGGAGCGCATTCCGTTTTTGTTATCCACCATCGTTCGATGTTTATGCCCCACGTTGACCCGCAGCGGAAATTTTGTGATGCGTTCCTTCCACGGCGGAGCGCCGACGGTGATGGCGCGGTACACTTTTTCGGTCTCATGCTTTTCAAATTGAATATTGAGACTGCGGTGCGCCTCTGCTGTTAAAGCAAAAATGATAATGCCGCTGGTGAATTTGTCGAGGCGGTGAACGACCCAGACCTTGCCATATTCCTCTTCCAGCATTTTGACCAGATACGGTGCGTCAGGTTCCCAGCCTTCGGGCAGGACGGAAAGCCCAGCGGGCTTGTTGATAATGAGTATGTGTTCGTCTTTGTAGATAATATCCATGAGAGGGATTAAACCACAGTATTTCTTTTTCGTTTCAATTCGGTTTGCTGTTCGACACCGTTCAGCAGCAACAGCAACAGCCATGAGATCAGAAAATACAGTACGGCGGTCATGATGAGCGGGAAGAAGGCGTCAAAGGTGCGGCTGCGGATGATGTCGCTGGCTTTGGTTAAATCCTGCACGGCGATGTATCCGACGATGGAAGTCATCTTCACCAATGAGATCAGTTCCCCTTTGTAGACGGGCAACACGCGACGGATGGCTTGCGGCATGACGATGTAAATGAAGGTCTGCGCTTTTGTAAATCCGCCCGCGATGCCTGCTTCGGTCTGTCCCTTGTCAATGCCTTCGATGGAGGTGCGGAACATTTCCGAGACGTACGCGGCGAAGTTGATTCCAAACGCGAGGACAGCCGCCAGTATCGGGTTGACGTTGACTTTGGCAAAGACCACGTAGAAGACGAGCATCAACAAAACCAGCACAGGAATGCCGCGCACGATGGAAATATAAAATTTTGCAAAGCCCTGGAGGAGCGCCTGCCGCGCCATCCGCATGTAGCAGATCAACGCGCCGAGCAGTGTGCCGAGGAGAATGGCAAGGATGGAGATCACGCCGGTTGTTTTTATCCCGTCCACGATGAGCAGGTAGCGGTTTTCGACGACGATGTTGTTGTAGAAACTATCTGAAACGGATTGGATGAACGAAGGCGATTCCTGTGCGACAGCCTGTTCCTGCTTCGCACCCATCACGCACGCGCTCAACTCGAAATATGGATCGGAGAAATCAACCTGCTTTTTTCTCTCCTCAGTGATCATCATCGTGCTGACGATCATCTCCGCTTTGTTGGTGGATACGGCGGCGATCAAACCGCCGAACTCCATATCGGCGTACTCGACTTCCTTCCCCAGATATGCGCCGAAGCGTTCGACCAACTCCACGTCCGAGCCGACCAGCCGATTATCCTGAATGACGGTGAACGGCCATCCCTTATCGCTGACCATACCGACAATGATCTTACCGTTGGTCTTTGCGTTTTCAATGACAGGCATCTCATAATTGCTGTCTTTGAACCATCGCTTGTACCAATCGTCGTAAATGCCATTGGATTTGATCCCTGCCAGAAATGTATTGAACTCTTCGCGCAACACATCGTTTTCCTGATTGAAACCGACCCCGACCGGATTGCTGAAAACGTCGTTTACAAGCGTGACGAGGAACGGGTTTTCCTTTTGCAATTCCTTGAATGCCTGACAGTTGATGAATCCCGAATCCACTTTGCCGCTCTGCACG
>DYDH01000636.1 GCA_020717985.1 Herpetosiphon sp. | reverse complement strand
CCGCTTTCATCAACCTGCTTGAGCGAGACAAGGAAGCGTTCGCGGGAATGGTTGCAGAGCGTCTCCGGCTTCGCTATCCCGCGATGGACGAGCTGGAGGTGGAGCGCCGAGCGAAGGCATCCGTCTACCACTTCGGAGTCGCCATCTGCTTCGCTCTGGTGAAGCACGCATCCACTTCGGTGGGGCTGGCTGATTTGAAGACGACATTCGACAGGATACTCGGGGAAGCTGATGACAATGTTTCGATTAGGATAATGGACCTCTCGACGCGCTTGGACTTCCTGGACGGTTTCCCGGATCACAGGATCACTGATATGGCCGACGAACTCAAGGAATACAGCATCGGGTACGAAGTGCTGCGCGGACTGGTCTGGAACCATCTGAAGCTTTTTGAGTGCGACTACGACAAACGCCAACGAGTCTGCCAGAAGCTCGACATCGGTGGCTCAGAAGCACGCTTTCTGGTAAGCCGAGACAAGAGGCTCAAGGAACACAAAGGACAGTTAAAGCGGGGATAGATTTGGTAACATTTCTCGAATTGGAAGACGGGAACAAGGTCTCGAAGACAGCCCGCCAACAATCGCCCATGAATCGCCAACAATAGCATGCAGTGGTTGGCTTTACGCTGCCGCTCCGAGCCACCACTGATGCTCTCGTTGATCGCAACAAGAAAAAATATACAAATATACAAAAGATATTTGGGAGAAAACGCCATGCATCCAATCAAGCTGTGTTACCCATCCGAAGCAAGTAACCAAAGTTCCTTTATTTTGTCACGATTAACTGTCAGTGAAGATAAAAGTATTCTGCATTATATGATGGATAGGGGAAAGTATAGGGGACGTATTAAACAATTAAACTTGATTCATGTTTGTTGATATGATACTCAGGATTCATGCCAAGAAAATCACGAATAGATGCTCCGGGAGCGATGCATCATATAATTGTCAGGGGAATTGACCGGCAGAAACTATTT
>DYDH01000045.1 GCA_020717985.1 Herpetosiphon sp. | reverse complement strand
TGAATGGTTCCGTGACTTATTTTGTATTTTCGCCCCGCCTCACTCAACCAAATAGGTACCCCTTTTAATTTCTCGAATCTTTGATATTCCGCCAGATCATCTCGCGGGGTTGGCGTCATTTTTATTACGTCTCTTTCACTCACGACAGTTTCTCCATTAATGCTTACAGCTTCTATCTTACCGTTATTAATCAGGCGGTGCAAGTATTTCGGAGCAAGGTGCAACCTTTCCGCGGCTTCTGAGAGCGTAACAAATTTAATAAGAGCGGCCATATTGAACTCCTTTTTTCTAGTCACTTACTAGCACAGGCAAACGGAATAAAATATCAACGACAGAAAAGAAAGTCATCAGGCATCCAACAGCACCAATAATTATTCCGTAAGCGGCGGCAGATTCGCAAATTAATGCTGAAACTTCCATCGCAATGAGTCCTTTCACCCATTGTTGTATTTCTTGCCGTCTGCTGATTTCAGACGGCAAAACCTTTTTATTCAGTTGAGGTTGTATTCCTGCCGTATGGTTCCATTGACAGCAGGAGCGTTTTTAAGCGCAATCGCTTCAGGTATCTGCCTGAAGCGATTGCGTTCGCATCGGGCGGATATGCGTTCTTCAGACGGATGAACTGAAAAATTCATGAACCCGAACAGTAGTGCCGAGGGGGAGATTTGGACTCCCGACCAAGGGCTTATGAGTCCCCTGCTCTGCCACTGAGCTACCTCGGCATTTGGTGGTGAGCGGGGCAAATATTACTATGGGAGGGGGCATTTGTCAACGTGAGGTCGGCTTGTGATTCGCGCATCCCCAATCCATCCACCAATTCACACAAGTCAAGAAATATTTTCAACACCGGAAATTGAAAGTATTAAAGAAACTCAAGTTAGTTATAATTCAATTGCAAAGAAGAGTCCTTCGCCGTGATCATTTTGGAAATATTGAAAGCGATATTCGCCTAACAAATACCTGGAGGCAGGACAATGCAATTTTCAAAGTCTGAGCTTGGCCTACTACTAACCCAGTCAAAACCGCTGTGGCTGGAGAATGCAGACTTGAGCGGTGCCGACCTGATAGATGCCGACCTGATAGATGCCAGATTGAGCGGCGCCAAGCTGAGCGATGCCGAACTGATCAATGCCGACCTGATAGATGCTGACCTGAGCAAGGCTGATCTGCGCCGCGCCAAATTGAATGGCGCCGACCTGCGCCGCGCCAACTTGAACAAAGCCAATCTGAACAAAGCCGACCTGAGCGGCGCCAAGTTAATCGGCGCCGACCTGGTTGGTGCCGATTTGATAGACGCCAAATTGAGCGGCACCAAATTGAACGATGCCGACCTGAGCAAAGCCGATCTGATCGCCGCCGAGCTGAGCAAAGCCGACCTAAGCGGCGCCAAGTTGATCCATGCCAACCTAAGCAAAGCCGACTTGAGCAGCGCCAAGTTGATCCGTGCCGACCTGAGCGAGGCTGACTTGCGCGGGGCCAACCTGATCGGCGCCTCCTTGAACGGTGCCAACCTGAGCAATGCCAAACTGAACGGGGCTGAACTGCGCTGGACCAATTTGAGCAAAGCCAACCTGAGCAAAGCCGACTTGAGCCATGCCAAGTTGATCAGCGCCGACCTGAGTGAAGCTGACTTGAGCGAAGCCAGGCTGAACAAAGCCGACCTGAGCACTGCCGACCTGAGCAATGCCAATCTGACCAAAGCTGACTTAACCGAGACCAAACTAATCGGCGCCAATCTGAGCGGAGCAAACCTGCGCTGGGCTAATCTCGCCGAGGCTGTATATGCTCCAAGCACAATATTTCCCAATGGATTTGATCCAAAGGCGGCTGGAGCGATACTTACATCCTGAACGAAGAATACGACATCTGGACTACAACATACTCGATGGCAGGAGAAAATTACGATGGAATATTCAGAATTAATCGCCGCACGTTATAGCGTAAGAGCATATCGCCCCGACCCGGTCGAAGACGAAAAATTGAAAACTGTTCTGGAAGCGGCGCGCCTCGCGCCGACCGCAGCCAATCGGCAGCCTATCCAACTAATAGTAATGCGCACGGCCGGACGCGAAGAAGAGATCAAAAAGATTTATCGCCGTTCGTGGTTCGTTCAGGCTCCGTTGGTGATCGCTGTTTGTACGATTTCTTCACAGGCATGGGTGCGCGAAAGTGACAAGTTCAATGCCCGCCTGATCGATGCGGCAATTGTGGCTGACCACTTGATTCTGGAGGCCACTAATCTGGGACTTGGAACCTGCTGGATCGCGGCATTCAACGCGGAAGCTGCACGCAGTGTCTTGCAACTCCCTGATGAAGTCGAGCCGGTTGTTTTCACACCACTCGGCTATCCAGCCGACCAGCCCGGTCTTAAAATCCGCAAATCACTGACTGATCTGGTACGTTACGAACATTGGTAAGAGATGGATACATCTTCATCCACCCTTTGTTGATGGAGTATTTCGCGGCGATGTATTTTGAAGAAATAGAATGACTCTCCAATTTCAGAAACTCACCATCTTGGCTTACAATATTCTCAAGTTTGTTTCTCCCAATTATTTTAGTTTGACTGATTTAGTCGGGTAATAAATACGATATTGTCGTATCAAACATAGGAGATCATAATGTCAGTTGAAACAGATACCTTATTGGGATTAATAGATCAAGAAAACGCGCGCGTCATACATTATCAGGAAGAACGAACGACGACAACAAATATCATTTTTGTTGTCGTCGGCATAATTATCGCCATAATTGGCATCGACCAGAATATTTGCGGCAACGCTGATACGATATTATCTTTGATCCTTATTCCTCTCGGCTTACTTGGCGCTTTCCTAAATTACAAATATCATGAACGGATCTATTATCATGAGTTGCTTCATGATAATTATTCCGAACATCTAAACAAGCTCCTACCCAAAGCGGCTATAGGAAAAGCAAAAAGAAAAGCAAAGGAAACTTTTGCCAAAGAAACCTGGTTGTTTAAATTTATTACTAAAAGCACGTTGTGGGCACCCTGGGTTATGGTTAATTTCATTACAGTGGCATTTGGTATTATCGTTTTAGTCATCTCGATAGAAAAAGCATGTTAATAAACGATTACTCCTCATCAATAACCTGAACTCCACTCTTCTATTTGTCAATGTCTCCGATGTAAAATTCCAAAAAATCACTTGCCCAAAAAGCAAAACACCCATATAATACGGCTCGCAAGTATATTTTTTACACGCGGGAGTCGCCAAGTGGTAAGGCATCAGCCTTCCAAGCTGATATTCGTGGGTTCGAATCCCATCTCCCGCTCTCTTAAAGATTACCACTTACTATTTACCAGAATAGGGTAATTGGTAAGTGGTAATTTTTGGGAAGGGGCCCGTGGCGCAGCGGTTAGCGCAGGCGACTCATAATCGCTTGGTCGCAGGTTCGAATCCTGCCGGGCCCACTTTTGGCACTTTTTTTTACACGTTTTTGGACAGACAAAATCCACACTTTGAAATTCTCCACACCGCTCATGGGCATTCGGCAACGCTTTGAGAGGGTTCACTGGCGAAGCTGGGAAATTCTCCACACCGCTCATGGGCATTCGGCAACGGGAGACAGGGTTCATCTGGAAAGGGAGAATATAGGCTATGCGCTAGAAAAGGTAACGCAGGACAAAAATAACTGGGTAGATAAGATTACAAACAGCATTTTCTACCCGTTAGATTTAGTGGCGGACAAGGACAACTAAACCGACCCGTGAGCGGGGAACAAGAACACGCTTCGCGGATGAGGCTAAAAGATTTTTCTAACCCCAAGCATTTATTTTCCCTTTAGAAATTCCCGAATAGACCGTAAGACCTGCTCCCCATCCTCAGACTTTCCCAATCCGTGTATCTGTGCTTTCACGTCATTATCTGAAAGTATTCCATAAACCCCATCGGTAACAGACAAATTCGCGTGCATAAGATTTTGTGAAATTGCTTTCAATGCTGGAATGTCCTTCGCTTGTTTGAGTGCGTAGACTGCGTGACCATGCCGGAACTTATGCGGCGAATGATACGGAAGCCCGACCCGATCAAGCCAGAGACGCAAATCACGCCGAGCGATAGAAGCACGATGAACACCAACTTCAAGAGGATCCACAACAATTCGCCCCGTCTCAGGTGAAACCGGAGCAAACCAAAAGCGGGAGCCACTGGCCCGAACCTCTTTATCCCAACTCCGCACAACTTCAAGAAGATCAGAAATATCGAGTAAAAATGTTGTCGCATGTTTCTTGAATTTCGTCCGAACTCCGAGCCGTGGAAACTGTTTTACCGTGAGTGTGTCCAGGTCAACAGCAGACACTGGCAGACTGACAAACGCCCCGACACGTATTCCAGAAAGCCACCAGAACACAGCAGAAGCCCGAATACGTCTCTCTCCAATATTTTGCACAGGAGCGGACGCAATGGCGCGAATTTCATCGAGGGAAACAAATTCATGAATATTCTCATTCGTGGAACCATAACCCCCGACTTTGAGAGTATCCAACCAAGCTACAGAAATACCGGCATAACCCCGCCGATGATGAGAAAGCCAGCGAAGAAAACGCCGAGCAGACCGCAACAAGTGAGAATAATAAACAGGGGAAAAATCAAAACCGCGCAGGTGATGAGGATAAGAAGGACGAATTTTTTCCACGTGGACGAAGGCAGCACTATCAGCCCATTCGAGAAGATGACGAAGCCAGCTTTCTTCGAGCCTTTGTGATGATTTTGAAACAAGATCAACTTCCCGCCGATATTGAAGATAAGACCGAACAGCTTTCCAATTTTCACGATTTATCATTTTTCAAAATGTGGGCAATGTGTGAATTCGAACACACATGTTAGGTATTTCTCCGATAGTTTTTATTCTACCGATTTACCATTTCCTAACACCTCTCACGTCGAGGCGGGTCACCCTTCCCTACTTGCCCAAAATTATATTTTTTCTCGATCAATAATTCTTGAAATCCTACGACCACAAGCAGGACACTTGCAAACCCAATAATACAAACGTCCTTTTTTTCTCTTTACTGGTTCAGACATTTTGACAGACTTTTTACAAGTCAGACAAAAAGCCTCATCTTGGAGTAATGTTTGCTTCGGATATGTCGCCTCGTACCATTCAGCAAAAGCACGACCGTTTATCCATATTTGACCAGGTGCACGGTCGCACGGACAACCAAGAGGAAGATAAACCCGTCCAATTTGCCTATATGAAAATCCTATCTCTTGCGCAAGTTCAGACGGTCTATAAAACATATCCAAGAGCTTGCCAAGCCGCATACGCTGAGAACCATTGAGACGGCCCGCCAAGATAATCACTGAAAAACTACACAACCAGCAGGAGCGCATTTTTCACAATAAATGCGCGAAGTTGAAAGGTGAAAACACCAAGCACCAAAATACAAGACGCTTGCACACTTGAAACATTTGACAATTGGCAAAGGAGCATAATTCATAAGATAATTTCCTCGTGAAAATCTTCAAAAAATAAATCATCTTCCCAAAATGGAGGATCATCGGGAGGGTGACTTGCGACCCATTCAGAATGCCAAAGTTCATCGAAGAACAAAAGCCACTCGACTTCATAATTTGAGCACCAGAAGCCGAGACGCTGAAAATCGAAATTCAAGCGACGCTGAACAGCTTCACGAAATCGAAGCGCAACATCCAAGGAACAAGTAAATTCGAGTATCTTGGAAAACGGAACATTAGAAACCTTTTTATAGACTGGCTTTCCGTTCCTCTCACCAACGTGTTCTTGATGACTGCCACGAATACCCCACACACGACCACCAACCTTATCATTTTCAACTTTTGCGAAGTACTTCGATGCATAAGACTTGACACCATTCCAAGAGCGGACAGCCTGAACACAATGTTCATTCCCATTCCCTAACGTCCCCTCATGCCAGCGAAGATGATCATCAGAACCATACCCAGCAATACCACTCCAAACACGGGGAACAAACGCCCGCAGGTCATCCAAGCCAACATTCCAAACGAACAAGTGAAAGTGTGCATAACCTCTCCATTGGTATTCCAATTTCCAAATAACACCAGCCTTGGGATACTTCTGCAAAAGACGAATGAAAAAATGATCCAGGTGGTTTTTATAACCCTCAAAATTTTGAGGAATTTCCAAATGATAAGTGAGAGTAACAAACAAAGGCAGTTGACCATGCTGCAACATGGCTATTTTGCGATTGAGACGAGAACGAGAACGAACAGAAAAAGCGGAAATTTCAGACCGTCGCCAAGTCCGTTTTTTAGACACGGCAACTTTGAACCGCGGTGAAAACTCCATGAGAGAACCAGTCTCAGCAAACCGAAAAATATGATCCAAGAGAAAAAATCCTTTCAAAAGTTGATGAGTGCAGTAAAGCTAAAAAACTCCGACACCTTCGCAAAACTAATTCACATAAATTCTTTACTGCACTCATCACAAAATTTTCAAAGTCATTTTAGAAATATGACCAATAGACAAGAAACCCGCGCAGATCAAACGCCGCGCACCCCTGACAGGGAACCCCGCGCGGCTACCTTTGACGCGCGCGAAAATTCTCGAGCAATCGATTATTCTCAATTTCAAGGTATTCAATTTCAGAATATAGAGAGGCAATAAAATAAAAAATCTCCAAAGCAGAAAAACCGAAAAGAACCGCCAAACAAATTTGAAAAATTTTTTTCATTTTATGACCTCAACTCTGCAAAAAAAAATAGATAATTCTGTAAATAACAATAACTATTATGAAAAATAAAACAAATAAAACAATGTAAATCATTTTATGACCTCAACAAGCATAGGAACCGTGAAATTCAGACGTGCACGATTATCAAGAAAATCAAAATAAACATGTCCTTCCGGCTTGATGCAACTTCCGCACAGATCAAGGACGATGTAATCCCCAATCATCGAAAGGGGAGAATGAACGCGAATGGTAGAACCAAGCGGTATATCTTCCTGCCACTCCCAAGGGACAGCGACACCCCGCCCGACATAATCAGACCAACGCAAGCCAGACGCGGTAACGTCATCACAAAAATTCTCACGATCATGCCAGTTTCCCGCGTCACAGTTGGGAGGTCCCCACGGCGGCCAGTAATAAGAGTAACCAATTGCCAGCAAAGAGCCTGTAATAGGTCGCTGTGTGGGATAGGGTGTAAAAGTTGGCTGTGCTGGATAAGGTGTAAAAGTTGGCTGTATTTGAGGCATGGTGGGCGCAGGAGCGACAGGAGCAGACCCCGAGCCATTCACAATGACAGATAAAGCCGTTTGAGTAGCAAGTAACCTTTGACCATCGGAGGACGCATAAAAAGAGGATTGATTATTCAGCGGATAATCTGGCAACGGCGTAGTAGTAGCGACAGCGGACGCAGAGACAGAACCGCCAAAACCAAAAGGGTCAAAGCCAGCACTATCAACACCCATGAAACGCAAAATATAAGAACCCATGAGATAAATGACTGCTCCTGTAATAAGCCAATTTGCAACCCAACGAGGAACAAAGGAGATACGATCCCGACCCTTGAACGTCCTTTCAGGATATACCTTGTCCAAGCGTTTCGGCGAGGTCGTCCGCAAGTCCTGTGTATCCGGCTTCGACTTGTTGACCTGCTTCTTGTCCTTCCATTTTCGCCAAGAGGTCAACAGTATATTGAGCACGAGCGAAAATGTCCTCGATACCCCCCGAAGATGTGCGTGTTGAGAAAGTGCCATGTACAAGCTGAGGGAACGCCTGAAAGAAAACAAACTTGTATTTTTCATCTGCATTGACCTGGGCGCGCCATAGTATCAGGGGTATGCCGAAATTCTTATAGAAATCGAACCGCGGTCTTATTACTATGTCCTGTAGATTTTTATGCGGTAGACGCTTACCCGCGAAAATTGCATAATAATTTGCCTTGCCAGCCGAGCGAGTAATAGAGCTAGCTACTTTTGCCTGTCTGACATACTCCCCGCCCTCGTCAATCACAACATAACTTTTGAAAAGGTCGTAAGTTTCGACGCCTGTCCAGTTCTTGAAATTGTGCGGAACGTTGGAAAAAACACGATAACCGCGACGCCAATAGAAAAGGGCAATGTCAAATGCCAAGCGAGTTTTACCGCCCGACAAAGAGCCAGTAATACAGATAGATCGCTCATCGTCCAATTCATCGTAAAGACGAGAACCAAGTATCATTTTTAGCCCAAGACAAAGCGAACAATGAACTTGATGATGAGAATAACCGCCACGACAGCGGCAATGTAAATAAAAACTGTTGGAACCGGAATAGTGACAGAAAACATTTTTTGACCTCTTTATGCTGAGCGGAAAAAACGCCAAAGAAAAGCGGCAGCGGCCGCAAGACCAAAAACCCCAACCTCATAATCTTCGTTATAGAGACGAATGACACCGAAGCGAGAAGGCTGTAAACAAATTTGGACGGCTGGAATTGTCGTTTCGCCAACTCCAAAACTATCCCACCCCATGTCACAAAATGGGTCACCGTCAGGAAGAAACAAATCAAAACCGAAAACATCGAGAGTAGGAGCGACGGAGGAACAATATCCGGTATCCATGTATGGGGTACCAGTTGGGGTGACAGAACCGATAGGTGTAGGAGTAATAGGAGCATTACTGCCATAACACAATACCTTCACATCAGCCATAACACCGTGACGAGTATCTCCGACAGGATAATCCCAAGCAGCAATAGTCAGATACTCAGGAAACACATCTACATAAGCACTGCCAAGAAGATAATAACTACCATCCAAAGCAAGATAATTGTAGGCATCTAACATAGAGACAGAACTAGAATGCAACCAAAAATACCCTTTAGAACTCAGATTGGGAACCCATCCGCCTGTCTTATACAAACCACCGCTGTTCATACCAGAAACCCACAACCCATATTCATTCCAATTAGATGGAGATGTGGAAATAACAGAAAAAGACGAAGCAACAACAACGTCACTACCACAATAAAGTGAAGTATTACAATCAACCCCCCCCCCACCATCGAAAGATAAACCGTCACAAGTACCCGAACCAAGATAATAAGACAGAGAAGGAGAAACTGTAGCTGAAGGAGTACCAGTACCCAAAGACGTTGGAGTACCCGTCAAAAATTGAGCCGTTCCCGTTGCAGAAATTTCAGTAGGGTATAAAGTACCGTCCAAAGTTGGGACAACCGTTCCCGTTGGCGTAACAGTCGCAACCGAGCCACACGAGGAACATTCAAGTTCCCACAATGCGGAAGGTGTGTAAGTACCCCACCCTGCAGGAGTACC
Organism: Herpetosiphon sp.; assembly: GCA_020717985.1. Taxonomy (GTDB): domain Bacteria; phylum Chloroflexota; class Anaerolineae; order Anaerolineales; family Villigracilaceae; genus Villigracilis. The sequence goes on along the minus strand of DYDH01000045.1, from coordinate 16,487 downwards.
CACCGGACAAGCAAAATTCAGCCTTGTCGGAGTGACCGAGGGAGGAATAAAAGTTCCGGTAACCGTTGCCGTTGCGATCTGATGAGCGAGGACAGACGCCCCAGGTGAAACGAAAAGCCCGATCAAACCACACACCAGAAGATAGCCAAACAAAGAACGAAGTTTCATTCTATGCCTTTCGAATAAAAGCAAAATACAAGGCGATTGCGCCCATCGCAACAATAACGCCGAGGATATATTGAGTAATGCCGAGCATGTTCAAAACTGTTATAACGTCTGACATTTTTAATCCTCCGAATTATCAAAGCCAACCTTACGAACAAAGTACAAAGCAAAGCCGAAGATAACGCCAACCAAAGCATGACCATATTCTCCGGTGCTATCAAGAGCGATAATCGAAGGGAGAGCCACAGCCATGATAATTCCAAGCATCGGGTCAACAACGTAGAAAATAAGGGAGATGAATAATACAATCATGCCTTACCTTTTCGCCGTGTCAAAAAAATAGTCAATAACAATGGAAACAACCGTGAGAATGAGGAATACACGGAAGATGTCCATAATTGACCATCCCGCATAAAAATCAATTGACCAAGCGTTGATAAGTTGTTGTAAAACGTTTGCCATAAGACCTCAAAAAAGAAGTTGAGGGAGGTATAAATTACCCTCCCTCAAAGAAGAACAAATTAGCGACGTCCGCCGAGTTTCTTGAAGAAACTGACACCGGCGCCGACAACGAGCACGCCCAACGCGATACCGCCGAGGGACAACGTGGTTGTGCCGAGGGTCAGATCAATTGCGAGAACATCGGTCAACAGAGTGATAAAACCAGCCATTAGAATTTCACCTCCTTTCTTTTACAATTATCGAGCCTGTGCACAGGCTATGATTTCTTAGGAGCGACAGAACCGGACTTGATAACGACGTTGGAAAGACCGGTAACGCCAGCTTCAAAGACGTATTCACGAACATCTTCATGAGCCGAGAGACCCAAATCACCAAACACTTCGAACTTGTTGAGCGATGGGACTTCCACAAAGGAAGTGATTTTGTAATCATTGCCGCTCTTGTTGGAATGTTTGGTAGCCGTACCGGAGCAGATACCTTTGAATGTGATTGTTGCCATTTGAATAATTCTCCTTTTGAGTTTTTCTTGCTTGTTTTTTTGTGACCCATCACCCAAGCACGTGAGAGCCGTAACGCGGAAGCCCCGCGAATTTACCTATCTATTGCGATAATGCCAAAGACGGAATTGGACATAATCAGACATCCAAACACCCTGATAAAGAATAATCAAGGCAAGAAGCAGACCACCAAGAGGAATTGACACAGAGCCGATAGTCAATTGAATTTGAAGGACTTCAAAAATGAGAGATATAAAAACTGGCATATGTTTTCTCCTGTAAAACAATATTTGAAACCAAGCACGTGAGTGCCGTAACGCGGAAGCCCCGCGAATTCAACCAGTGAACCAATCAGGTGGACAAATACGTTCCCAATCAGGTGTAAGAAGGGATGTATGAATTCCACGTTCCCAACAATCGCGCATCATGGGCAGAGTATGAAAACGGAAATGATTAGAAAATTTTGCAGATGAAAAGAAGTAAGACATTACAGCACCCCCATGGAGACCCAATCAAGCCGAGCGGACAAGAAAAGATTTTGAAACTGGTCAGGCATATAACCAAACGGAGACTGGAACCGCAGATCAAGCCATTCAAAATATTTGACCGATTGAAACAAATCACCAGAGGATGAAGATAACATTTGGAAAGTCCTTTTTTCGGATATTGTTATTTCGCAAAGTGCGACAATATTAGCACAATGCGAAAATATGTCAAGAGCCAAAATGATATAATTTTTCTTACAGTTTTGCAAAGAAGCCATGAAAAAAATTCAAGAAGATAACGCCATAAACCGCTACATTCGGCAACGAATTTTAGAAGCACGCAAAACCGCAAACGAAAATCAAAGCGATCTTGCGAAAATTCTAAAAACTACACATGTATCTATCTCAGATATGGAAAGAGGGAGAACATCGATCAACGCCGCCATACTTGTACAAATAGCCCACCATTACAAAAAGTCAATCACTTATTTTTATCCACCCGAAACAGTAATCGCACTATCGGCACTTGAAGAAGAACTGGTGCAGTTATTCAAAGAATTACCAATCCCCCAACAATACGCACATATTGACTACATCAAACAACAAATCAAAACATCGAAGAAGGCAAAGAAACCATGAGCTACATCAAAGATAATTTGATGCCCAACGAAAAAATACTTTATTCCGCCCAAGTAAACCCAATCATTTTTTTAGCCGCCGCAGTTTCTTTTGTTTCAATGATTTTCTTTATCGTTCTTTTCATTACAACAAAAGATGTTGCCATTCAAATCAGTAATGTAATTCTTGCAGTAATGTTTTTCTTTCTAACAATAAGACTGATAATCCAAGCCAGCGTAATTATGCTGACAACAGAATTCGCAATTACCAACCGCCGAGTTATTGCCAAAAGCGGATGGATACACAGAAACACACTTGAAATCCTATTATCAAAGGTTGAAAGCGTAAACGTATATCAGAACATTTTAGGGAGACTGCTGGACTTCGGAACTGTGACCGTGACAGGCACAGGAGGCACAAAAGGAAGTTTCAAGGCGATCATTGCCCCCGAAAAGGTGCGAACAAAAATAAACCAAATCATAGAGCATTACAACCAGGTCGAAAATCAGTCGCCGAAAAGATAAAAAGTACTACCGAGCAGGAATAAAACCCGTATACGCTTGGTCGCAGGTTCGAATCCTGCCGGGCCCACTTTTGACACTTTTTTACACGTTTTTGGACAGAACAAAACCTGCGCTTTGAAATTCCCCACGTCATTGACCATCCTCTAAAGCAAATGAACCCGGATACTTTTATCTTCGGGTTCATTTGCTTTTCAGTTCCAACTTTGTTTCCAATCCTTTTACCCGCGCAATCGCCGCCCTGCGCCCAGTGACATGATCCTTATCTCCACAGAATCATTCGTTCGTCATCAACTTGACGTAGATCTCCTCCAGCGCCGATTCTCGCATGGACAGGTCCACCAGCGTCCAGCCGTTTGCTGAAACAGTTTCAAGCATCCCTGCGATGGCATCCACTTCAGCGGTGCGGAAAACATAGTTGCCGCCCACATGCTCGTAATCAAGTTTATGGTCTGAATGAAAGACGACCTGATACTCACGCTTCCCCAGACGGGCACGTATTGCATCCATCGTGTCGAAGACAAGTAATTTGCCGTTCTTGATGATCCCCACACGGTCACAGATCGACTCGACGTGAAAGAGATTATGCGCGCTAAGGATGATCGTTTTCCCTTCGCGCTTAAGGGTCTTTAGATAATTGATGATGAAGAACGAGGTAAGCGGATCAAGCCCCGAGTTGGGTTCATCGAGGATCAGCAGATCGGGGTCGTGAAGCAATGCGCGCGCGATGGCGGTCTTGCGTTTCATTCCCTTGGAAAATTCGCCGGTCAGTTTGTTCTTCTCCACCAAATCCAGCGAAGTGAGTATCTGATCAATTCGCTTCAATGCCTTTTGGCGCGGCATACGGTAGAGTTCTGAGAAGAACAACAGGTATTGTTGTGCGGTCATGGCTTCGTACAGCGGACTTTCCTCGGGCAGGAATCCGATATGCTGTTTGACCTTGACACCTTCCTTCTGTATATTGCGTCCCATCACACGCACATCGCCCAAAGTTGGTTCGATCAAACCGGCGATCATTTTTAGGGTGGTGCTTTTCCCCGCGCCGTTATGACCGATAATACCGACGATCTCGCCGGTCTCGATCTGTATATTTAAATTATCAACGACTGTAGTATCATCGTAACGTTTGGTGACATTTGTAAGTTGAATCATGTTGCAATTTTATCCTAAAAATAAATAATGTCATTGCGAGGAGGGTGCTCTCCCCGACGAAGCAATCCCAATGATGTGGGGGTTGCTTCGTCGCCAAAGTGCGGCTCCTCGCAATGACATAATGAGATACCTATGAATCAAATCCTTGTAATCGCATGGCGTGAAGTGACACGTCTGCGCAAACGTTTTGGCGGCGGCGCGAGTCCGATCGCTGTATTGCTGCTGCTGGCTGTGCTTGGCTTGTCGGCATTTGCCCTGCGTGACACAGTCTCGCTTGGCAATGGCTTGTACCGCGTGGGTGTTTCGGGCGATGTCCCTCCCATTGAAGACAGCCGTTTTTCCGTCGTCGCAGTTACGCCAGAGGAAGGCAGGGCGCTTCTCGAACAACAGTCCATTGACGTATTGATCAATGGCTCACAGGTAACCGACCGTAATGACGATAGGTCGCAGTATGCGGTGCGGGCGCTCAAACAATATATGGAGAAACAGGAACTGGAACGGGTCGGCGCATCCTATGCGGAGAAGGTTGCCTTTCCGCTCAAAGTGGGGATCAACTATCTGAAACCCGACCAGGCTCAAAGTCAGGCTGGAGACGGCAGCGAGGCTCCAGCTGCGGCAAAGCCCGAAGAGGTCATCATCCCATCCCTGACGCCCCCGCCCGCGCCGTTCACCCAGGTACTTGTCGCGCTGATCTATATCCTGCCGATCACGTTCATCAGCATCTTTTTCACCAGCAGTTTTATGGATGAAAAGGTCAACCGCCGCCTGACGATCCTGCTGTCTGCGCCGGTGACGCCTTTCCAGATCATCCTCGGAAAAATGCTGCCGTATGCCGTCTTTGCGCTTGCCACCACTGCGTTGATCGCCACGCTCACAAAGGGGAATGTACCGCTTGCTTTAGCCATCTTTGCGCCTACAACGCTGTTCATCTTCGCCATTTACCTGATGGTGCCGTTGTTCTATCGCACGTTCAAGGACACCACTTTCATTGCCATGCTAGTGACGACGTTGACCACCGCCTATCTTGTATTCCCGGCCATGTTCACCAACACCAATGACCTCGCCTATATATCCCCATTGACGCTGGCCGTGAAGATGTACCGCAATGAACCCTTCGGGTGGCGGGAATATTTGTTCCCATCACTGCCCATGTCGGCGATTTTTGGTTTTGCCATGTTTGCGGGGACCCGAATGCTTAATGAAGAATTCCTGATGGGCTATCGTCCCCTGACGCGCAAGATCGCCGATGCGATCTACCTGATGATGGCGCACATCAAGCCGTACCTGTCGGTGCCGCTGTGGAGTCTTTTGGTGATCCCGGGCGTGTACATGGTGCAGGTGGTCCTGCTGGCGTTTGCAACCAACCTGCCGATCGGCGCAATCCTCGGCGTGATGTTGATCGCTTCCGCGTTCGTAGAGGAAGTGGTCAAGTCGGTTGGAATCGTGGTGCTGGCGGAACGCCGCGTGGTGACATCCGCCCGCGACATCCTTGCACTGTCGTTTCTCTCGGGGTTGGGATTTCTAATCGGCGAGAAACTTCTGCTCCTGCTTTCGATCAGCATGGTAACGCAGGCTTCGGTTTCGGGAGCCTTATTCGGCGCGGGCTTGTTCCTGCTTGTGCCGCTCGCGGCCCATTTTATTTTCACCGCCATTGTGACATTTCTGGCAACGAAGGCAAAACTGCCCTACATGCTGGCATTGATCGTTGGGACGGTGGCGCATTTTATCTATAACTGGTATTTGATGAAAGGCGGGCTATGATGGTCCCATTTCTGGCTGTCGTCAAAAAGGAACTGGGTTCCGTCATCCGTGACCGCACCATCGTGATCGCCATCCTGATCCAATTATTCATCGCCTCTTTTTCGTCCGCCCTGCTGTTGGGGATGCTGTCTTTGTATGACTCGGATACGATCATGAAATTTGGGGGCGCGCAGATAAAAATTGGGATGGTCGGCCCATCTGACAATCCGCTGGGATGGTTCATCAATGAACGCGGTTTACAAGTCATTCCGTATGCCACGCTGACGGAAGCGGAAACCGAGTTTTTTCAGAACAGGGTGAACGCCATCGTGGTCATTCCGCCGGATATGAAAGACACGGCAGAGATCAAACTATATTTGCCGGACTCGGAAGCTGTCAGTTCGTTGATCCGCATGGTGATTCAGGAACCGCTCAAACAATATGAGAATTACCTGCGCACGCAGAATGGGATCGAAGTACGTTACACAGACCTGAAAGGGAAGCCTTCCATATCCTTTGAATTCATCTACTCGGTGCTGCTGCCGATGTTGATGTTCTTCCCAGCCTTTGTTGCCGGCAGTATGTCCATTGACTCGATCACGGAGGAAGTGGAAAACAACACACTGCAAACGCTTTTATCCGCGCCGTTGACAGTCAATGGGATGGTTGGCGCGAAGATCGTTTCCGCAGTCATCCTGTCTGTCGTGCAGTCCCTTGCCTGGCTGACGTTATTGCAATTGAATGGGATCGTCATCCAGCACACAACATGGATACTCCTGCTGGCATTGATCGTTGCCGGAATCACCTCGACCTCTTCGGCATTGGCGGCAGTTCTGCTTAAAGACCGTGAGCGTTCACAGTTCATTTACTCGCTCATGCTGCTGGCTGCGGCCGCCATCAGCACCCTGCTGGATGTTTCGCCGATCAGGACCCTGTCACGGCTGGCGATTGGCGACCATTACACAAGCGGCTGGAATGTGGCGGTGTTCGCCGCTTTTCTGGCGGCGCTGTATTTTGTCTTATTGAAAATATCCCGCCGATTGATGGTTTAGGAGAGCGGATTCAGGAGCGGATTGCTGCGCGCAAAACGGATAAGCGGATGAACAATATTTTCATATCGGCGCGCTGAGATAAAAATAGGTTTCGTAGGCCATGCTTGCAGCATGACAATCCCATGTTGTGGGCAGCCACGTTGCAAACGTGGCCTACATTTTTCATCATGCGGGGTGAAACCCTTTCATGAATGATCTGCGGCTAAATAGGCAAGACAAAAACACACACTTTGCGTAAGACCCCGCAAGGCATATAAGATCGCACCCGCCTAGCTCGATTTTTCGCCCAAGTTCACTTTACGGGTAATATAGTTATCGTAATCAGGCACTAGGCGATCATATTCACCGTCCATGAGCGGGGAGGAGATCATGAAATCCGCCGAGGCTCGATTGCAGGCGATGGGAATATTCCACACCACTGCCATGCGCAGGAGCGCCTTCACATCGGGGTCATGGGGCTGGGGTTCCAATGGGTCCCAGAAAAAGATCAGGAAATCTATTTTATTGTCAACGATCTTGGCGCCGATCTGCTGGTCGCCGCCGAGGGGTCCGCTTTTGAGTCTGATGATCTTGAAACCAAGTTCGTGTTCCAGGATTTTTCCCGTTGTGCCTGTTGCAAATACCTGGTGATGAGCGAGGAGATCACGGTTGAATTTTGCCCACTCCACCAGGTCGCGTTTTTTATTGTCGTGCGCAACGAGGGCTATTTTCTTGTCATGTTCCATGGGGAATTTTTTGTGAGCCATAATCTATGTTGCTCCTTTTTGTAACTGTTGAAGATGTGTTCGCATTATTACCATTTAATCAGTGTTCATGGAATTATACTTTCCATTTTCGTTGTTACATGAATCAATGTAAACGAAGAGATGTGAATCTTGATTTATCCGCACATCTGCTTTTGCGGGCGGCGTCAGGGAGAAAAACAAAAAAACTTCGTGTTCTTCGCCCATTCACGTAAAACTCTTTCAGCTTGTCCGAGTTATGGTTTAACAATGGATTGCTGCATTGGGAAAGACAAGCACCCGTCAATAATGAGATTATTTCATAATTGCCTCTTGACAAAGTTATATCGTTCCTGTAAACTAATGTTACCGGTCATGTGAACGGTAACATTAGAAAGAAGGCAAAAAATGTCAATTTCTCGTCCTACTCTGCGTGATGTGGCAAAAAAGGCTGGTGTCTCCCACCAGACCGTCTCACGTGTTATCAACGGCAGCTTGGACGTTTTGCCAGAAACCCGCGCCCTAGTGGAAGCGGCAATCGAAGAGATGGGCTACCGCCCCAATGCCATTGCCCGTTCGATGGCACGCGGACAAAGCCACACCCTGGCTTGCATCTCCCCCAACCTGACCGACTTTACCTTCGCCAGCGTGATCGAAGGTGCTGAAGTGGAAGCGCGGCAACATGGATATTTTATGCTTTCCTCCTCCGCCTCAGACCCGGAGTCGTTTCGAGAATTGGTTGACGAATTAGTGGGACACCGCCGCGTGGACGGCTTGATCGTCATCAACCCGTATGCAGACCAGCGTTTTGAATTCATTCCCAAAGATTTCCCCCTTGTTTTTGTAGGCGCAAGCGCTCACGAAAAAAATATCTGCTCGGTTTCGCTGGATGATGAAAAAGTGGCTTTCGAAGCCACCCGTCATCTGATCGGGCTGGGACATACCAGCATTGCCCTCGTCACCGGTCCCATGGAAGAAGATTGTTCACAAGATCGCACCGAGGGCTATCGCCGTGCGTTAAGCGAGGCTGGAATTGCCTTCGATGAATCCATGGTGGTCGAAGGCGATTGGTCTGCCACATCCGGGCAGGACGCGCTGCTTTCCTTCATCGAGCAAGGACGTGTGCCAAGCGCAGTTTTCGCGCAAAACGACCGAATGGCAATGGGCGTGTTGCGTGCCGCGCGCGATGCGAACATCAAAGTTCCCACCCAACTGGCAGTCATCGGCGTGGACGATATGCCGCTCTCCTCCTATTTCGACCCGCCGCTCACCACCATGCGGCAGGATATTCCGCGCATCGGGCGCGAAGCCACCCGAATGCTTCTGGATATGATCCAAAAGAAGACAACCCAAACCTGCGACATGAAATTATCTGCGGAGTTGGTTGTAAGGCAATCCACATCACAAAAAGGAGGTGATTGATTCAACCCTGAATTCCCGGCAAGTTCCCTGTCATTCAATCGTTTAAACATTTCTAAGGAGAAGAATAAATGAAGAAGAACGTGCTTTTCAAGGCTTTTAGCCTTCTTGTGATTTTGTCATTCGCACTGGCTGCCTGTGGCGCTCCCGCTACCGAAGCCCCGGCCCCTGAAGCTCCTGCCGCTACTGAAGCCCCCGCTGTTGAAGCCCCTGCAGCCACCGAAGCCCCCGCCATGGAAGATGTCGCCATCCGCTGGCGCACCCGCCCTGACAATCAGGAAGAAATTGATGTTTATAGCAACATCAGCACCGAACTTGATGCCGAACTCGATGGCATCACCCTGACCTACGAACCCGGTGGTACAGAAGGCGCGAATTATCAAGATCAATTGCGCTCCGAAGTTGCTGCTGGAACCGCCCCCGATGTCTTCTGGATTCCCGGAACCGATGTGGCGGACTTCGCCACCCGCGGCTTGATCCTGAACGTCAACGATCTTGCCACCGCCACCGATGGTTTCAGCGTTGAAGATTTCTATGCTGGTCCCATGGGACACCTGACCTTCAATCCTGATACCGCCGCCTCCGGCGCGGACTCTGGCGCACTCTGGGGGCTCCCCCGCGATGTGTCCACCTTCGCCCTCTACCTGAATATGGACTTGATCAACGAAGCCGGCGCTCCCGATCCTCGTGAATTGGCTGCCAATGGCGAATGGGACTGGGACGCTTTCCTCGATGTCGCCCAGAAGACCCGCGCTCTCGGCTCTGATGTCTACGGCTACGGCGCGAGCGCCTGGTGGGGTCCTTACGGTGTTTGGTTGAATGCCTCCGGCGGCGGTTTCTTCAATGAAGACCGCACCGCTTGCGCGCTCAACACCGAAGAGTCCCTCGCTGGTCTCGACTTCCAACGCTCGCTCTATCAGGATTTTGATATCGCCACTCCTTACGGCGAAGATCCCGAACCCACATTCCGCGCTGGCAAGGTTGCCATGTTCCAGAATGGACGTTGGGCTACCCCTGGTGTCCGCACCGTGGAATTCGAATGGGACGTGGTTGAACTCCCCGCTGGACCCAGCGGCACCGCTGGTAACTGGCTGTTCTGGGGTGCGTACGTTGTCAACGCCAAGACCGAACACCCCGAAGAAGCATGGGCTTTGGTCCAAGCTTTGACCACCGCCCAGACTCAGGGCAAAGTTGCCGCCCTCGGCGCCAACATCCCCAGCCGTGTTAGCCAGGAAGCGCTCGATGCCTTCCTCACCTTCACACCGCCCGCCAACAATCAGGCGTTCCTGAACGGCATCGCCGCCGACGCCAAGCCGACCGCTGAAGGTCCGTTGTGGGCTGGCTCCTGGCCCGAGTATGATCAGATCATGGGACCCGCCATCCAGGGTGTTTTGACTGGCGCAACCACGGTTGAAGACTTCGGCGCGACCATCTGCGACTCTGCCGACAAAGTTTTCAAATAGTTCGTCTTGAAGTAAACAGGGGCAGGTTCATCGCCTGCCCCTGTCTTTTTTCCCTTCGCGTTGAGCGCAGTTGAAACGCAGTAATCGTCCTTCGACTGCGCTCAGGACGGAGCGAACTACAGATTATTTCAGGAGAAGAAATATGAGTGATTATCAAAAGCCAGATTCACTAACCAACCTCATCCTGCGAATCGCCATGATTTGGCGCGGACTATTCGCCGTCGTCGCGGCGGCGGGAGTCATCACCGTCTGGTCAGGCAGGCTGCCAGAAGTTCCACTCTGGCAAAAAATTTTGCTCAGCCTTGTTTTGTCCATCACGGCGGGATTTAGCGCATTCGGCGCTGTGGAAATTACGCGCCGCAACCACCGCGGACGAATGATTTCGCTAGTCATCGACTACCTTGCGTTCGTGGCTTGCACGGTCATGGTGTTGAATATCGGCGAAGTCTTCATCGGCATTGACGCCTTCGGCGAAACCTTCGGACGCGGCATCCCTTACTTGGGAATTGTCCTCGCGGGCTACCTGCTCAGTTCGATGGACGAGTACTCCGCTCGCAAACGGACATCCGAGCAAAGCCTGAAACAAGTGGGGCGTTGGGTGATGATTCTTGGCTTCATCCTTTTCCTCTGGCAAGTGGACACAATCAACGGGGTGCTTTATTTCCTCGGTAAACTTGCCCAGCCCGCAGGATTAATCAGCGTGGCGGGTATGTTGATTTTTGGCGCCGCGTTGTGGACTGTGTGGCGTCAGCCCAGCGCCCATGCCATGCACGTCAAAACCAACCACGAACAAGTTATTAGCGGCTGGCTTTTCCTTTCCCCGAATCTAATCGGCTTTCTCATCTTCTTCGCGGGTCCGCTCCTGCTTTCATTTTATTTTTCCTTCACCGACTCAGACGCTTTCAATACGCCCAACTGGATTGGTTTCGCCAACTACGCAAAAATTCTCAACATCAAATTTGCCACGCTTTCTTCTCCAACCCAATTGGCAAGGGATGTTGTGGATATCAAAGTGTATGACGAAGTTGGACGCATGATGTTTGGCAACTGGGGGATTTTGTTCGCCGCCGCCGACAAATTCTTCTGGCTGGCGCTGCGCAACACCCTGACCTTTGTGCTGTTTGCTGTTCCTTTTAGTGTGGTGCCCGCCCTCATCCTTTCGAACGTGCTCAACAGCAAACTGCCAGGGATGAAGTTTTACCGCGCCATCTATTTCATGCCGAGCATCGCCGCCGTGGTGGGCATCTCCCTCGTCTGGCAATGGCTTTACAACGCGACCATCGGCTACATCAACTACTTCATCACCCTCGGCATCGAGTTTTGGAACAACCTCTTTAATCTCGCAATCGTTGACCCAAAGATTCAATGGGTGTCGGATGAAAAAACCGCGCTGTTTGCCGTCATCCTGATTGCCGCCTGGCAGACGATGGGATTCAACACCGTGCTGTTCCTGGCGGGCTTGCAGAACATCCCAGGCGAACTCTACGAAGCCGCCACCGTGGACGGCGCGGGCGCATGGGACAAGTTCTGGGGCATCACCCTTCCCCTGCTGGCGCCGACCACTTTTTACGTGGTTTCGACGACAACCATCCAAGCCATGCAGGTCTTCGAGCAGGTCTTCATTTTGATGAATCCGCCCGAAGGTCCGAACAACTCCACGATCACGCTGGTCTTGTATCTCTATCGCAGCGGATTCCAAAACTTCAAGCAGGGATATGCGTCCGCGATTGCGTGGGTGCTGTTCATCGTCATTTTCGGGTTGACGCTCATTCAGTTCCAACGCCAGCGCCAATCGAGCATTTACGAAAGTTAAAAGGAGACAGACATGAAAATTCAATCCTACCGCCTGCTCCGCTTTATCAGTAACTTCTTCCTGTATTTCCTACTGACCTTCTTTGCGCTGGTGATGATTTTCCCGTTCCTGTACATGCTTGCCACCTCGTTCAAGACTCCAGCGGATACCTTCCGCTACCCGCCGCGCATGTTGCCGCAGAACGCCGTGACCCTCGCAGTGGATGGCTACGACGAGCCGCTTCCGCTTTACTACGTGGATGTGGACGGTCAGCAACAGGAATACTCGCTCGCTAAGAGCAACATCAAAGTTGGCACATACGCCCCCGCTGATAACTTGACTGCCACCGTCGAGCGCCGCCTGACCGAAGTCAAACCCACAGGCGGAGCGACGAATCAGCAAAAGGTGGAAGTGAACGGGAAGCAGGAAAAACTCTTCGATGTAACCACCGACGATGGGTCAGTCATCCCGATGATTCTCGTCAGCCAGACAACCGTCGGCGAATTCATCGACCCGAAAAATCCTGAAGCCAAGATTTATCAAAACGTGCGCTTGAGCGAACCCGTTGAAACTGTCGGCGGGCATCCCGAGAATTACACCGAAGTCATCGAGTTAAATAACATGGCGCGCGCGCTGACCAACACCGCGCTGGTCACAATTTTGGTGGTGCTTGGGCAATTGCTTACGTCCGTGGTTGGCGGCTACGCCTTTGCCCGCCTCAAGTTCCCTGGGCGCGACACGGTCTTTGTCTTCTATCTCGGAACAGTCATGATTCCGTTTGTCATGCTCATCGTTCCGCTCTATCAGTTGATGGTGCTCATCGGCTGGACAGACCGACTCGCCGCGCTGATTATCCCCTGGATTTTCTCCGCGTACGGAACCTTCCTCATGCGCCAGCACTTCATCACCTTCCCCAAAGAGATTGAAGAAGCCGCGCTGATTGACGGCGCGTCACGCCTGCAAATCTTGAAGAATATTCTCATCCCCGCCAGCGTGCCTGCTTTGGCGACGCAAGCCACATTCACATTTTTATACGCATGGAACTCGTTCTTCTGGCCCCTTGTCATCATCAACGTCGGCAATGAGAAGAATCACGTTTTGACTCTTGCATTGAATGTGCTGCGCGGACGCGCCTCCGACACGCCCAACCTGATTCTCGCGGGCGCGGCAATCGCCATCATCCCGCCATTGATTGTCTTCGTCTTCGGACAGCGCTTCTTTGTGGAGAGCGTGGCGAGCAGCGGAGTCAAAGGCTAAGCATGTTAATTGCTCAGCGGGCTGAAGCCCTTCCTCAGTTCGTGGAAGCCGTTTCGACAGGCTCAACGCGCCGCCTTCGGGCTGGTTTCCGAGTCGGCTTCAGCCGACTTCCATGCCATGAGGCAGGACTTCCCTGGCACCGCCCGCCAGGGCAGGTGTAGTCCGCCCGCCGAATCAAAGCGCAGCCATGACCAATCCCGCCCTGCATAATCCGCATCTCAATGGCGAACCTTTCTTTTGGGAGGCGGGTTCTGTGGGCGTTCTGCTTCTGCACGGTTACACCGCCACGACTGCCGAAGTACGTTTGTTGGGCAAAAGTTTGCACGAAAAAGGCTACACCGTCGCCGCTCCGCTTCTGGCGGGGCATGGGACAAAGCCCGAAGACCTGAACCGCGTCAGTTGGCGCGATTGGGTGGACAGCGCGGAAAAGATGTACGCGCAACTGGCGGCTCGTTGCAAGCGGGTCTTCATCGGTGGACAATCGATGGGCGGCGTGATTGCCCTGTACCTTGCCAGCCAGCATCCCGAAGCGGTGGGCGTTCTGCTCTACGCTCCCGCCATCAAGTTGACCATGTCCACGTTGGATAAAATCAAGTTGTACGCAGGCTCGCTGTTTTTATCCGAAGTACCACGCGACTCGCTGGATGGCCCCGACAAATGGCAGGGCTATCCCAACCTGCCGCTCAAAGGCGCGATTCAACTTTTGCAACTGCAAGCCGTGACGCGTCCGCACTTGTCACAAATCAAACAGCCCGTCATCATCTTTCAGGGACGCAAAGATATGACGGTTCATCCAACAGCAGGCGATATAATTTTGCAAGGCGTGAGTTCAACCGTCAAAGAGCGGCACTGGATGGAACAATCCACGCACGCCATCACAATCGACTGCGAGTTGGATGCGGTCACCAATTTGACCTTGCGGTTCATGCAATCCGCATAATTCCGCAAGTAGAACTTGCGGACTCCCCCATACATTACCACCGCCAGCCGAAACAGGGCTGGCGGTGTCAAAAATATAAAGAGACACTTTATCAAAATGCTCGAATTCAAACCAGACCTTGAAAAAACCATGCAGCGCATGGACGCCTTTTGGGAGGGAACCGTCCTTGACCGTCCAGTCGTTCAGTTCTATCTCGAAAAACCGCTTGAAGAACAAACCCCTCTGCCCGCCTCACATCATTCAACTTCTCGTGAACGCTGGATGGACGCGGAATATCAGGCTCGACACACCCTTGCCCGATTCTCCAATCAGATTTTCATGGGCGACAGCCTGCCCGTTGCTTTCCCGAATTTGGGACCCGAAGCCCTCGCCGCCTTTTACGGCTGTCCGCTGGAGTTTGGCGACTACGGCACAAGTTGGACTCAGCCCATCCTCAAAAATTGGAAAGAAGCCAACCAGATCCGCATCGACATGAATCATCCATATTTTTTGAAACTGGTCGAGTTGACCGACGCCATGCTCGAACTTGGCAAAGATAAATTCATCACGGGACTGCCCGACTTCCACCCTGGCGGCGACCTGATTGCCTCGCTCCGCAATCCGCAAGATTTGGCTGTCGACTTGTTTGACCACCCCGAACAGGTAAAATTACTGCTTGACCGCCTGAAACCTGATTATTTCAAGGTCTACGATTTTTGGTACGATAAACTTTCCGCAAGCGGACAGCCGCTCACCAGTTGGCTGGAACTTGCAAGTTACTTGAAGTATTACATTCCCTCGAATGATTTTGCGGGGATGATTAGCACGAAGATGTACCGTGAATTTTTCCTGCAAGGGATTATCGAAGAGTGCCGCTTCCTCGACCGTTCGATTTATCATGTGGATGGGGTCGGCGCGTTGCGTCATTTGGATGTGATTCTCGACATCCCTGAACTGGACGCAGTGCAGTGGGTACCTGGCGCGGGACGTGAAGGTTTTTCAAAATGGGTTTCTGTCTATCAAAAAGTCCAATCTGCGGGTAAGTCCATGATTGTTTATTGCGATGTCACCGATTTGGATTTGGTCACGCAAACCCTCGCCCCGCATGGGCTGGCGCTCTCCATCAGCGGAGTCACCAGCCGCGAGATGGGAGAAAATATTTTGTCCAAAATAGAAGCGTGGACAAAGGAATGTAAACCGAAAGATATTTACCGCGAAGCCCGCTAAGGGCGCAAAGATTTTAAAAGGTTTTCTTCGCGATCTTTGCGTGCTTTGCGGTTCAAAAGTTCTAAAAACAATTACACCTTCAAGGAGAAGTGTTTATGAAAAAAGTCAACGGCCGTTACGAACTGTACGGCAACCCCATTACAGCACAGCAAACCAAAGCCGCCGACCAGTGGAAAGATATGCTGGCGAAGAAATTTAATTATGACCCGAATGAAAAATTCAACCTGAGTGTCGAAGACCACCCCTATGGCTCGGAGATTTTCGGGCTGAAGAACATCGTCCGCGATGGGAATGGCAAGCCGCTCGACAAAACCAACGGCGTCGTCGTCAGCACCATCCGCATGGGATTTGGACATTATCGCATCGCCATGGCGGGCGTCTCCGCCGCAAAGGCGATGGGCTTCACCCCCTACTGGCTCGACCTGCTCGGCATCCCCGGCATCAGCACGGATGTCATCAACTGGTGCAACACCAATTACAGCAAATATTCGCGCATCTCACAGCGTTATCCGTGGTTCGATAAATACGTCTGGGAATCGCTCACCACGGGCGAGCCGACTCTCCCAGGTTTGGACGCGCTCTTCAACTACATGACCAGCACCTGGCCCTGGCGCTTCCTCAAAACGCAGGTCAAAGATTACAAGATGAGCGAACTGTTCAACAACCTATATGCCGCGCTCCCGTCCGATATGCCCACCCTCACTTCGCACATGTGGACGGCGATGGGCGCTGTCGCGGGCGGCATGACTAACGTCGTGGATATGATGTTCGACAACTGGCCCATGGCGTTCCAACTGACCGAAGGCGCGAAGCACGCGGTTCAATCTCCGTCGGGGTATTACGGTTTCCGAGCCATGCGCGGATTTGACGACAAGGGCAAAGTCCTCAAGCCCACTCCCACTGACGCGCTCTTCTTCACGGGTCATCACGTTGACCATGAACTTGTCGAGAACATCGAAGTTGATTGCGCCGACCGCATCAGCCGCATGAACGACA
>DYDH01000270.1 GCA_020717985.1 Herpetosiphon sp. | reverse complement strand
TTTCTGGATCAATCCAAAATATAAATTATCGGATTTGGAGGAGGAAGGGCGGCTTATGCCCTTTCCCCACGAAACTGCGTTTCGTACAGTTGACTGTATAACCCGCCCGTGGCGAGCAATTCTTCGTGTGTGCCGCGTTCGACAATTTTCCCTCTGTCCATCACCAAAATTAAATCAGCGGCGAGGATCGTGCTCAGGCGATGCGCGATGACGATGCTGGTTCTGCCTGCCATGACTCGTTTCAGTGCGTCTTGAATCAGGGATTCGGATTCACTGTCGAGGGAACTGGTGGCTTCATCTAAAACTAAAATTCTTGGGTTCTTCAAAATAACTCTGGCGAGGGCGACGCGTTGTTTTTCGCCGCCGCTCAGGCGGTATCCGCGTTCGCCGACGATGGTGTCGTAGCCGTCAGGCAGACCCGCAACAAAGTCGTGGATGTTGGCGGCGCGCGCGGCGGATTCGATCTCGGCTTGTGTGGCGTCCATTTTGGCGTAGGTCAGGTTGGTGCGGATGGAGTCGTGGAAGAGGTGCGTTTCCTGCGTCACCATGCCGATTGCGGCGGCGAGCGAGTCGAGGGTCACATCGCGCAGGTCGTGACCATCAATGCGGATGATTCCGCTGGTGGGATCGTACAGGCGCGGGATGAGATAGGTCAGCGTGGTTTTGCCAGCGCCCGATGGACCGACGAGGGCGATCAACTGTCCAGGCTTGGCGGTGAAGGAGACTCCCTCCAAAGCCACGTCCCGTGCCTGGGATGTTTGAGCAGGCTCGGGTGAGTCCAGACCGAGGACGGAGGACGGTTGACCGAGCTTCGTCCTCGATCCTTCGTCCTCCGTCTTTTCCGTCTTCTTTCCGCCTGAAAACACCGCGCCCACATCCTCCATCTTCCCATAACGTTTGACTGCGCTGAGCAGGATATTTTCGTTGATCGAATATTTGAAGTCGATGTTTTCAAACGCGAGTTCGCCTTTTGCGTCCTTGAGAACGAAGGCATCTTTTTTCTCTTCGATGTCGTGCGGCAGGTCGATGATCTCGAAGACGCGTTCGAAGGAAACCATGCTGGTGCTGAATTCGACGGGCGCGCCCGCGAGACCTTGCAGTGCGCCGTACAGCGTGCCGAGATATGATCCAAAAGCGACGATGGTGCCGACGGTGAATTTATCCTGGATGACAAGCCAGCCGCCGAAGCCGTAGACCAGCGCCGTGCCCACCGCGCTGACCAGCCCGATCATGACGAAAAACGATGAGCCGATGACGGCGCGTTGGATGCCCATGTCGCGCACGCCGCCCGCCCGTTGACGGAAGCGGTCGCCTTCCTCGGTGGCGCGCCCGAATAATTTGACAAGCAGCGCGCCGCCGATGTTGAGTGTCTCGTTCATGTGCGCGTTCATCTGCGCGTTGATGTCCATGGCTTCACGGGCGATGACTCGCAACCGATCACCAAGTTTGCGCGCGATCAAATAGAACAACGGCAGGACGAAGACACTGCCGAGAGTCAATCTCCATTCGAGCGAGAGCATGACGATCAGGATTGCCGCGCCTTCGATCAGGTTGGTGACGATGCCGACAATGGTGTTGCTGATGGCGTTCTGCGCGCCGACCACGTCGTTGTTGAGACGGCTCATCAACTCGCCGACTTTGGTGTTGGTGAAGAAGCGCAGACTCATCCTCTGCAAGCGGACAAAGAGCGCCACGCGCAGGTCATAGATCACGCCTTCGCCGACGGTTGCGTTTAGTTTGCGCTGGATGACGCTGATGCCGCCGTTGAGCAACGGCACGAGCAGCAGGGCGAATGCGAACATCACCAGCTTGTTCAGGTCTTTACTGGGCAGGATGTTGTCGATCAACTGGCGGAAGATCAACGGCGTGACCACGCTCAACGCTGAACCGGCAAGGATGGTCAATAACATGCCACCGATGTGCGACCAATATGGCTTTGCGTACGCAAGCACGCGCAATAAAAGTTCTCTTGTGACCTTGGGCTTTTCGTCGCCCTGACGCAGTGATGTGAACATGGCTCGGTGCATGGGATTTAGTCCTTTGGTTGGATAGTTTTCAGTTTGGTAGTTATAAGACTGTATGAGGGTTTGGTCAACTGGATGAATGGGGAGGTGGAAGAAAGTCAAACGGGATGGGTGGAGGGTATAATTCTATTTATTAGGCAGGCTACTATGAAAATTCCCAAACCATTACTTGAAGATATTGCCTCTGGAAAATGTCTCCCATTTATCGGAGCAGGCTTTTCACTAAACGCGAAACTCCCAGAAAATGAAACTATGCCTGATTGGTCGAGCTTAACCCAAATTCTCGCCTCTGAAATTGGCATTATAAAATCAAAAAGTGGTCCCGATGTTGCCTCTGCCTATGAGCGGCGATTTGGAAGAGTTCAACTTATTGAAAAGATTCGTTACGCACTACATTCTGACACAGCAGAACCAGGAAAAGCACACCTTGCGCTTGTTGAACTTCCCTTTGATACTATTTATACAACTAATTTTGATGTTCTCATTGAAGACGCTTGTGTTCGTATTCGTAAACCATATCGATCTTTAGTCGGTGAACTTCAACTACCTTTTCATGGCGGACGATTAACAACAAATATTGTAAAAATGCATGGGGACTTAAGACATGAAGAACACGTTGTTATTAACAGAGGCGATTATGATGGGTTTTTAGAAAAATACCCTGTGATTTCCACACACCTTTCAGCCATGCTGATCACGCGAACAGCTTTGTTCATCGGTTACAGTCTTACTGACCCAGATTTTAATCAAATAAGAGAAGTAGTTCGCTCTAGGCTTGGACGATTTCAAAGAATGTCGTATGTGATTCAATTTAATCAATCTTCTGCTCAAACCAATAAACTACTTGACGAACACCTGCATGTTATCAATATCAAAGTTAAGAAAAAGGATTCGATTGATGATATTCTTGCAGGTTTTTTCACTAAAATTCAAGAAGAACTTGATGCTATTGAAGGCAAGAATATTCGTGCTAGAAAGCCAGAGATGTTCGAAGAGGTTTCGGAAGCTACATTTGAAGAGGCAAGTCGTGCTCCTGATTCATCTGTATTGTTTTCAAGTTCATCGAATTTATGTTTTGTTCTAATGCCGTTTGATAAAGAATTTGCTCCTATTTATAAAAATGTAATTTCACAAGCGGTAATTGAAGCAAATCTCAAACCGCTCAGAGCCGATGAAATGTTTTCTACGGGTCCTATTATTGAGCAGATTCGTTCAGGAATACAACAATCAAGGATTTGTATTGCTGACATCACTGGCAAAAATTCGAATGTTTTATATGAATTGGGTATTGCTCAGACTCTTGGCAAACCCACTATTTTACTTTCACAAGATATTAGTGATGTGCCATTTGATATTCGTCATTTAAGAATTATCATTTACGAAGCGTCTCTCAATGGTATACAGAAATTAAAAGAGGATTTAAGGAACACCCTAAAACAAGTTCTTGGTAATGACAGAATTGAGGAGGCGCGTCAATTAATTCGGGCAGGAATGATACGTGCTGCTGTAGCAATGCTTGGGGTACATCTAGAGCACAGTTTGCAAACACTTCTTCAGCAAAATAATATGAGCAATTTGCCGAATCGTGAGATAAATCAAAGAATATTTAGCATGGGAAAAATGGTTCAAGTTCTGACCGATGCGAAAGTAATCAATCAAAATGATTCTGCTATGCTTCGTAACGTTGTTACCATTCGGAATCATGCTGTCCACGACCTCAAAGAACCAAACAAAAGCCAAGCAGAAATGTTTCTTCAATTTATGGAACACTTCATTCAGAAATATTTGAGATAGTAAGAGAGTGCGCTGCACCTGTTTCGGCGGGATAAGTCAACTTGATGGGGATTCGTCGGGATAAATCCCTGCCTCAGCGCATGGAAGCCCTATGGGCTGAGCCGCCTTTGGCGGCTTTCATGTACTGAGGAAGGACTTTAGTCCGCACGGGGATATTGGAACAGGTTTCTTGGCTTAATCCGCTGGGGCAGGGATGAAGCGGATGCTATAATATTTTTGGAGCAAAACTATGCTTCCCATTCACCAGATCGAAAATTTTCTAAAATTCGCACCACCACAATTGCAGGACATCGTATTGGAGTTGAGAAATATTATTTTCTCTGTTGCCCCAGATGCAGCCGAAGTAGTTCCCTGGGGGGACTTGAGCTATTTTCATGCAGGGCGCGGGGGGATTATCAGTGCGGGGATATGCCAGATCGAAATCCGCAAGGATCATGTCCGTTTGGCATTTATTCATGGGGCGTTTTTACCTGATCCGCATGGACTCTTGCGCGGCACACAAAAAGCCAAACGATTCATTGAGATCGATTCTTATGAGGATGCTCCGTGGGATGATCTGAAGGAGTTGATTTTGTCTGCTTCTAAATTTGATCCGCGGGCGGGAATCAAATAAATTTCCCATTACAATGTTTGATAAGCTATTCATCCTGAAACAAAAGGAAAACATGCCATGCAATTGACCAGCATCAACATCGGACAAAAACAAAGCCTGCAAAATGGCGACAAATTGGAGATAACGGGAATTTACAAACTTCCTGTGTACGAGTCCGTGCAGATCACTTCGCTTGGGATCAAAGAGGATTTTATCGGCAGTCCCAAACATCACGGCGGACCTGACCAGGCGATCTATGTTTATGGAATGGCGGATTACGAATGGTGGTCAACCGAGTTGGGGATCACCCTTGAAGCAGGCACATTCGGCGAAAACCTGACCATTTCAGAATTGGAAAGCGCGAAGTTCAATATCGGAGATTATCTACACGTCGGCGCGATTACTTTGCAGGTCACCGCGCCGCGCATTCCATGCGGAACATTCGCAAGGCGCATGGAAGATTCAAAATTTGTAAAGCGTTTTCGAGCGGCAGAACGCCCCGGTTTATATTGCCGTGTGATTAAAGAGGGAATTGTGACAGCGGGGGATGAAGTCCGCGTGGAGGCGTATACAGGCGAAACGATTTCCCTGGTCCAGATGTATCGTGATTACTATGAGAAGAATAAAAGCAGGGAAACGTTGGAGCGCCATCTTGCCGCGCCAATCGCCATCCGCGCGCGTGTTGAGTCGGAAGCGGAGTTGAACCAACTATTAAGCTCATAAAAATTATGACGAGACAGCATGAACACTGAAATTATAGACCTGACGAAAATACTCGATGAGAATTTATACATTTACGCAGAGGGGAATTATTCCGACCCGCCTTTGCAAGTCGAACCCTGGTGTACGGTGCAAAGCCAGGGATACAAAGTGTCGCGTGTATCAATGGGGACTCAGTGCGGCACGCATATTGACGCCCCGTCTCATTTTATGGAAGGCGGCGCCGACCTTGGAGCATTGCCAGTTGACGCGTTGGTGGGAAAATATTTTTGGGTTGACCTGGATAAAACCATACAAAGCAGTGAAAACAAGTTTGACTATCAAGGCGAGCCTGTTTTATTTCTTGCCGCTCATGGAAATATAAAAATAACCGAAGAGCTTTTCAATGCCATGCTGGAACTTCCCTGTCGTGTATGGGTCATCGTTTATGAGGTTGAAGTTTTG
>DYDH01000635.1 GCA_020717985.1 Herpetosiphon sp. | reverse complement strand
GCGACCAATCTCGCCGGCAATTATTTGAGTGGGGCGCATCTGGCGCGATTGGAAACGCCGATCATGTCCATTCAGGGATTGATCGTGCCGCGCCTTGAATTTTATCACTGGTACGAGATTGAAGAAAATTACGACGGCGGTAATATTAAAATTTCCGTTGATGATGGCAAAAGCTGGCAGATGATTAATCCCGAAGGCGGTTACTCCATCGAGGCGCTGCCTGACGCGTACGGAAATCCATTGAGCGGACAGCCGGCGTTTACCGGTAAAAGCAGCGCCTGGAAGAAGGCAGAGTTGGATTTAACCTCATTCAAAGAAACGCCGTTTTTTCAGTTGCGCTTTGAGTTTGGCGCTGATGAGCAAAAAGAAGCCGCCGGCTGGTACATCGATAATTTTAAGCTGTTCGACGGCAATGCGGTGCTTATCGCTAAAACATCAAATCCGGCGACTGATTCGCCGCTGCAACTGCGCATTCATCCCAATCCGGCCAATCCGGTTGCGGCATTGCGTTTTAAAACCCTTCGCGCCGAAAAGCTGCAACTCCAGATTTTTAACTCAATTGGACAGCGGATTGTAAATCGATATTTCATTACCGACGCGGAAGAATGGGCACAGTGGAACTGGAGCGGAATGAACGATCAGCAACAGTCTGTGGCATCCGGGATATATATAATTTATTTGAGCGGAAAGCAGGGCAGCGTTTCTAAAAAAATTATATTTATTCGTTGAATTTTTAAGGTTGATGAACGCATCCGTCTTTTTTGTTAAGTAAGATCTCAGTTATTGGTGGTAAGGGCGTCATTCCCGTCCCGCCAGAGGCGGGAGGAATCCACAGAGTCTTGGGT
>DYDH01000634.1 GCA_020717985.1 Herpetosiphon sp. | reverse complement strand
TTGGGGAAATTATGGAAAAAGTTGGGGAAGGATATTTACAGCTGGCTCCTTTTCCCGATAAACGAAAGCAATGATCCCATCAGCAAGCTGATGGACTCCAGAGTTGTTACAAGCTTAACTTATCCCCGTTTTCACGCAGCCATTTCCTTTGTTTTTTATATTCTGGGTAAATAGACTCCACCACATCCCAAAACTTGCTGGAATGATTCTTTACGCGCAGATGCGCGAGTTCATGAACCACCACGTAATCAATCACATCCAATGGAGCCATCACCAGCCGCCAGGTGAAATTCAGCGTACCGTTGGGACTGCATGATCCCCAGCGTGTTTTGGCGGAGGATATTTTTATTTGTTTAGGGATGAAATTATGTTGCGCAGAATATTGTTTAACACGCTCCGAGATGATCTCAAGCGCGCGCTCTTTATACCAGCGCGTGAAGACTTGTTCGCCTTTTGCCTGCGCGGCACGGCGGAGGGAGAATCCGCTGTCGAGGTGGAGTAAATGCTTTTGAAACTCGACCAGTTTCAGGTCGAAGGAGGAGCCGAGGTAGAGAAACTTTTCGCCGTCAAAGTATTGCCGTTCCACAGTCGGCTTGATCGATTTCATCTTTTTGCGGGTGCGGGTGATCCAATCCGCTTTTTGCTGAATGAAGGTATCAATCGCGGCACGCGGTGCGCGCATGGGAGCGCGGACAGTGAAAGAACCATCGCGCTCGATGATCAAGGCGATGGTTCTGCGTTTACTGCGGATGAGTTTGTCAATTTCAATTTGCATGAAATAAAAAAATCAGCTTTGCCCATAACGGGGGACCAAGGATCAACAACCCGATCAGGATGGCCGCCAACGCGGCAACCAACACCGCCGCCGCGCCCACATCCTTGCCGATCTTCGCCAGCGGATGAATTTCCGGGCTGGCGAGGTCAACGACTGTTTCAATGGCCGTATTCAGAAATTCGGCGACAAACACCACAGCGGTGGTCAAAATCAAGATCGCCCAATCACGCGCGGGAAGGT
>DYDH01000633.1 GCA_020717985.1 Herpetosiphon sp. | reverse complement strand
TGTCACGTATCACCCTGGGCACGTTTGGAAAATCTTGCGCGCACTGGGTTGGAGTTGCCAGAAACCTGAACGCCGTGCGACGCAACGTGATGAAGCGGCGATCACCCGTTGGAAACGCTATGTGTGGCCGCAGATTCGCCGCCGCGCAGAAAAGATTGGCGCACACCTTGTTTTTCTGGACGAAAGTGGCTTTTTGCTGATTCCGAACGTCAAACGCACCTGGGCCCCGGCAGGACAGACGCCGACCATTCGCTATTGTTTCAACCACTCGAAGATATCCGCCATCACTGCGCTGACCGTTTCACCAAAACGGAAACGCATCGCGCTCTATCTGCAATTTCGGCGGCGGAGTTACAAAGGTCCGGATGTCAAACGATTTCTGCAATACTTGCTCAAGCATGTGCGCGGTCCCATCATTTTGTTGTGGGACAAGGGACGGATTCATCGCCATCACGAAGTGAAAGCTTGGTGCGAAGCACATCCGCGTCTCCAGGTGGAGGAGTTTCCTGGGTATGCGCCAGAACTCAATCCAGCGGAATATGTCTGGTGTCAATCGGATTCCGCTGTAGCCAATAGTGCCCCCGAAGAACTCGATGAACTGAATGCGATGTTGGTGAACACTAAACGTCGTCTGTCTCGTTCACAAGACTTGCTGTGGTCGTGCATTTATGCGTCTGACCTACCTTGGAAATAGCACTTGTTCCATTACTTATGCGAAACTCAATAGACCGCCCGTTTGAACGCTGTGATAAACACGGTCGGCCACGGACCGCCCGCGAGGTCAAACAGGCCGTCACGGAATTTCTAGAACGGTTAGCTCGAGAGGCGCAGGAACAGCCGTACCACGCCACCGTCATTGCACATATCACGAAAGCCGTGCGCCATCGGTGGTGGGGCTTGTTCACCTGTTATCGTGTCTCGAATGTGCCCTCCTCCAATAATGATCTGTGTTAGCCAAAGTTGAAAAGTGAACTCACTCAAACTTCAAAAGTGAACT
>DYDH01000632.1 GCA_020717985.1 Herpetosiphon sp. | reverse complement strand
TTTTCCTGCTTCGGGTACAAGGCGGGTGTATGTGCCGTTCGATTGAAGAATGCGCGCGCGCGTATTGTCTTTCAAATAGGTATCCAGGACATGGTGAAGTAAATATTTTATCTGATCTTTGTTTTCGATAGGGAAGACGACCTCAACACGGTGATTGAGATTGCGCGTCATCAGGTCGGCGCTGCCGAGATAGATATTTTCCTTGCCGTCGTTGTGGAAATAAAATAAGCGGCTGTGTTCGAGATAACGTCCGACGATGCTGATGACACGGATATTTTCACTCACGCCTTTTATGCCGGGGCGCAGACAGCACATGCCGCGCACGAGCAGATCAACCTGCACGCCCGCCTGCGATGCCTGATATAAAAGATGGATCATTTCCGGGTCAACCAGCGAATTGAGTTTAAAGATCAGATGGGCTTTGCGTCCCTGCCCTGCATGTTCGATTTCGCGCAGGATCATTTTTTCCAGTTTCTTGCGCAGACTGACGGGAGCGACCAATAATTTTCTATATTCCTGTTTTGTAGAGTAGCCTGTTAAGTAATTAAATAGATCGGTTGCGTCTGCACCCATGTCTTCGTCACAAGTAAAGATGCCCATATCTTCATAAATGCGGGAGGTGAGAGCGTTGTAGTTACCCGTGGCAAGATGCAAATATCTGCGAATGCCTTCGCCTTCCTGGCGGACAACCATCGTGACTTTGCAATGGGTCTTTAATCCAACAAGCCCATAGACCACGTGCGCGCCAACTTCTTCCAATGCGCGCGCCCAACCAATATTTGATTCTTCATCGAAACGCGCTTTGAGCTCAACCAGCACCGCCACTTGCTTGCCGCGCTCCGCCGCTTCAAGCAAAGCTTCAACTACAGGGGCATTTGTGCCAACACGATAGAGCGTTTGTTTGATAGCCAGTACGTGCGGGTCGCGCGCTGCGGCATTGAGGAATTCCACGACAGGGTTGAACGAATCGTAGGGGTGATGAAGGAGGATGTTTCCGTTTCGGATGGCTTCGAATATAT
>DYDH01000631.1 GCA_020717985.1 Herpetosiphon sp. | reverse complement strand
ACATTGGGTGGATATTTCGTTGGCATGGTTACCTTTGGGTTACCTGGTTACTAAAAAGTGCGTTCTATGAAGAACACCCGATTACGAATAAGATGGATTATATCTGATAACGGAGTTGAGAACATGCACATGCGAGTGGTATCCATGCAAATCAAACCTGAACTGGTGGACGGGTTCAAGTCCGCTTCGGCGGGGGGGATCGAGAAATTACTCAGTGAGCCGGGTGTGGTTAGCACGGCGTTGTTGCAGCAGGTGGATGCTCCGTCTCATTTTTTCTTTATCGAAGCCTACGCCAGCCGCGAGGCATACGATGAACATTTGAAATCTGACTGTTATCTGGAATGGCAGAAGGAAGTTTCGAAGCTGGTGGATGAAGCGGCTGAGTCGGTGGAGTACGTTCCGATCTATCCGCCAGAGAATGCCTGGGTGGACGAACCAACTCAAGGCGAAGATGGAGTCGCGCGCCGCGCCTGACGGGTGGATGAATCCAATTAAGTAGTGAATCCTGATCGAGCGGCATTGTCTCATTAACAAGAGCGACGCGCTCCATCATCAAAAATCAATACAGGAGAAAATAAAATGGAACAAAAAGAAGTTGCGTTGAGTGTCTCGAAAGCCATCCTCAATGGAGAATGGGACAAGTTGAATGGGATATTGTCTGATGATTTCACATACACCGGCGATGGAATGCATTTCAACAAACAGCAGTATGTGGAGTTCATGAAAGGTATGAAAGCCGCATTCAGCAACATGAACATGGAATTCACGCATGTGCTCAGCGAAGGAGATATGGTCAGCATTCGGTTCGTGACCACTGCCAAGCATACGGGCAACTTCATGGGCGCGGCGGCGACCAACCACAACCTTGAGATCGGCGGAATTTTCATGCGCAAGATCAAGGGCGATAAAGTTGTGCAGGAATGGCAGACCACCGATCTGCTCGGCACGATGAGCCAGATGGGATTCGGTACGCTGTTGGGTTATGCCATTTTTGGCGTGCTGTTCAAAAAG
>DYDH01000269.1 GCA_020717985.1 Herpetosiphon sp. | reverse complement strand
GTCCTGAGATCATACCTGGGGCGATGACAAATGCCGCCAATCCGCCAAACAGAACTCCGAGCAGATAGACGCGTCCCATCCAACGATGGAGAACGGGTCTGCGTTTGCGAAGTCCGCCCAAAAATTGAAATGGTCCCAAAATCAAGGTAATTGCGCTGGCGAAAATATGAACAAAAAGCCCAACATAGCGCAGTGTTGATTCTGTTGCGTAACGCGCCGTGGCATTGTTGAAATTTGCAGAGTTGAAAGTGACATACGGCGCGATTGCGGCAATGGTTACACTGATGGCAAGAAAAGCCATCAACCCCCAGGGAAGTTGTTTTTTGAATATGTTTTTGTTTTTCATAATTCTCTCTCGTAAGGTCGGGCTTTAACAATTGATTGTGCGCCATATTTTTTAGCCTGCTGCTTCCAGCCAAATCCGCCAACGACTTTGTACAACCAGTTGGGAATGAATGGTTTGGCAAGCAAACTACGCGCCTGTGGCGGAATAGCCTTTCCGTCGGCAAGAGCGGCGGCGGCAAGGTCGAGACTCTTGCGGAATGAAGCGCCTTGTCCGCCGAGTTCATTCAACGCGACGCCATGCACCAATCCTTCGCCCGCACCAAGAGACAGCGAGCCAAGCCAGGTCATGCCAGATTGCGCGGCGAACTCTCCGCAGACGGCAAGCGCGGTTTCATTGTGATGGGCTTCGGGAAATCCGCAGTTGGCAATGGCAACAAAACGCTGTGACGTTTTCACATTTGAACGATGCACGGCGATTTGTTCCAGCGCGGCGATGACTGGCGCAGGCAGGCTATCCACATAAAGTGGAAAGGCAAGTACAACCAAATCGGCTTGATCAAGCTTCTCAAATGCGAGGCGAGTCCGCTCGGCGGAGTTGAAGGTGGTGTAAATTTGAATCGTCTCGGTTTCAATTCCACGCGCGGCAAGTTGCTCCATCAAGTAGCCACCCAGTGAAGCGGATGTACTTTTCTTTGTGCGCGGACTTCCGACAAGCAAGGCTACACGGCGGACAGGAGCGGAATCAGCGTGGGTCAAGTTTGGGGACGGCAAATCAGGCGCGGGCGTGGACGTTCCGCCCTCGACCTGATCCAGCCATTCGGTGAGTTGATCCTCCAGTTTGGCTTCGCGATTCACCAATCCACAAACTGAAGTTGGAGAATACATGTTGATGGCGTTGCGATGGACAAGATGACGAAAAACCGATTCGGACTGCGCGTTGGGTTGATTCATCCACCCGACAGTGATCACGCTGGGATATTTTGAATAACGTTTTTGATGATGCGTTTCGCCATTCACCGTGGCAAAAAACGGCGAGATGTTTTGAATTTGGTGATCCACCGCGCGTTTGAGTTCAGAGGAATAACCGCCAAACGTGACGGGCGTGAGGTAAACAACGAGATCGCTCTGCACAATTTTTTCAGCGATGATGCGGTTGTCGTCATTGGTGTTGCATAAGCCAGGCTTGCGAATCCAACAGAAGAAATCGCCTGCGCAATTGCCAATTTTCTGCTCGCGCAAAATGATGGTTTCAGATGTCCAGTTTCGAGCGGCAAGGTCGGCTTGCAAAGCAGAGGTAACTTGCGTGCCCACCGAGTCGTTTACAAGCGACCCATCGAGAATTAATGTTTTCACGGGAATATCCTTTTTCTAATTATTGAAAATTTCTCAAATAGACTATCGTGGCATGA
Organism: Herpetosiphon sp.; assembly: GCA_020717985.1. Classification (GTDB taxonomy): domain Bacteria; phylum Chloroflexota; class Anaerolineae; order Anaerolineales; family Villigracilaceae; genus Villigracilis. The sequence goes on along the minus strand of DYDH01000269.1, from coordinate 3,917 downwards.
GACAAATGAAAACCGACAAAAACAACTGAAAGGACAATGTACATCCATGACCGATAAGGCGAGGAAAAATAAAGCGCGCTGCCGATCAATCCAATGCCAGTTAACCAAATTAGCGGAGTGTAAGCAGGGGCTAAAAATCCAAAGGCGCTTGTACTCCATGCGCTTTGCGGAAGAACTATCTGCACCAGCCAGGAAAGAAAGTAAACGGCTGTTCCTGCCATGTAAATCCATAAGCCAAGTTTCTGGCTTTGGGTTTCGATTTTTATCGGCATCAAAACTGGAAGAACAAAGACGATTACTCTGAAAATATTTTCACCGGCTGTAATAAAAGACGGGATATTCTTCGAAAAAACTTCGTCCGAATATGCCCAGGGTAATTTGCCCATAAAAATTAAATTCCACGCCATGATCGGCAAAATCAGCAACAGGCAATTCAATAGGTAATTCACAAAGGAATCCGCTCTCATCTTATTCGCCAATATATTGAATTACCATCGTGGCAATTTCACGGCGGAAGATTTCGCCTGGGTCGATAAAAAATGCGGGGAGTTGCCCGCCCAGTTCCAGCATCATCAATCCATGTACGCGGCTCCAGATCACATATGCGATATACAGCACTTCGATCTCAGCGGTATTTTCCGTAAATTGTTTCCAAGCTTCAAGCGAAGACTTCAACGCAGGCGATAATTTTGCAAGCCGTTCGGTTCGTAAAGCGCCTTCGACATAAAGAGCCTGAACCGTCTCGATCAACGGCAGGAGCGCCCAGGCTGCTGCTGGCATGGTGGTGTCTGCTGGCGCGTCATAATTTGGGATGGGCGTGCCGAAGATGAGTTGATAGCGCTGCGGATATGTTATTGCCCAATCACGATATGCAATGCCGAGGGCGAAAAAACGAGTCCTGCCATCTTTTTTTGCCAAATCATCAAGTACAGATTTTTGTGAATCCCCCAGCGATATGTAGGCATCTATGATCAGCGCAGTAACAAGATGATCACGGCTTGGAAAATAATTGTATATGGCGGGCGCGGTAATCTTTAATTCGCGTGCAATTGCCCGTAGCGAAAGCGCAGGTGCGCCAAACTCGGCGATCTGTTTCCACGCGGTCTCTTTGATAATTTCCTGCAAATTTGCGACCTGTTTTTTGAGTGTCGGTCTGACCATGGCTGCTCCTTATTTACTATACACTGTAAATATACAGTGTATAGTAAAATTTGTCAAGGATAAAAAACTGGTCGACATAAAATGCCGGCCAGTTTTGGCGAAAGTTATTTTACAAACAAATACGGAAGTAGAACTGCCGCACTTCGGTTATTCGCAGACAACCGCCCCCGCTTCCACATCATGCGCCTGATTCCAGAGTTTGTCAAATTCCTGCAAATATAATGCGGCGATCTCAGCATTATCCACGATGACAACATTTTCTTCATTTGATTCGTCGGCGTTGGATGAATAATTAAGCGAGCCTGTCACAACAATACTGTTGTCGATGATAATAATTTTGTCGTGCAGAAAACTTCCGTTGCCATCCTGGCGCACAGGGACACTCGAGCACCAAAACGTTGTTAGTTCAGACCCGGTGCCTGTGCTCCCAAAAGTTTCAAACACACCCTTCACGTCCACTCCTGATTTGGAGCGATCAATCATTGCCTGTGCAAGTGGATAATCTGTAAAACTAAACGCAAGAAAACGAACACTGACTTTCGCATCATTCACCAATGCAATCAGATTATTGACCACATGGTCTTCAGCTGAGAATAAAACCTGAATGGGCGTACCATCCAGGATCGCCCACTGATTATTCAACGTGGAAGGCGCACGCGGACCAAATTGCCCGCTCCACATTTCCTGAAATTCGCGCTCAAAAACAAAAGCAATCTCAGGCGAGCGGATGACCAGCACATTATTATTTTGTTTGAAAACGCCATTGACCGTGATATTGGTTGAACCCGTCCACGTAACTTGCTGATCAAATATCCAAAATTTATTGTGCATCAACGCGGTGCGGTCATCATCCTTAACCTCGACACCTGCGGCTTGCAAAAGAGAGAATTGTCCACGCCCAGGCTGGATGTCGTAATCCAAACCGTTCTTGTCATCGGTCATCCACTTCACATCCACGCCGCGATTCTTTGCCGCAATCAGCGCATCCGCAACAGGCGTAAGGTTAAACTCAAAGGATGCGATGTGGATACTGGTCTGCGCGTTGTTGATGAGTTCAATCAACTTTTCCTCAATTGAACCAGCAATAACATCGGGGTTGTTGACCGTCAGCGGGTCGGTGAAATATACTTCCCACCATTTTGTGGACGGAACAGAAACAGGTGTTTCAGTGACGGGAATGATAAACATGGGAGTCTCAGTTGTCGGTGGGAGGATGACCGGCGTATCTGTGACAGGGATAATAAACGGCAGCGGCGTCTCGCTCGCGTAAAACGGGATCTGCGTGACAGGCAAGGGATAATTCGTGGGCGAATAATCCACGGGCGCACATGCCACGAGGATGAACAATAATGTGGGAAGAATGAATCTACGAGACATGTTTTTTTCACGAGATCGCTTCGGCGAAAGAACCCCGCCTTGCAATGACATAATTTACTCCAACACGGAAAAGTCCTGCGGATTACCCAGAGGCAAAATGGTCATTCCATCCGCAATGCGTTTGACCAGTCCACCGAGGACTGTGCCAGTCCCAACCTCAACAAAAGTATTGATCCCGCTTGAAACCAAATATTGCACTGACTCGGTCCAGCGCACGCGGGATTGCATCTGCGCAATGATATCGGCACGGGCAGCTGATTCGTCTGCCAGCGGCAAAGCATGAACATTGCCAATCACGGGGATTTGCAAAGCGGAGAAATTCGCGGCGGCGACAGCTTCATTCCATTCCTGTTGAATGGGAGCCATCAATGCTGAATGCGCGGCAATGGAAACAGCCAGAGGCAACGCACGTTTTGCGCCTGCTGACTTTGCTCCTGCCATGGCACGTTCTACCGCGGGCTTTGAACCTGAAATGACAACTTGTCCGGGACAATTATCATTGGCAACTTGCACGGGTTCTTCATAAGTACTTGCTTCAGCACAAACTTTATCCAATGCGGGGATGTCCAGGTTGAGAATGGCAGCCATGCCACCGGGAGCAATCTCACCCGCGCGCTTCATTAATTCTGCGCGTTTGCGGACGAGGCGCAAGCCGTCTTCGAAGGAGAATGCTCCAGCGATGGCGAGAGCAGACAACTCGCCAAGCGAATGCCCGGCCAGCGCGGCAGGTTTCAGGTCGGGGTAAAGATACGAGAAGGCGCGATAAGAAGCGAGTGAATGAACAAATAAAGCTGGCTGGGTATTGATTGTATCGTTAAGCACATCCGCAGCGCCTTCCATCATTAATTTGGAAAGGGAAAAGCCGAGGATCGAATCCGCTTCTTCAAAGGTTTGCTTTGCGATGGAATATTGCGCGGCAAGGTCTTTACCCATGCCAACTGTTTGCGAGCCTTGCCCCGGGAAAATAAATGCTGTGGTTTGTAAATTAAGTCTCATCTTGTCTCCTGTAAGTTCACATTAAAACACAAATGGGTCGTGATAGTCACGACCCATTTTGCATTGACAACGTAAAATTACTCGCTGGCTTTCTTTTCTTTTTTGACTTGAATCACTTCGCGTCCATTATAAAAGCCGCATTTCGAGCAGACGGTGTGTGGAAGGCGCATGGAACCGCAATTGGAACAAGCAACGGTGTTTACCGCGGTCAACGCATCCTGCGAGCGGCGGCGGTCACGGCGTCCCTTGGAATGTTTGCGCTTTGGATGTGGGGTCATGAATACTTTCTCCTTTTACATACATCAGACGGGCTACATGCGCCCGTCTGTTTGATTACGAACTTTAAGCGGGGAGATTATATCGGGAGGAGGCGGAAGCGTCAA
>DYDH01000630.1 GCA_020717985.1 Herpetosiphon sp. | reverse complement strand
ATTCTCAAGATTTGCGAAAGCGCGTGTTAGCCCAGGCCCAAGCTGGTAAACAAACCCAAGCCGCCATTGCGGCAACTTTCAATGTGAGCCTGTCCACCGTTGAGAAATGGTTGCGGCGGAAACGAGAGACTGGAAAAACGACCCCGCTCCCGCCAGCGCATGGTCCGGCCCGTGCACTCAAGGACTGTACCGCAGTCATTCGTGCCGCGATCAAATCGCAACCCGATCTCACCCTGCACGAACTGTGCGCACACGTAGCCCAGCGCGCCAAGGTCGCCGTGAGTCCCAGCACGATGTGTCGGGAGTTACGCCAGTTAAATTTGCCGCGAAAAAAAAGACGCTTCACGATAGCCAGCGGGACACACCGCGCGTCCAACGCCTCCGCCGCCAGTTCAAAAAACGGCTCCCGGAGGAATGGCTCCCGAACCTACGCCGCTTGAAATTCATCGATGAAAGCGGAGTCCATTTTGGTTTGACCCGCTTGTTGGGGCGAGCCAAACCGGGACACCGCGTCGTGGAAGCAACGCCGGGTCAGGCGGGTACACATTACACGCTCCTTGCGGCACTAGGGTTGCAAGGTCTGAATGCTCCAGCCCTCCTGCCAGGGGCAATGGATGGGTGCGCCTTCGAAGTGTACATTGCACAAGGGTTACTTCCGACTTTGCGCCGAGGCGATATTGTGCTGATGGATAATTTGTCGTCGCACAAGGCTTCACGCATTCGGCAGTTGATTGAATCGGTTGGGGCACGGCTGGAATTCTTGCCGCCGTACTCGCCCGACTGGAATCCGATTGAACTCTGTTGGTCGAAAATTAAGACGGTCTTGCGCGCTGCCAAGGCGCACACGTCCGAGGCGTTAGTGGCGGCACTGGCGGATGCCTTTGGATCGGTGACGAAACAAGACATTGAAGCGTGGTTTGCTCATTGCG
>DYDH01000268.1 GCA_020717985.1 Herpetosiphon sp. | reverse complement strand
AAACACCATCGGCTTGGGGACGTGGTACCCAGGCAGGGGTTCGTCAGCGGGCGCGGATGCGAGTGTGATCGTGTCGCCCACGCGGCATTCATGCACGGTCTTGAATCCAGTGGCGATGTATCCCACTTCGCCAGAACCAAGCATGTCCACGGGCTGCATCTTCGGCACAAAGATCCCAATTTCAACAGGACGCAGATCGAGCTTGGTCGCCAACATACGTAGCACATCGGTGGACTTGATCTTGCCTTCCATGATGCGGACGTACGCGACCACGCCTTTATATGAATCATAATGCGCGTCAAAGATCAGCGCGCGGACAGGTTTGTTATCCACATCCTTTGGAGGCGGCACACGTTTGACGATCTCCTCGAGGATCTGCTCGATGTTGATGCCTTCCTTGGCGGAGACGCGCAGAACGTCATCGGGATCAACCCCAAGCAGGGAGCCGACATCTTCAGCCACTTCATCGGGACGGGCTGAGGGGAGATCAATTTTATTGATAACAGGAACAATTGTCAGGTCGGCTTCGAGCGCCTGATAGAGATTCGCAAGAGTCTGGGCTTCGATGCCCTGAGTCGCATCCACCACTAAAATCGCGCCTTCGCAGGCTTTGAGCGCGCGGCTGACTTCGTAGCCGAAGTCCACGTGCCCAGGCGTGTCGATCAAGTTCATCTCATATCTTTGATTAGCTTGTGAAGTGTAAAACATGCGGACAGCGGAGGACTTGATCGTGACGCCTTTTTCGCGTTCGAGGTCCATGCTGTCAAGCGCCTGCTCGGTCATATCGCGCTCAGAGATGGCGCCTGTTAATTGAAGCAGGCGGTCTGCAAGCGTGGATTTGCCATGGTCAACATGGGCGATGATACAGAAGTTACGGATATGGTCAGTCATACTGCTTTCTGGAGAAACTCTCTTTTGCCTAAGAAATAAATTGCATACATGTCATGGTGTGTTGATATAAAATTTCAGCACAGTACCTTGTATGCGGTGCAAAGTATAACCGAGATTCTAAAACGTTCAACGTTCAACGTTGAACGTTTTTTATCCTTCTTCATTTCCTCGCCGGAAACCAGCGCCTGAGATCGGCGCGATTGATGAAAAGGTATACAGCCATCACCAGGTTGCCGACAATATAAAAATAGGTTGGGTAATAGGATGAAACGCCGAAAGAATCCTGCTCCAAATTCAAAGCATCAAGCACAGACGAATCGATCAAGGTCTGCCAGTAAATAATGGCGCCAAGCAAAAGCATCCCAAATAGCAATCCGCCCAACGAAGCCGCGAACCCTTTGCGGGTGAGCAATTGGCGTCCCATGATGTAGGCGATCACGCCAAACAAAACGAGGCTGAATATCAATTGCGTCATGGGAATGTCAAGTCCGGGATTTTCGACCATATCGGGAAAATATTGAATGATGTACGGGAACCAACTTCCAATACAGATCACCGCCAGCAGCGCGATAAAGTAGGTGAGGTATAAGATCGTGGCGGGTAATACGATTTGATCTCCCATCGGGCGGATGCACAATGCGCGCAGCAGCATATTCGGCTCACTCAGGAAGCGGGCAACCGCGTCAAGTTTCTTCACGCCAAGTCGAAAGTCCAGCCACTGTACGTGCGATATCTGGCGCGAGACCTTATTGTTCGATTGCACGATGACGGGATAAACGACATGCTTTTCGCAGTCCACTTCACTGTCACCCTTGAAAGCCGATACCAGCGTGAAGACCGCTTCGGCGGAGTTGGCTTCCTTTGCCTCAAGATGTCCATGCGTCTTGAAAGTTTCCGCCATTTCCGCCGCGACAACCCGGTCCTGCGGGGCGTGTTCGATAAAGAACGAAACCGGTTTCAGGGCTGGATATTCCGGCATGTGACGGCTTGCGGAGTACGGGCGGATCGCCTCGGGCTTGCCCCATCTTTGCATACCTGCGGACCGCAGAACAAACAGCAAAGCGATCACAAAGGGGACGCTCGCCAAAGTGAGAAAATCGGTTATAAAAAATGTGTTGTCGTCGGCTGTGAACAGGGATGTGAGATACAGCGCCAAAGGCAGCATGATCAGCGACGCCTCGACATATAAGTAACGGAAATTCCGTTTGAAAATACGATAGGGAAGCGTGATGAGGAAAAATGGAATGAACAAAGTCCACAACGAACCAATGGACATGACAGCAACGATCACACTCAATGCAAACGCGCCCCAGACAACAAGCGGAACTTTGAAACCCGTTTCCGGCGCGGAATGTTCCTCCTGTTCGGGAGTCTGCAACTGGCGATCCAATTCCGTGAGAGCGTTTTCGTAATTTCCGCGGAAATCCACCCACTCGAATTTTTCCAGTTCGGGGGGCAGGTCAACGGCTTCAAAGACGAGCAGGATAACGCGTTTGTTCTGTTTTAGAACACGCCTCCATTCCGTACCCACATTTTCTGAAGCCATGGACGCCTTCGACGCAACCAGCAAGACCACGTCCGCATCCATAATTCCCTGATAGATCTGTTCCTCCCAGGGTTTGCCGGGGACAAGACTGCGATAGTCCAGCCAGACGTTGTGTTTTTTCTCTTCGAGCTTACTCACCAGATCGTCAACGAAACCAAGTTCCCGGCGCGAATAACTCATAAAAAGGTTTGCGGCCATGTTTTTTCTCCTTGTTGATTATAGGACATACCAGTAATAAAAAGTTGAACACAAGGATTCCGGTTACGGTACGTTTATATCAAATAGCACAAAAGAGCCAATGCCGCTTTCCGTTGGGTGTGGGTAAAATAAAGCAACCTCAAATGGGAAATTTCGTAATTAATATTGTGCGTATCTGCGCGCAAAGGAGAAAAAATGTCTGTACTATCTTTTGTGGGTTATGTGGTGGGTGGAATTCTTTTTCTTATCATGTTGTCGGGGATTCGCTTCATTCCCAACAACCGCGTCGGCATCATCGAAAAACGGTTCAGCGGAAAGGGTTCCGTTAAGTCGGGATTTATCGCCCTGAACGGCGAAGCAGGCTACCAGCCGCGGATTTTGCGCGGTGGTCTGCATTACCTGATGCCCATCCAATATGTTGTCCACCCCATGCCTTTGGTGACCATCTCCCAAGGCAAGGTCGGCTACATCTTCGCGCGCGACGGCAAGCAATTGGAGCCGTCACAGGTGCTGGCGTCCAACGCCAGTGTGATCGACTTTCAGGACGTGGAAAACTTCCTCAAAAACGGCGGACAGCGCGGTCCACAGCGGCGGATTTTGCGCGAAGGCACGTATGCCTTCAACCTCGTGCAGTTCATCGTCATCACCGAGGAGCGGATTTACACCCGCACCCTGAGCAAGGAAGAAGGCGACACGATTCGCGGCATGGCGGAAGTCATCGCCCAGCGCGGCGGATTCCGCCCGGTGGTCATCAAAGACACGGACGACTCAATCGGCGTGGTCACAGTCCACGATGGTCCGTCCCTGCCGCAGGGCGAGATCATCGCGCCCGTCGTCGGTGACGATCCCGATCAGGCGGAGACTTATCACAACAAATTCCAGGACGCCGATAACTTCCTGCGGGCGGGCGGTCAACGCGGACGCCAGTTGCAGGTGTTGGTCGAAGGCACGTACTACGTCAACCGCCTGTTCGGAACCGTGGAGATGATTCCCAAGACCGTGATCGAAGTCGGTAATGTCGGCGTGGTCGTCTCTTACACCGGCGAGACGGGCGACGACCTTTCGGGCAAGGAATATCGTCACGGCGAACTTGTCAACAAGGGTTATCGCGGCGTGTGGAGCGAACCGCTCCTGCCGGGCAAGTATGCGTTCAATACCTATGCGGGCAAGGTGATCTCCGTCCCGACAACCAACATCATCCTCAAGTGGATTCGCACCGAGACGGGCGCGCACCGCTACGATGAAAACCTGACCGAAGTCTCGCTCATCACCAAGGACGCCTTCGAGCCATCGCTGCCGCTTTCGGTGGTTGTCCACATTGATTACCAAAAGGCTCCGCTTGTTATCCAACGCTTCGGCGACATCAAGAAACTTGTGGAGCAAACCCTCGACCCGATGGTTTCCGCCTACTTCAAGAACGTCGGTCAGATGCGGACGTTGATCCAATTGCTGCAAGACCGCAGTTCCATCCAACAGCAAGCCAGCTCGGAGATGCGGGAAAAGTTCGCGCACTACAATCTGGCGCTGGAAGAAGTGCTGATCGGCACGCCGTCTTCGCCTGAGAACGACACGCAGATCGAAACCATCCTGATGCAGTTGCGTTCGCGTCAGGTCGCGGAGGAACAGGTCGAAACCTACAACCAGCAGGAGAAAGCCGCGGTCAAAGAGCGTGAACTGCGTGAGGCGCAATCCCGCGCCCAGATGCAGACCAAGCTGACCGAAGCCGAGTTGAACATCAACATTCAGTCTGATCAGGGTAAAGCGGAGTACCAGCGCTCCCTGCAACAGGCACAGCAGATCCGCGCGCTCGCAGAAGCGGAAGCCGAAAAGATCGCCCGCATCGGTATCGCGCAAGCCCTCGCCACCGAGGAACAGGTCCGCGCTTACGGTGGCCCGCAGTTCCAGGTGACGCAGCAGGTGATGAACCGCTTCGCGGAAGCCATCCAGCAATCGGGTGTGGACGTGGTGCCGCGCATCGTTGTCAGCGGCGGAGGTAATACCGGCGAGGGCGGCGGTTCCACATCCAGCAGTATCATGGAAGGCTTGCTGACCATGCTGCTCTCGGAGCGCTTCGCGGCGATGGAGAAGGAATCTGAGCAGGCTCCGCGCTCGGCAGAAGCCGATGCCCTGCGTGAGCAGATCCGCAAGGATATGGAGAAGAAGAAGTAAGTTGGAGAAATGAGTAACGAGTAAGAAGTAAAAAGTAAGAGGGCTTGCCGAAAAGCAAGTCCTCTTTTGTTTTTCCTATTCTCTAATCTCGAATATCTACTCTCTGCCTCTACTTCACCAAATTTCTCAGCACCGTATGCAGGATACCGCCGTTGCAGTAGTAGTTGACTTCCACATCGGTATTCAATAGAACGGTTGCTTCGAACGCAACCAGCGTGCCATCCGATTTCTTCGCCTTGACCGTGATCTCGCTCTGCGGCTTAACCCCGTCATTCAGTCCTTCGATGGAGAACACTTCGCTTCCATCCAAACCGAGAGATTCGGCGTTTTGCCCCGAAGTGAATCTTAGCGGAAGCACGCCCATGCCCACTAGGTTCGAGCGGTGGATGCGCTCGAATGACTCGGCGATGACCGCCTTCACGCCTTGCAGCATGGGACCCTTCGCCGCCCAGTCGCGGCTGGAGCCAGTGCCGTATTCCTTGCCCGCCAAAACGATGGTTGGAACACCAGCATCTTTGTATTTCATCGCGGCATCGAAAATGGATAATTCTTGACCGAGGACCGAAGACCGAGGACCGTTATCCTCCGTCCGCTGTCCTCCGTCCGTCGTCCCGAAGTATTTCGTCCAATTTCCTTCCTTCGGCGCAACCATCACGTTCTTCAAGCGGATATTCGCAAACGTGCCGCGCGCCATCACCAGGTCATTGCCGCGGCGCGTGCCGTACTGATTGAAATCCTTGGGCTGGACTCCACGCTCTTGCAGGAACTTGCCCGCAGGTGAATCCGCCGCAATATTGCCCGCAGGCGAGATGTGATCGGTGGTGATCGAATCTCCGAACATGCCGAGCACCCGCGC
>DYDH01000267.1:4545-5692 GCA_020717985.1 Herpetosiphon sp. | reverse complement strand
TTTTATCATTTTCGATCACGCAGGAAACATCGTTGCTGTTGACCAAAAGGAACATGAGCAGATTTTTCCCAAGCCCGGTTGGGTGGAGCATGATCCGCTGGAGATTTGGGCGCGGACTCAGGAAGTGATGGCGGGGGCGTTGGAGAAACTAGTCAAAGATCAAAAGTCGAAAGTTAGTGATGTCGTCGCGATTGGAATTACAAATCAGCGCGAGACGGCGGTTGTCTGGGATAAATCCACGGGCAAGCCGGTCTACAATGCAATTGTCTGGCAGGACACCCGCACCGATGTGATTTGCAATGAGTTGGCAAAAGACGGCGGACAGGATCGTTTGCGCGAAAAAACAGGCTTGCCGCTTGCCACTTATTTTTCGGGCCCGAAAATAAAATGGATCCTTGATAATGTGGAAGGCGCGCGCGCCAAAGCCGAAAAAGGGGAACTGGCATTCGGCAACATTGACTCGTGGTTGATTTGGAACCTGACCGGCGCGCATGTCACCGATGTGACCAACGCCTCGCGCACCCTGTTGATGAATCTTCATACCCTGGATTGGGATGATGACATCCTGAAACTGCTTGATATTCCGCGCGCGATGCTGCCTGAGATCAAATCATCTTCCGAAATATACGGTCACGTAGGGACAGGGCTCGCCCCTGTCCAACCACAAGGACAACCGCAAGGGTTGTCCCTACAGGGTGTTCCTGTCTCTGGTGATTTAGGCGATCAGCAAGCCGCACTTTTTGGTCAAACCTGTTTCAGCGCGGGCGAAGCCAAGAACACCTACGGGACTGGCTGTTTCATGCTGATGAACATGGGCGAAATTCCCATACCTTCGAAATCCGGTTTGCTGACCACACTTGGCTACAAGATCGGAAATCAAAAAGCCGTGTATGCCCTCGAAGGCTCGATTGCGGTGACAGGCTCACTGGTCCAATGGCTGCGCGACAACCTGGGAATCATTCAAAAATCATCCGATGTTGAAACGCTGGCGGGGACGGTGGAAGACAGCGGCGGCATTTATTTTGTCCCCGCGTTCTCCGGTTTGTACGCTCCGTATTGGCGATCCGATGCGCGCGGCGCGATTGTAGGCATGACGCGCTACGTGAACAAAGGTCACATTGCCAGAGCCGCATTGGAGGCGACTGCC
>DYDH01000267.1:0-4010 GCA_020717985.1 Herpetosiphon sp. | reverse complement strand
CTAGTTGTTGGCGCGGGCATTAACGGCATCGGCACATTTCGTGATCTCACACTCAACGGCGTGGACGCATTACTCATAGACCGCGTAGACTTTTGTTCGGGCGCAAGCGCGGCTTCCTCGCACATGGCACATGGCGGCATCCGCTATTTGGAGAACGGCGAATTCCGTTTGGTGCGCGAAGCAGTCCGCGAGCGCAACCGCATGATCCAGAACGCGCCGCACATTGTCAGCCCGCTGCCCACTACCATTCCCATGTTCAAATATTTTTCGGGCATGCTCAACGCGCCGCTCAAATTTTTGGGAATGCTCACCAAGCCTTCGGAGCGCGGATCGATCATCATAAAACTTGGCTTGATGATGTACGATGCCTACACCGGAAATACCCGCACCGTGCCTCGTCATCAATTCATGCTCCGCGCCGAATCGCTGAAACACTGGCCGCGCCTGAATCCCGAAATTGCCACCACCGCCACCTATTACGACGGACTGATTGCCAACCCCGAGCGCCTCGCGCTTGAAATCGCTTTGGATGCTGAAGCCGAAAATCCCAACGCGCGGATCTTGAATTATGTTAGCCTCGCGGGCGGAGAAAAGGACTCGGTCACATTGCGGGATGAATTGACCGGCGAGACGTATACCGTGCGCCCGAAATTACTCGTCAACGCGGCTGGACCGTGGATTGATACTGCCAACGACAAACTTGGTTTTTCCACCCGATACATTGCCGGTACCAAAGGCTCTCACGTGATCGTGGATCATCCCGAACTGCGCGCCGCCATTGGTTCCAATGAATTTTTCTTCGAGAATAAAGACGGGCGCATTGTGCTGCTCTTCCCATTGTACGACCGCGTGTTGATCGGCACATCAGACATCAAGATTGAAAATCCCGATGAAGTTTATTGTACCGACGAAGAAGTTGAATATTTCCTCGAATTGGTCACGCGAGTCTTCCCCTCCATCAAGGTCAGCAAGGAACATATCGTTTTCCACTTCACGGGCGTTCGTCCGCTGGGAAGCAGTGGCGCGGCAAAGACCACCGCGCAATACAGCCGCGACCATCACATCGAAGTATTGAGCAACGAAGAGACAAAATTATCCTTCCCGGTCTATTCGCTGGTCGGCGGCAAGTGGACATCCTTCCGCGCGTTTTCTGAGCAGGTAGCCGATAAGGTCTTGGGATTCCTCGGCAAACCGCGCCAGAAAGATACATCCAATTTGCCCATCGGCGGCGGACGCGGTTACTCCACCGACCCAACCGAGCAGAAACGCCAAATTGACGGTCTCGCCGCGTGGACAGGACTCAGCAAGGAGCGCTTGCAGGTTCTGTATTCGCGCTATGGCTCGCGCACCGAAGCGGTGGCGCGATTCATGAACCTCGAAGCCGATGCGCCGCTCAAATCCCTGCCCGATTATTCGCGCCGTGAAATCATGTTCCTCGTCCAGCAGGAAAAATCCATGCGGCTCGATGACATCCTTTTGCGCCGCACCATGCTGGCCATGCTGGGTCGCTTGTCCAAGGAAAGCGTGCAGGAATTGGCGGATGTCTTCGGTGATTGCCTGGGCTGGGGCGTTGACCAGAAAAATGCCGAGGCGGAGTACGCTCTCAATTTGCTCAGAGACAGGCACGGGGTCAGGTTTTAGCGGGTGGTAAAATCAGCCCTTATGAAATGTTCTGTAGTCATTCCTGTCTATCGCAGTGAGCAATCCCTCGATTTTTTAATCGAACGTTTGGCGGCGGTTTTGCCAAGTGTGTGTGAAGTTTACGAAGTGGTTTTGGTCAACGATGGCAGCCCCGACAATAGTTGGGGTGCCATCGAAAGGCTTGCCAAACAAAATCCGTGGGTACGCGGCATTAACTTGATGAAAAATTACGGACAGCACAATGCCACATTATGTGGCATTCGTGCCGCCCGTTATGAAGTGATTTTTGTCATGGATGATGACCTGCAAAACCCGCCCGAGGAAATGCCCAAGCTGCTTGCAAAATTGAATGAGGGCTACGATGTAGTTTACGGCGTGTCGCGCAAACGTCAGCAGGGATGGTTCAAGAGTTTGGTCTCTGCGTTTTTGAAACGCGCCATTGCCTACATCATGGGACAACATGCCGTGCGCGACATCGGCGCATTCAAAGCATTCCGCGCCGACCTACGGAAATCGTTTGACACTTTCAACGGTCCCGATGTGCTGGTGGATGTTTTGCTTTCGTGGGGTACGAATCGTTTCGCTTCGGTGATGGTCGAAGAAGCGCCGCGCACGGTTGGAAAATCAAACTACAACCTTGCCAAATTGATCAAAGTTTTTCTGCTGGTACTGACCAGTTACACCACCGTGCCGTTGCGGTTTGCAAGCATCCTCGGTTTTCTTTTCACGCTGTTCGGCTTTTTTATTTTGGTCTATGTTTTGGTTACTTATTTCACCGCCGGATCGGTGGAGGGCTTCCCGTTCCTTTCGTCCATTGTCGCCATTTTCAGCGGCGTGCAGTTGTTTGCGCTGGGAATCATCGGCGAGTATCTGGCGCGTTTATTCGACCGTTCCAGCGGACGAAAGACCTACACCATTGGGGAAATGACAGACGGGCAAGTTCAATGAAAGTTGGCATTATCCAATCCAATTTTTTGCCGTGGCGCGGATATTTCGATTTCATCCGCGAAGTGGATTTGTTCATCATCCACGACGACCTGCAATACACAAAAGGCGATTGGCGCAACCGCAACAAAATCAAAACCGCGCGCGGATTAGAATGGATCACCGTCCCCGTCAATTACAAAAGCACAAGCCAAATCATCGAAGAGACAACAGTGGATTATTCAACTCCCTGGGCAAAAAAAATGTTGAATCGGATTCGAGAAGCCTATCGCGCGGCTCCATATTTTGAGAGATACTTCGCCCAATTGACTGACTTGCTGATTGAACCCGCCGCCTCGATCTCCGCCCTGAATCTGAATCTACTCCGTTGGGCGTGTAGCCACCTTGAGATTAATACGCCCATCAAATTTTCGCGTGAATTTCATCCGCAGGGCACCAAGACCGAAAGGTTGGTGGGAATCCTCAAACAAGTGGATGCCACCGTTTATTTATCTGGTCCTGCCGCGCAGTCGTATCTTGTCCCTGAGTTGCTGGAAGGCGAGGGAATCAAATTGGAATATAAAAAATATAACTATCCCGAATATCCGCAGTTGTATCCTCCCTTTGAACCTTATGTCAGCGTGATTGATTTGCTTTTCATGACGGGAGAAAACGCGCGACTATATTTATAAACCACAAAGGAACAAAGGTACACGAAGGAAATTCATAAAACCTTTGTGCCCCTTCGTGACACTTTGTGGTTGGAAATTCTTTCAGGAGTACAGCATGAGCATTGACGAGACCCAAAAAAAACTAAACGAATATTTCTCGGAAAAACTTGACATCTTCGGTGCAACCGCCAAAGGTGTGGATTACAACGGCGAGCAGGCGCAGCAAGTCCGCTTTGCTGAATTGGTGAAAGTGATCAACCCTGCCAATAAATTTTCGGTCATTGATTACGGCAGCGGCTACGGCGCGATGTTCGAGTTCATCCATCAACACGGTTGGGATTTTGAATACTACGGCGTGGACTTGATCGAGAAAATGGTCATCGCTGGACGCGAAAAATATAAAGACTTTCCGAATACGCATTTCACCACAGATGAAAAAGAATTACCAATTACCGATTACCTCGTAGCGGCGGGCATCTTCAATATCAAAATGGAAACGCCTTACGACGAATGGCACAACTTTGTCTGCGAGACATTGCCGCGAATGAATGCGCTTTGCTCGAAGGGCTTTTCCTTCAACATGCTTACCAAGTATTCCGACGCCGACCGCATGGCACAGCGCCCCGACCTGTTCTACGGCGACCCGCTATTTTTCTTTGATTTCTGCAAACGTAATTTTTCGCGCAATGTGGCATTGCTCCACGATTACGGCTTGTATGATTTCACCATCCTTGTCCGCAAGGATGTGTAGGTGGTGGCGTCCAAAGTCTCCTG
>DYDH01000266.1:3410-5730 GCA_020717985.1 Herpetosiphon sp. | reverse complement strand
CTGATGGATGGCGCGCGCCACCACGTCACGCGGCGCGAGATCCTTCCACTTGGGCGCGTACTTCGCCATAAACGGCGTTCCATCGGGAGTCAAAAGAATCCCGCCCTCGCCGCGCACCGCCTCGCTGATCAAAAATCCCTCCGCCCCAGGCACGGCCAACGCGGTCGGGTGGAACTGGACGTACTCCGCGTTGACGATCCGCGCCCCCGCCCGCGACGCCATCGCCAGCCCGTCGCCGCGCGCGCCCACGGGGTTGGTCGTGTTTCGGTAAATGCGGCCAATCCCGCCCGTCGCGAGAACCGTCACGCCCGCCAACGTCCGATGAACCGCGCCCTTGTTGCGGTCGAACACGTACGCGCCGTGACAGGTGATCGGCTTGTACGTGTCGAGCGGGTTGCGCGAGTGGTGCGGGTACGTGATCAGATCAACGGCGGTGGCGTTGGTGAACCACTGGATGTTGGGCTTCGACTTCAACTGCGCGACGAGTGCGCGCGCGATGGCGCGACCTGTCCCATCGCCGACGTGCAGGATTCGACGACGCGAATGCGCGGCCTCTTGACCCCATTCATATTCCTCGCCCTCGCCTCTGTCGAACGGGACGCGGGCCGCGGCAATCAGAATTTTTTCCAGCAACGGAGGTCCCTCCTCCGACAGAATGCGCGCCGCGCTCGGCAGGGACGCGCCCGCGCCCGCCTCGAGGATGTCCTTCACCAGCAGGTCGGCGCTGTCGTCGGGACCGCGGCTGATGATCCCGCCCTGCGCGTACCCCGTGTTCGATTCGTGCGGGTCAGGCTCGCGCGTGATGATCGTGATGTGACGGTTGGGGTCTTCCGCCAATTTCAGCGCCGCCGTCGCGCCCGCGATCCCCGTGCCGATGATGAGTACGTCTGTTTGGAGCATGGTTGCCTCGAGGTAGAAAGGTACAAAGGTAGACACGTAGACAATTAGTTGCCGCTGTGGTGATATGTCACAGCGACTGATATATGGGTTTCGATATATCGGTGTTTCTTGGATTGTACAACATATTGCAAGCAGAAAACCGGTTCTAAAAAAGGGTGCGGTTGGGGTAAAATACTGCCATGACAGTCAGGTACGTTGATTTATTCGCTGGATGCGGTGGAATCAGCCTTGGCCTGCACAAAGCGGGGTTGCAAGGTTTGTTTGCCGTTGAGAAAAATCCTGATGCTTTCCTCACACTCAAGCACAACTTAATTGAAACTCACAACCATTTTGATTGGCCGAAGTGGTTGCCAGTAAAAAACTGGAATGTAAACAATTTGCTCAACGAGAAGAATAAGCCTAAGTTGGTTAACTTGCGCGGCGAGGTTGACTTGATAGTTGGAGGTCCTCCTTGTCAAGGCTTTTCGTTGGCAGGGGAACGCCAAGCAACCGACAAGAGAAATCGGTTAATTCACGCGTATTTGGAGTTTGTTGAAATCGTCAAGCCGCGTGCGATTGTTTTTGAAAATGTGTACGGCTTTACTTTGAAATACCCAAAATCCAGAAACCATAAAAAGATAGCCTATTCAGATATCGTAATCAAAAAACTAATTGACCTTGGTTACAAAGATGCCTGTGGTGAAATGATAGACATGTCGGAGTATGGCGTTCCTCAACGCAGAAAACGATTTATCGTAGTCGCCACAAGGGAAAATAAGGCTAGAGCCATTTTTGATAGACTGAAGAACGGGCGCGGTGAGTTTATTAAAGCGCGTGGACTTCAAAACCATAATACTACTGAAGACGCTATTTCGGATTTGGAATACGGGCATGGCACAGTCCAGTGCCCCGATTCTAAGAACTTCCTTGCAGGCAAGACCTCGGCTAAAAAAGGTTCTTTGCAAGCGTATTTGCGCTTACCTGATGCAGAAAACTACATTCCCAACAGCCACCGCTTTGTTAAACACAAGGATGTAACAACACAACTGTTTGCAAAATTATTGAAGGACGCGCCCCGCAATAAGTGTATCATGGGGGAGGAGAGGAAATTATATGGTATTAAAAAGCGCGGCTTGACAGTCCTTGATAAAAGACAAGCGTCCCCAACGATAACCACAATACCGGATGATTTTATTCATTACTCTGAACCTAGAGTGATGACAGTTCGTGAATGCGCCCGTCTTCAATCATTTCCTGACTGGTTTGAATTTATGGGAGTGTATACAGCTGGAGGCAAGGAAAGAAAAAATAGCGCCCCTCGATATACCCAGGTGGGTAATGCCGTGCCACCGCTTTTTGCGGAACAATTAGGGTTAGCAATACAGCAAGTCTTATCAAGCAAATGATTTTGAACTTGTTTAATGGGCTCGTATTTGCAGAA
>DYDH01000266.1:0-3390 GCA_020717985.1 Herpetosiphon sp. | reverse complement strand
ATGAAAATGAAAAAGACCCTCCACTTCAAGACCAACATACTATTAAAAAATCTCGTTGGGAAAGACCTAATTAACGATGACAATATCGCCATTGTTGAGTTAGTGAAAAATAGCTACGATGCAGAATCTGAAAATGTTCTTGTAAGATTTACTAAGTTTTCGTCGAAAGATACATCAACAAAGTCGAGTCAAATAATCATCGTGGATGAGGGGATAGGAATGGATATTACCGATATTGAAGATAAATGGCTAAACATAGCCTATTCTGAAAAGATACTATTAGAACAAGAGAATGGGGCATATTTGGCTGGCAACAAGGGAATTGGCAGGTTTTCTTGCGATAGGTTGGGCGAAAACCTTGATCTCTTAACACGGAAAAAGGGTGGCGAGTTGCTGCATATGAAAATTCATTGGCCTGATTTTGAGGTAGAAGGAGATAAAGACCTTACGATTCAAGCAGTCGGCTTGGATATTGTTTCTATTGATGATGATAAAGCCGCACAGATAGCAGGCATGCAAAAATTTCCAAGAACTGGAACTGCCCTAGTTATCTCAACGCTAAGAAACACTTGGGATCGCGAACGGTTAAGACAACTAAAAACAGCACTGGAGAAATTTTTAAATCCTAATCAGCTATTCTTGCGTAATAGGTTTAGGATAAACCTTTCTGTTCGTGATTTTGAAGAATCTGATAAAAACAAAGCATATCCAGACCGAATTAATGGGGAAATACAAAACCAGATTTTTGACAAGCTAAAATTTAATAGCACGTATATTGATGCTAAGATTTCTGATGACAATCAAACGGTTTCGGTTGTTCTTTATCATGAAGGGGAAAAGGTCTTTGACCTATTAGAACGTAACAATTCTTATCCCTTACTTGCGGGGGCGCATGTTGTTATTTATTATCTCAATCCATACAAAAAAGCATACTTTAAGCGGCAAACTGGTGTCAGGTCTATAGATTTTGGATCTATATTTTTGTTTTTAAATGGCTTTCGCATTGCCCCATATGGAGATCGAGGCGATGATTGGTTAGGGTTAGACTCTCGGAAAACACAACGCACTTTAAGCTATTTGGCAAATCGCGATATCGTCGGTCGGATTGAAATAAGTGGTAGTGAAGACGAGTTCAAACCAGTCTCAAGCCGTGAAGGTTTAAAGAAAACCGCCTCATTTGTTCAACTTCGCGAAAACTTCTTTCTGGATGTGCTTCGGAAGTTAGAAAAATTTGTTGTTGAGGGACTTGATTGGGATAGCGTCCCAGCCCCGTTGCGCCAAGAATTGCGTGATAGTGAAGGTCTGGATTGGAACAAAACGGTAGAGCAATATTCAGAATCCTGGGAACGCAAAAAACAACGTATCGCCTTGTCCATACTGACCCTGATAGGTTCGTCGCCAGATCGGATTATTAAATTCTGGTTCAATCCCGCGCTATTGGAAGGCGTTTATGAAAGTAGGCAAGAGGAAGTAAAAACTCTTTTGTCGGAGATTGAAGGTTTCGAGCCAGAAAAGATCGATGCCAAATTAATTAAGAGCCTCTCAAAATTTAGGAGGCTTATTGATGAAAAAGAAGAACAGGTCAAGGCCGCAAAATCGGCTGTTGCAGACCTGCGCGTGGCAGTGACCGAGAAAGAGGAAAGGATTAGCAAACTCGAAGGAGAAAAAGAAACTTATCGCGCCCAAACCTTATTTCTCCAGCAGGTGACATCACTTGATGTAAAACAGTTGATGTCGTACCATCATCAAATCAATCTTGACGCAACCATTGCTGAAAACTATATTGCCAAGGCCATAAAAGCCCTACGGGAACTTTCTGGTTCTGGCAACACTCTCGATGATTTGCAAAAGGCTGCACTGGCAATTAGGCGAATTGCCACTGTAGCCCAGTTTGCCACGAAAGCAAACTTCCGCTCTGGCACAAAGAAAGAACCTACTGATATTCCTGCTTTCTTTGAACAGTATTTGCTGAGAGTCGCGAAAGATTTTCTTGCGGCAGACCTGAATTTAGAGGTCTCCAACACTATTCAAGAACCTTTTGAAATAAAAGCGAGCCGCATTGAGTTGTCAATTTTGATTGACAATATTATTAGTAACGCTAATAAAGCAGAGGCGCGTAAATTAACTGTAAAAATTTCAAAAGTGTCAACTAATACCTTGCAAATATCTTTCATTGACGATGGAAAGGGATTGTCAAAAGAACTTCCAAATGTTGATTCGATATTTGAAATGGGTATTACTACGACTCATGGTTCAGGATTTGGTCTTTACCATGCCAAGCAGATTGTCAATGGCATGGGGGGCAAAATTTCAGCCATCCCGATGAAAACTAAGGGAATGGAAATCAGAATCGAGGTGACAAAATGAAACTCACTTTTTCAATTCTTTGGTTTGATGATAGCGATGATTATTTTGGGTCTTTAGATATGGACGCGCTAAAAGCAGAGATCTTGACATGGGGCTTCTCTCCAGACATCAAACCTGTTACGACACCCGAACAATTCTTGAGCTATGCCCCGTTTAAAGAATTTGACTTAATCGTTGTCGACCTAGATTTAGAACAATATGGCGAAGGGCAAGATTTTATTGCTGGTTTACGAGCAAATGCGGTCTACACAGAAGTGATTTTCTATACTGTGCGCAATGTTAATGACTTGTGGGATGCCGTTCGGGAAAAACAGTTAGAGGGGGTATTTGTTTCCCATCGGAGTAATATCCTACCAAAGATTTTCAGGGTGGGACGCCAATCCATCAGAAAGGTGTTGGACTTGGAAAACATGAGAGGAATCGTGATGGCAGAGGTGGGGGAACTTGACCACTTAATTGATGAAATATTAACCTTCGGAATCACCAGCTTGCCCGTTGAGCAACAAAATTCCATATTTAAAAGGTTTCTTGAAAAAGCGGTCGAGCAGAATCAAAATATCAGTGTTCGTCTCGCCAAATTTTCTGAACGCCCCGACCTCAATGAAATGATCAACTTGAGTGACAGTTATAAACGTTGGCTAAACTTTCAACGTTTGTGGAAAAGTCATGAAAAATTAAAGGGGAGGAACACAATTGGTGATTACGACGCGGAAGTATTGAAACCTCGCAATTTTCTAGCTCATGGAACGCCAGAGCCTCATAAAGATGGTGGCTACTTATTTCATTATCAAGGAAAAGCATTTCGCTATACTGATGAGGTGAGTCTCTCCCTTCGCCAAACAATACTCAGATACAAACAGGAGTTTTCAAATATCCTGAAAACCTTAAAATCCTGATGATGTAATAGCCTTTCGTGTAAAAGCCGTGACTGACTTTCTTTCAAAAGAAAAACGCTCCAGAATAATGGGCGCAATTCGGTCTAAAGGCATCACCTACAAGTTAAGCACCTTAAAAATCTGTCAA
>DYDH01000265.1 GCA_020717985.1 Herpetosiphon sp. | reverse complement strand
GGACGGTGTGATGCTCGAGCACGAGAACTTTCTTCCCCGCCTTTGCGAGATACCCCGCGGCGCTCAAACCTCCCAGACCCGCGCCAATGACAACCACATCGAATTTTTCAGACATGTTTTTCCTTTCCTAAAAAACAACTATCGTTTTACTAGCTGCCAATGCCAATATACAAACAAAGGCGCTCCAATGATTTCCAGTACAGTGAAGGCAATGAACGGAACAGGCGGCAAACCGATGATGAATATAGAGAGCAACCGCCCAATGCCGCCGAGAAAGATCATGAACCAAAGCACACGGTACAGTTCAAAATGCTTTTCAAGATTTCTCACTGTGGCTAAAACCGTCAGACCGAGACCCAGCCAAAGTCCGCCAAAGAAGCGCAAGTCGCTATCCAGCAGGGCAGAGTGCGGAAGGCTGGCTCCAATAAAGATTGGGTCGCTGAGTCCCATCATCGAGAGAATACCCGTGACGGTAGGGATCAATCCCAGAATGGTCAAAAAGATTTGCAATAGTTTTCGAGACATGATTTCACCACAACTGCGGTTTGGCAACCATCAAGTAGGTGATGCCAATGGTAATAATGACTATCGCCGTTCCCAACACGATACCATTTCGCAAAACATGCTGATAGTCAGCATCGTCCGCACCTTTGGTTTCAGCAAGTTGTTGCTGTTTCTTGAGCATGGGGGCGTATACGAAAAGCCCCAGTATCGAAATGATCGCATAGAGAATGATCGCCACGGTCATCCACGGCGTGGAGTAGGTGATCTGTCTGCCCACGCGCATCATGATCTCACCAGTAATGAATGCCAAAATATAGGCAGGGTTGGCGATCCAGTTATCGAGCAGGCGAATGGTTTTGAGGGTGAAGACCAGTGTCTCGCGGTTCTTCGGCACGGTCATGAACCACGGAAAGTAGGTCAGGTTTGCGCCAAGCGAGACGATGGCGCTGAGTATATGAATCCATTTGGCGATTATATAAAGCATGATCTATCTCCTTTTAGAAATTAAGCTTTACTGGCGATTACTGCATGGACATTACCGAAAAAAGAATTTTGGAAATAACAGCCCACTTTTCTTTTTATATTCCGCGAACTGCGGGTAGCGCGAGAGTGATTTATCCTTGCCGAACATATTACGGACGAAGAAGCCGAAGACCCACGCACTCAAGATCAGGAACGGCAGCCAGTGCATGGACATGGTCGCATACGCCGCGTAGATCATGATCTCGCCCAAGTAGTTCGGGTTGCGGGTGTATTTGAACAAGCCTTCATTGATCAGTCCCTTTTTGTTTTGCAGGGTGTAGAACTTCTGCGCGTCGCTGACATAGTGCAGGAAAATGCCGAAGATGTAGAGCACCAGCACCAGCCCGATAAGAGGCGAGGGGAGAGTCAGATGGCGGCTGATCAGCAAATACGGCGCGACGTAATATCCAGCCAGCGGAAGAAAGACGAAGAGGATCGCAATCGCCAAGGGTTGTTTTTCATCGAAACGTTTATCTGGATAAAGCGAATCTTTGATGAGCCATAGGATGCTGTAACTGCCGTGAATTGCCAAATAGATGAATGCTTCAGGTGACCAGTTGTTGAAGAACCACATTAGTCCCAACACAACGGGGGTGACCAATGCTTTGTGAATATTGATTGCAGTTCCGACTTTCATGTTTATCTCCTTTTTTCGCGCGTAGGGCGCATTGAATAGACCCGCCTTGATTTAGGCAGTTTTGAAAAATATTAATTTTGACCTAACGGGATTTTCGTAAGTCGCGCTTCAAGCGTGACTTACTGGTTTGGCGGCATCAGCGGCGGCAGGTTGAAAATGGTATTCAAAGTCTTTTCATACCATTTCAGTTGAAACTCGTAATAATCAATACCATAGTCGAGAGTGACTTGCCAGAGTTGACGGGCACGCTCGATGCCGATCTGCTTTGCATTTTCGTTGATGGCTGCCTGCGCCGAGGTACGCAGGATTTGCAGGTGTTCGCGCATTTCCTTCATGCGAGCCTCCAAAAGTCCGGTAATCTCCTCATTGGTGCTGAAGTGCGAGAAGAATACCTGGATGAGCATTGCCTCGCGCACAGGCTCCATTGGGATGGGAGTGACCACCCAGCGACGCAATTCAGCGCGCCCTGTGTCTGTGATCTGGAATTCCTTGCGGTTGGGTTTGCCATCCTGTTGGATAACATGTGCCTCCGCCCAACCTTTCTTCTCCAGCCCTTCGAGCGACTTGTAAATGTGGCTCTGGGCGGCAGACCAGAAATGGGCGACTGAGACATCGAAGAATTTCTTCAAATCGTAGCCAGACATGGGTTGGTATTCAATAAAAGCTAAAATTGCGTGTTCGAGTGGCATAGTGTTCCTTATGATTTATATAACTATGTAGGAATATTACCAAGCAGTTTTATTCTTGTCAAGGTCTATTTCGGATGAATTCTTTCCAAGTCTTGACAAAATAATATACATGTATATAATAATCATATATATTAAAAAAGGAGAGAATAAATTATGTGGACAGCAGAATATACCCTTATCACAGATGCAACAAAGGAGGAAATTTGGAAGGCTTGGGCTGATGTGGAAAACTGGTCAAAGTGGGACAAAGGCGTAGAATGGTGCCGACTGGATGGAGAATTCAAAACTGGAACCACCTACACACTCAAGCCAGTGGGTGGACCCAAGGCAAAAGCCGTGATTACCGATTGCCAGCCGTTGAAGCGGTTTACAGACGTTTCAAAACTTCCATTGGCAAAGCTGGAATTTATTCACGAGTTGGCAGAAGAGAAAGACGGATTGCACGTAACCCATCGTGTGAATATTTCAGGTCCGCTGGGTTTCTTCTTCGCGCAAGTGATCGGGAAGGACACCGAAAGGGATTTGCCCGAAACCATCGGAAATCTCGCGCGGGTGGCGAAGGAGTCCAAATGAGCGAGGCGCGTTACTGGGTTATTGTGGCATCCAAAGACCACGTACAAAATGGCGTGCGATGGGGAATCGCGCAGGCAAATCATGGAAAGGCAGCACCGCTCAAACGGATGCAAGTGGGGGATGGCGTTCTATATTATTCGCCCAAAGTTGAGTTTGGCGGGGATGAGAAATTGCAGGCATTTACCGCCATCGGTGAAGTGACGGGTGAGTCTGTTTATCCATTCGAAATGGGCGGCGGATTTGTTCCGTATCGCCGTGATGTAAAATATAAAGAATGTCTCGAAGTTCCCATTCAATTGTTGATCCCCGTGCTTACGTTTATCAAAGACAAAACGAGTTGGGGATTTATGTTTCGGTTCGGGTTCTTCGAAATCCCCAAGGTTGATTTTGATTTGATCGCCAGTCAAATGTTGTTGAAAAAGGAAGTGTGATGGCTGATAACAAAGAAATTTTTCAAGTGGAAAGCGCGGAAGAAAGCACAGGCTTTTTGTTGTGGCAAATTTCAAGCATGTGGCAAAGACAGATCAATGCGGGTTTGAAGCAGTTTGATTTGACCCACGCTCAATTTGTTCTGCTGGCTTCATTAACCTGGCTTGTCAGCGAAGACAAACCGCTTACACAAGCAGACCTTGCCGCTCACGCCAAAATGGATGTGATGATGACCTCCAATGTTCTGCGGACATTGGAGGATAAGGGGCTGATCCTAAGAAATCCTCATCCCACCGATACAAGAGCAAAGTCCCTTGCGGTTACAGGCAAGGGACTCAAACTGGCAGGGCAGGCAGTTCAGGTTGTTGAAGGAATAGACAAAGCATTCTTTAAATCAATGGGAGTTGATGTTTCAGGCTTTAATAAACAATTGTTGAAATTAATCAATGAAAATACATTGACGGTGGGGTAAATTTTTTAGACAGTATTTTATTTCAGGCCGGTTCCACTACATGATCCGCTTTGTTGGCGCGTCAAAGTTTTCTCGCGAACTTTGACGCTTGTTAATACCTTCCCGCACCGCCTTGAAGTGCTTGAAAACTTTGAAATGCCAGCAAACCAAAAAGAATTGCCATATATGTACTCTGTAGTAATAGCAAACCTGCTATTGCCATCGCTGCGCCTGTGATGACCGAGGCCCAAAGTGACGTGCGTAATCCATTTAACGGGTCGGTTTGGATCAGGATGTATCTGACAACGGTGCCTCCGTCCAATGGGTAGACGGGCATGAGGTTGAAGAGACCCCAAAAGATGTTCACCCAAAGCAGGCTCATGAAAAATGAAGTTAAAATTTCCCATCCATCTGGGAACAAAACATAGGGAAAGGGAACGAATCCGAATATGGTAGCTGGGATAATTACGCCGCCCAGCGGAATGGATATAACAAGAAGGAGAGCCGCAAATAAAAACCCGGCAAAAGGACCTGCCAGCGAGATAAAGATTTGTTGATTTGCAGAAATAGAAACGCTTGCATACCGTCCGCCCCACATGATGGATTCCGGCACGGTAACTCCGCCCGTAAGATGCAGGATGATCTGCGATTCCTGTCCGTAGCGGCGCAGGGCAAACGCATGTCCCAATTCGTGGATGGTGATGGAGACAAAGACAGCAATGATCCAACCCAGTAGTTTGGCGGGACTTCCCGAGGAAGCGCCAAAGAGAATGGTCATTAACCAAAACAGCGGATGAACCCGTATTTGGAATCCAGCAACAGAGAAGCAAAGGTCGAAACGAGTGGGAGTCGGAGGTTGAAATAGAAACATTGACTTGTATTTTTCCTTATTTGCGGAGAGCAAAACTTAAAACTGTAACAGGCAGTATACACTGAAATTATCGCCAAAAAAGCACCTGAAAAAATATCAGATGCTTCGGCGTGTAAAACAAGGAACAATATTTATTTGGCGGTATTTTGTTTCATTCTGCGTTGGTAGAGGAGCAGTCCCGCTGTGCCTATCAGCAGGGATGTGACAATCCCTTCGTTGGTGGGGGTGAAAATGACTCCCATCGTGCCGTTGACTTTGATAAAGCCATTTATGAGGAGGGGCATGCTGAAAGCATTGATCACGTTGTGCAGAAGGAAAACCGTCCATGTGGATTTGCTGATGAGTCGCAGTTCACCGAACAGAATTGAAGTGGGGAACAAGACGAAGAGTCCGATGGCGAGAAAAACGGGCATGCTGGTGGTGAGCGCGCTTTCCAAAACGGCGCGGTCGAGGAAATAATAATAGTAGGGCAAATGCCATGACCACCAGAGAATACCTGTAATGAGGTGATTCAGCATTGGGTGAATTTTCGTTGCATCGAGCCGCGGAGTGAGATAACTGCGCCAGGCAAATTCCTCGAAGAAGTTTTTCATCAGCGAGCCGACGAACATCACGCCGACAACGGATAAATATGCGCCGAAGCCCTGCGCGGCAAAACCGTCAGCGGAGATAAAGCCGAAGAGGGCTGCCAGGCTAAAGGTCAGCAGTGCGGCGAGCGGATAGGCCAGAATCGCCACCAGATACCACATCCAGCTTGAGGGGAGATTTAGCCCAAAGCCGGAATCCTTCCAGCCATCCCCGCCCAAAGCGCGCAGCAGAAATCCAGAAAGCGCGGGGGACATCAGCCAGATCAATGCCCCCAAACTTTGCATGGGCGGCTGGGTGTTGCCTGTGATGTTGTTGAGCCAAATGCCAAGCCAACCACCGCCGACGGTGAAAAGTGAGAAGATGATAATGTTGCGAATGGTTTTGTTCATTTGATTTCCTTGTGTGAGTAATTTTTTGTTCCAATTCTTTTTATGGCTGAGTTTATCCATTCGAGCAGGGCTCGGTTGCTTTTG
>DYDH01000629.1 GCA_020717985.1 Herpetosiphon sp. | reverse complement strand
AAAACTCCGACTGCAATAAAACTGATGGTGCGGATGATGGCGATAAAAATAAAAACAAAAATATTTTGAGGTGTGATTGGGCTGAAATAAATCAGACCCAACTCCAGCGTGGTGGTGGCGACGCTGAACAGGATGACATGCAGGAGTTCATATTCCCATGCCACGAGCGCGAGCGCGACAAACAACACGGGCAACTGACGAAGCGCCATGCCCTCGGCATTTGCCAGCGGACCATTTGGAAAGCGCGGCGTGATGAAGACGTTGATAAAAATAGGCGCGGTGGAAATGGCAAGCAACAGCAGGGGATAAAAAACTTTCCCCAGTTTTTTTTGAATCCCGTTCCAGTGCGAGAAGATAAGAAAGAGCGACGCGACAAGTCCGTTTGCGGCGTAAAAAAGATAAACAGGTCGAAATGGATTTCCCGGCTGGTTTAGTTGATTCTGTTGCTGCGGCTGATTGAATGGCTGAAATTGCTGAACTGGCGCTCCTTGTTGCAAAGGCGGGTTTTGCGAGATGGGCAGGTTCGTCTGCGTGTAAAGCACAAAATCCATGACAGCCATTGCCAGCAGGAAACTAATCCAAATCCAGGCGGCGATGCGAAGAATACGGGTCGAGTCATTTTGGGAGTGCATGAGCAAATCTTATCACGAAGAGACTTGCGCGGCTTGTGCGCGTCGTCATGATTTCCACACATTATCCATGACAGGTGTCATGGGTTTGCGCGTCAAATGGTGACTGGTTTCACTTTCGGGTTTTGGAGGGGGAATATACAATCCATGTCAAGAAACAAATGTCATTGCGAGGGCGCTCTTGTTTTTTGCCCGAAGCAATCTCTCGCATAGTTGGAGATTGCTTCGTCGGAAAAAGAAAAAGCCCTCCTCGCAATGACATAAAAAAGGAGCAATAAAAAATGACAACAGCAACCATTCCCATGCAACCATCGTTTCTAAAGAAAAAAATCTTCCTCGGGGTGACAGTTTCAACCGTGTTGATTATCGTCATCATGGCGTTTTCGTTTGGACTG
>DYDH01000264.1 GCA_020717985.1 Herpetosiphon sp. | reverse complement strand
ACTGGCGGGACAATGTGTGTTTTGGCTTAAAAAATCTCATAAAAACCGTTGCCTAATCGTTTGGCTGACGTAGGGGATGCGTCAAGCATGTTTTGCAGGCAAGTGATAAAGTTACCTTCGTAAGTGATTTCTCTTCTCCTCCCAAGCAAAAAGAAAAATTGAAAGAGCCGGACTTGGAGACCCGGCTCTTTCAATTTAATTAATGGGACAGGTATTTCTTGGTATGTTTGGGTGGGTTGGACATCAAGCCAGAAACAGCCGTCCATTTATCTGCACTGTGACTATACTTGGAACGGTCATAAATTGCGGTTTTCTATTGCCCTATTCGCGGGGCTAAAGCCACCTGCTCAATTCATGGAAGCGCTTCGCGCTGGGGTGCCGAGTCGGATTTATCCGACTTTTATGTACTGAGGCGGGGATTTATCCCCCGCCGAGTCCATTGGACAAAAGCGCAATTTGTGCCCGCGTTCAGTATAAAATAGAGTGCTTGACTTTTGTTCAGACTTATTCCATAATGCTTGAGACATGAAAAAGAAACTTTCCCCCATCCATCCTGGCGAAGTATTGCTGGAAGAGTTCATCAAGCCGATGAGCCTGAGCCAGAACCGCCTCGCGATTGACATTGGCGTGGACACGCGCCGCATCAATGAGATCGTACTTCACAAGCGCGCTGTGACCGCAGATACCGCATTGTGCCTCTCACGCTTCTTTGGCAATTCCCCCGAATTCTGGATGGGACTGCAAACTCAATACGTTCTTGATGTTGCCGAAGACCATCTCGGCAAACGGTTGGACCGTGAAGTCCGCCCGCTGGTGATGGCATAAAATAAAGAGCGACTCGCAACGGGTCGCTCTTTTTATTTTTGGGATTCGAGACACACAAGGATTGAGATTAGAAAAGGCTCATAAAAACCGTTGCGTAATCGTTTGATTGACGTAGGCGTTGCGTCAAGCAGTTTTTGCAGGCAGGTGATAAAGTTAGCTTCGTAAGAGACAGTGATTTCTCTTCTCCTCCTAAGCAAAAAGAAAAATAGAAAGAGCCGGACTTGGAGCCTCGGCTCTTTCTATTTAATGGGATAGTTATTTCCAGACATATTTGCATCTGTGCCAGAAATAGCCAGCCGCTTTGATTTTATTCAATCGTTGCAGCGTTTTGTTCCCTGCTTAAGCGATGCATCAATTCAGCGGCATTCATTGCTTGTTTAACTTGTATCTGGGCAACTCTTACACGTTCATCTTCAAACAATTTTTCATAAGCATCTTCATCTGCGCCACTTGGAGAGCCATAATTTTCATTTTGCTGAAGAATGGCGTGATAACCTATCCACATTTTATAGTTAGTTTCAAACAGACTCAATAGTGTCTCGCTCTGTAGCTTAAGCTTTTCTACTTGATACCTAAATGCTGGGAACACAGTGGAATAATACACAACAACAGCACCGTCAGCTTGAGGAATAGATTTATACGCAACTGATTTAATTTTTTCCTCTGTTTCATCCAAATTGGGACATACGAGAAGAGACCATGTATCTTCCTCTGGAGAAATAGGTACAACATCAAAAGGAGGTACGGAGCCTTTGTTTTGTTTAGTTTGTTTTTCCAGCTCCGGAAAATTTATCGAATAAATCTTTAGGCAGATTTAGTCTTTTTGCCATTGTTTACACCCACGAAATCTTAATCTCACCATCCACCGACTTGAATTCGCCGTCTCCAGTTACCAAGTCTGCTTTTTGGGATTTGGCGAGCGCCGCGGCGTAACAATC
This sequence comes from Herpetosiphon sp., assembly GCA_020717985.1. Lineage (GTDB taxonomy): Bacteria > Chloroflexota > Anaerolineae > Anaerolineales > Villigracilaceae > Villigracilis. Next base: position 4,045 of record DYDH01000264.1, on the reverse strand, counting down.
TGCATAGGACATCTTGTTTTGAGATTTGAAGCGGGCCGCTTCCTGCGTCAATATCCAATCAGCGTCTTCGAATTGAATCCGCAAATCACGGAGAGCCTTCACACTGGCATTGGCTTCCTCTTCTGAGACCTCCCGCGCAATCGTGTACCAAACCTCGCCCACATTTACCACACTCATATAAATGGGAATTTGCTCTTCATGCGCTGTGGCTATCAATTCTTCGACCTGTTCCCCCGAAGGTTCGTCTTCAAGGTAGGCAATTACCGCCCAGGTATCCAGTACGTATGCTTTTGCCTTCTTTGCCATATTACAACTCCCTTTCGCGTTTCTTTTCAGCCATTAAAGCCTTCATCAATCCCTTGCCTTTGTACTTTCCACGCAGGCTGTGAACGTACTCGCGGGTTACGGGGGTGAGGATGATTTGCCTTGTGATGGCATCAACATCAATTTGAAGATATGTTCCATCCTTGATTCCCAATTGCTTGCGAATCTTGGAGGGGATGACAACCTGCCCCTTTGAGGTGGCAACAGTTTCCATTACTTATTCTCCTTTCGTAAATCTGTAGATAATATACTACAAATAAAAAAGTAAGTCAATATATTTTTGGCTTACTTTTTGGGAGTTGGCGGTTGTCCATTTCGTCTCATACAAAGTTCTCTGGTAAAGCCAACCTGCTACGACAAACAAACACCTCGCAATCTACCCCACCAATAAAGCAAAATGCAGTTGCATGATTTGTAGAATTATAATTATCGGATGAGATTTCAACGTTTTCTTGGCTTGTGTGTACTCATCCTGTTCGGAATGGGGATATTCCACCCTCCGGGAGTTGTCAGGGCTGACGAGCGAAGCAGTCCTGTGGACAAAGTCCAACCTGCGCCAGCGGAGCAGGTCAGCGCCTACGAATTGATCCTCGCGATGAACACTTTGCGCGTGGCATACGGACACCCGCCGCTCATCGAAGACCCGATTGTGGATGCGGTTGCCCAATCCACGGCGGCAAGCATGGCAGCCAATAACATGTCCTGGCATATTGGCGATGTCCGCGGTCGAATCGCAGCGGCGGGGTATGGTAATGGCGGCACAGTATGGGCTACGGAAAACTTTGCTGTTAGCAGCGGCGGCATGGGTATTGACGAGATCATGGCAACCTGGGCTGACCCCGATCACATGCGTCCGGCGGTCACTGCGGAGTATTGCCATGTGGGGGCGGGCGTGGCCCAGACAGCGAATGGAAAGACCTATTACATCCTGCAAGCCGCTTATGTCTCCGGACAGGAGTGTGGGAGTTCCTCCTCCTCTGGATCGGGAGGAACTGCTCAACCGGGCACCACTCCAAACGCCGCAGCAGCGGTCCCGCAGTTGATCATGCCGGTCAAGATCGCCACACCCGATGCCGAAGGCAAGGTCTTTCATCAGGTCCAGATGGGTCAATCCTTCTGGTCAATTGCGATCACCTATCAGATCACCATTCAAGACTTGGAGACTTGGAACAACCTGTCCCGCGATACTCCACTGCAAGCGGGTCAGCGCTTATTCATCCCGGGCAAGGACACGAAAGGCTACGCCACGCCGACTCCCGTTGGCATGATCGCGCTCAAAGCCCCCGATGCCGACGGCAGGATCGTCCATGAAGTGGGGGCGTATCAGGCGTTGATCACCATCGCCGAAGCCTATCACGTCCCGATGGAACGCATCCTGGCCTTGAATGGACTCCAGGCGGATTGGCCCCTGCAAATTGGACAGAAGCTCGTGATCTCGCCGGGCAATATCACGCCCAGCCCGACGTTGAGCGCCATCCAGAAACTCACCCCCGAAGCGGACGGCAGCTACTACCACACAGTCCAGAGCGGCGAAACACTCTTTTGGATCGCCGGACTGTATGACGTTTCACTTGACGATCTGATGGCTTGGAACGGGCTGAATGCCACGTCTGTTATTCGCCCGGAACAAAAATTGCTCCTGCGCGTGACTCCGCCCGCAACGGCTACTGCTGCGTGGACGCAGACCCCCAGTCCCATGCCGATGACTCCCTCCCCAAGTCCATCCGTTGCTCCACAGCCAACGGGAACCCCGCTTGTCACTGAAACAGAGACCCCAAGCAACTTGGGTCTGATCCTTATTTTAGGAGTGGTCGTGCTCCTGATTGGTGGATTGCTCTGGTGGAGATTTTCACGCAAAAGTTAGCAGTCATCTCAAAAATGATTCCTTGAGCGATAGCGAAGGGTCTTTACCCTAAAAGACGAGACTTTTCGGTCGCAAAGAACACTCCCTCAGAGCGACATGATGTTTTTGAGATAGGTTCTAGCAATACGTTGAGCGTGGATAAAGGATAGCCATATAAGTCCTTTGTGATGATTTTCCTAAAATTGCTATTTCCATGAAATGTTATATACTAAAGTCAATTAATCGGAGTATTCTTATCCGAGATAAGGCGCATAAGTTGCAGTGCAATGGATGCAGCTAACCTTTATATGTTTAGATTTCAACTTTAGGAGTATATGAATCATGGTCTATATCAATGTACGTCACACCTGTGCTGATTATTCCGCTTGGCGTTCGGTTTTCGACGGCGACGAAGCCAGACGCCGTGCCGCTGGAGCTACGGGCGTCAACCAGATATTCCGCGATGCCGACGATCCCAATACGGTCAACATTATTTTGGAATGGAGCAGCGCAGAGAATGCGCGCAAGTTTCTGGATGATCCCGCATTGCGGGAAGTGATGCAAAAGGCGGGTGTTGTCGGCGCTCCGGCCGTACGCGCCATTTTGACATTGACGTAATACAACGTTCGACGCTGGTCTCCTGACCAGCGTCTTTTTGAATTCCTATCCCAACGTAACGCCATACCCAGCCAAAAAATTTATTGCCTCATCCAATTTGGGTATCCCTGACCTTCCCCCAAGTTGTTGACTATTCATCGCCGCCACTGCGCTTGCAAGGGCGGCTGTCTTTTCTATTGCAAATCCCTTGAGCAAGCCGAAAAGAAAAGCTCCGTGATAACTGTCGCCGCAGCCTGTGGTATCCACAGTTTTGGGGAAGAGAAAAGCGGACTGGTGAAAGGATATCCCGTCTGTTGTGCAGACCCAACTTCCACGAATGCCGTCCGTTACCACAGCGATCTTTGGACCTTCCTTGAGGAGCAACTCCGCAGATCGGGATAACTCATGTTCGCCTGTATATTTTTCGGCAAAGTCCCTTGCCACAATGCAAATATCGGTCAGGGGCACAAGCGTCTTCATCTCAGGCCTGAACCTGCCCGCTCCTCCATCGAAAGAAACCAGAACGTTTCCTGCTTTTGCAAGAGCGATTGCCTCCAAGCAAGCCTTCGAATACCTGCCGTTAATGTGGAGCATCTTTGCAGATTGGATCGCGGCTTTTTGTGATTCGGATAAGGACGGCTCAGGCGCTGAACCCGACAGGAACATGATCGCCCGCGCTCCATCCGCGGCAGAGACCAGGATATTGGAAATGGCTGTGGTCTGTCCGTGATGAATTTCGATTGTCTCCGTTCCAACTCCCTCGCTTTGAAAATCCTGCAGGACATGGTCTCCCACCCAATCATCGCCGATGCTGTCCACCATAGCAGTCCGCCCGCCTAAACGGGATACAGTGACCATTGCCGTGGCCACTGGTCCGCCGCCCTGAATCACCGTGGACAGCGCCTGCTGCACCTCTCGCCCTTTTGGAAAATGCTCCACCAAAGTGAGCACATCCATGGTGGATGCGCCCAGTCCGATCACATCAATTTGTAGTTCGCTTTGTGATTGACGCCGGTCTCCCTGTTTTTGACGCTGGTCTCCTGACCAGCGTCGTATTCCACCCACCTCGTTTGACACTGACTCGTCATTTGACGCTGATTTGTTTGACGCTGGTCTCCCGACCAGCGTTTGTTTCTCCACACTTTTTTGCATTATTCCCATCCAATCGCCGATAACTCTACATCGTTTGGGCGTCGGGCTAATTGACGCGGGTCGGGAGACCCGCGCTCAACGCCACGATCGCCGCTGGTCTGTTCGCCACTAGTCTGTTCGCCACTAGTC
>DYDH01000263.1 GCA_020717985.1 Herpetosiphon sp. | reverse complement strand
CAAGCAAGTAGATGATGAATTGGTGTTGCGCGGAATGGCGTACGGGACGCGGAAAGCGTACGGACAACATCTGCGGAATTATTTCGACTGGCTAAAAGCGCGCGCGCCAGGTGGCATCGTCGAACTGGAGAGAGCGACGGCAGAAGACATCCGGGGTTTTCTGGTCCAGATGGCAAGCAGCGGCTTGCTCTCGGCATCCTACTGTCGTGGGGCGCGGACGGCTTTGATCTTTCTGTATGAGGTCGTGCTGAAGCAAAAGGGGAAGGTCTGCGACCTGCCGCGCATGAAAAGACCGGAGCAACTGCCGGTCGTATTAAGCCGCGAGGAAGTCGTGCGGCTATTCAAAGTGACGAGCAATCTAAAGCACAAGACGTTGCTCGTGGTGGCATATTCGGCGGGCTTGCGCGTCGGCGAAGTCGTGCGCTTGAAGGTTCACGATGTTGATCACGACCGCATGCAAGTCCGGATCACGGCGGGAAAAGGGGCGAAGGATCGCGACACGGTGCTTTCGGAGATGGCGTGGAAGTATGTGTGCGCCTATCGCCGGAGGTACTCGCCTACGGATTGGCTCTTTCCTGGCGAAGACTGGGAGGATCATTTGTCCGAGCGGTCAGCCCAGCACATTTTTGAAGACGCCAAGGTGAACGCAGGCATCAAAAAACGCGTGACATTCCATTCGCTGCGTCATTCTTTTGCAACCCATATGTTAGAGGACGGTGTAGACATCCGTTACATCCAAGAGTTGCTGGGACATGACAGCATCAAGACGACGGAGTTGTACACCCATGTGACCGAGCGCGGGATGGAGAAGGTGAAAAGTCCACTGGACAATATCAAGTTGAAGGGAGGGTAAACGGACAAAATTCGCACAAAGAATGGATTCAAGGGTTAGAAATCCACCCTGTTGGATTTCCGACACAAAACTTGACGTGAATCCAATTTCACCGAGCGTGATTCCCGGTGATTCCCGCAACTTTTGTGTCGTAGATTGTATGTTCTACGGCATGCCTTTTTTGCGGAATGGCAGTCTCGCTATCAGCGTTCCACCTCAGGAGGTGAATCAATGAAACTTCGTATTACACTTTTCATCGTTGCTCTCGTCGTGCTGATCGTGATTGGGTACTCGGTCACTGTTATTTATTCCAGTGCTGTACCCACTGTAGTACCAGTTACGCCTGGTCGTCCATCTCTTCCATCTACTCCTACTCCTGTTCTCCCAGGTCGAGTACCAACTGAACCTAATGCGCCGTTTGCTCGACCTCCTTCTGTGACTCCCTTGCCCATCTCTAAAATCACAGACTTGGCGCGGGGAGTACCTGATACACAAAAACGCGTTTACGACGTACGGCGTGCAAATGGCGTCTATGAACGGTTTATTCTTCCAAGCGATTACCTCGGAGATAAACGACAGTTGATGGGACTGTCTCCCCAAGATACAATCGTGGACGAACATCCCTTCATAGTAATACATGCGTCACCGCCCGCACCGACACGTGATATCCGACCAGTTACGCCAACGTCCAAACCCTATCCCTAACCCCAAGGAGACCGCGACAATGAAATCCTTACACTTTGCTACATCCATGTTGTTTGCATTAACAGCAACAATAGTGAGTGTAGTATTCGTATCGGCGGGGAACGACTTTATCATCGGCAATCTGCGTGTTGACATTCCAGAAGTTTACAACTCGGGAAGATACAGAGTGCTTCTGTATGCAGGAGATAAACCAACCACAGGCAATCAAAATGACTTCACTACAGGTTGGATCGGAGTCTATTTGCATGAACTGCTATATGATGCAAATGGAAATCCGATACCATTCAGCGGACAATTCTCCCAAGTGGGAATCAAAACATATCGCGACGGAGCGCATTGGTTTGTCTATGCCGAACCAGGAGTGACTTGCATGCAGGGACAGCAGGAGGGACCTTTGGGTTGTAGGGGAGCTCTTGGAGATATTGTCAATCTCGGCGAATGGCATTGGGTAAAACTGGTGAAGTTCTCGTGGAATGACTTCTGGATCGCCTATGTTTGTAGAACAGACAATACCTGTGTATACGTAGCCGAGATAAACTCGAACAGTAATCGTATATATTGGGCGCATGCAGACGCAGAAGAAGGATATATCGAAACCACTGATCCTTACATCGGAATGAATTTCTACTTCTGGCATCCCCAGTATTGGACAACCGATTGGCAAGAGTGGCCTATTATTACAACGAGACTTCGTATGACTACGAGACTTTGTGTGCAGTACGCACCTTACTAATTTTTGACCGGTTTTGCGATATACTCATGAGCGAGATTCATTTAGAAAGAGGTCGCCATGAGAAAAACTGTGCACCGCCCATCAACCCAAAAACCACCTGCGAGTGGTCGCTGTCCGGTCTTGCGTTTGACCCAGCGAGATGTCCAAGCCACGACTGATGAACTGGTTGGGTTTCACCACCTGTTCCACACCGTTTTCCAACGACGCGAACAACGCGAATGGTCGCTATTCTATCTGTGTGGTCAATTAGCCAACATATCGCGCAAGACGATTGAAAACATCGTGATCGTTTTGCGTGGTGCCGAGCCCAATACCATTCGCGCTTTACAACAATCCATCAGTCAGGGAACCTGGTCTGCAGAGAAAATGATCTTCCAGCAACAAGCCCTGGTTGCCACCTGGTTGGGCGATCCGCTGGGTGTGGTGATTGTCGATGGCAGCGGCTTTCCCAAACAAGGTCTGGATTCGGTGGGTGTCGCGCGACAATATTGTGGTGCCGTGGGTAAAGTGACCAACTCCCAAGAAGGCGTTTTTCTAGTCTACGTCAGCGAACACGGTAATGCTTTTCTCGATGCGCGCTTATACGTCCCTGCGAGTTGGTTTGCGGAGTCCGCGCGAGCGCGTTGGCAATCCTGCGGCATCCCGAGCGATTTGCAATTTAAAACCGAACCGCACTTGGCGTTGGACATGCTCAAGCACGTGGTGACGCGGAAAATGGTCCCCTTTCGCTGGGTCGTCGCCGATGCCCATTTTGGCGAGGTTCCAGCGTTCTTGGACGATGTAGCCACGTTGGGTAAATGGTATTTGATCGAAGTCCCGTGCAACACCCGTGGTTGGCTACGCACACCCGCCATTGAACCGCCTGGGTGTGGTGCACTGGGACGTCCGCGCACTCACCCGCGTGTCTCACGCTGCGCCGCGCGTCCGCGTGAACTGCGTGAGCTCGCCACCACTTTGCCCAAGTCCGCATGGACACGCCACTCGATCAAGGAAGGGAGCAAAGGACCCATCATCGCGGACTTTGCTTTCTTGCACGTGACGACGGTTCGCGAGGGGTTACCTGGCTCGCGTGTCTGGGCAATCTTCCGCCGCCAGGTGCAGCCGACGCCTGAGTTGAAGTTCTACTTGAGCAATGCGCCGGCCACTTGTTCACGCGCAGAATTGGTCCGGGTCTGTGGTCTGCGTTGGCCCGTTGAGACGACGCTGGAAGAAGGCAAAGACGAATTGGGTATGGATCATTATGAAACTCGGAACTGGGTGAGTTGGCATCATCACATGGCACAGACGTTTATGGCGCATTTGTTTCTGATGCGGGTGCGGCTTCTATTCAAAAAAAAGTCCAGCGCTGACAACCGCCCAAGCACGTCAGCTCATTGCACGCGCACTCGCCGACGAGCTAGTAGAATCCCCAGACATTCTGGCTACGCTCGCGTATCGGCAACAACGCAACTACGCCGCTTATTGTTCGCATCGCCGTCAAACGCTCAAGCGGAAAACCTGATTTTTACTTGGGCGTCTACTGAGCACAAAGTCTCGTAGTCATACGAAGTCTCGTTGTAATACTAACACCCTTTCGCAATAACTTGCGCGTGCTCGTCGGAATTCCAAAGCAGTTCATGGGCGGCGACGAATATTTTCAGGGCGAGCAGGGGCGCGGGTTTATGCACGAGCTCTTGGCAGTGATCGCAAGTATGTCCGATTTCGTCGTGATGGACTTGGGACAGGACACGAACGCGGCAGTGCATCTCCAGGCATTACGCGATGCGAACTATGTCTTTGTCGTGATCAATCCTGATGCTGCGAGCGTACGCGCGACCGGCGAAGTGATGGAAACACTGTTCAAGCACGCTCAGCTCGATCCTAAAAAGTTTCGTCTCGTCGTGAACCGTTTCCATCCCGAGCATGGCATCGCGCGCAAGGACATCGTGAACGCGCTGCAAATGGCGGAAGTCGGCGTCGTTCCTGATGGCGGTCCCAAAGTGACAGCATCGCTGAATCGCGGTTACCGCTCGTCATTGACTCCCGCGGCGAGATTGCGCGAGCAATCGTTTCGATTGCTTCGACGCTCTATCCGCCTGTGACGCAGGTGTGGACCCATCGCGGCAAACTGGGCGGCGAGAAGAGCGAAGGATTCGGAAAGAAGCTGACGGAATTCGTGTTCGGCGCGTGAGCAGGGCAAATGTGCCAAATGAGCCAAAGGTGCCAAACAAGCCAAACAAGCCAAATGTGCCAAACGAGCCAAAGGTGCCAAATCGGCCGAATGAAAGAGTTGAGGAGTACGAGATGATCAAGGTGGGACTCAATCGAATAAGCGTGATTCTCAAACAAGGGCTCAATCGACCAGGGACGATTCTCAAGAAGTGGTTTGATCCCAGGATGCTACAGACAGAAGCGGATTTTCACGAGTTCACCGCGCGGCTCTATTCCTGCTGGGGATTGGGCTACGCGTTGTTTTGCGTCTGGTTCGGCTGGGAGCGCTGGGGTACGGTATGGCGGATCCCCGCACTCGGCGTTTCCCTGCAGGGAGTGATCAATGCCGTGCTCCTCAGTGCGTTGTTCCGCTTTGGGACAAGCGACCTGAGCCGACACGTTGAATGGTGGCGCTTTGTTGCCGGCGCCAATCTCTTGTTGGGTCTTTTTAATTTAGCTTGGCTGGGGTCGATGGACGCGGGGTGGTCACTTGACGCATTCCACTTTATCGCCTTTCAGGTGGTGAACAATATCATCACACTCACGGTGCTGTATTTTTTGCGACAGTTCGCGTTGCGGTTGCCGTACTCAGGTCAGGGTTAGCCCATGCCATCACCGAGCTCCAATCCACCCGCCGCGAAAGCGAGCGAACTCTCGCAACTGGTCGGCGCATCCTTACGCCGTCCCGAGGCGGGTGAGAATCCGTACCGCGTCATCTTGCGCCAGGTGCGTCAGCGGCTCACCGCAACATCCGATCCGTACGAACTCGCGCATCCAACACCGGCAACGCGCCAGAAGGTCGAATCTCTCACGCAGCAGATCATCGCGGACTATCGGCTGGCCCAACCCGTGCAGGGGTTACCTGTACTCGACTTGCCCGATGCCGAAGTGATACAACGGTTGCTGAGCGATGTGCTTGGCTTTGGACCGCTTGATCCACTCCTGCGCGATGAGCGTATCGAGGAAATCATCGTCAACGGTACCGACATCTGGGTCATTGACGAGACGGGCAAGCACCGAACGCAAACCACCGCAGTGGATGCCGATAGTCTCGTTGAACTCATCAACCGTCTGGTCGCGACGACGGGACGCCAAGTGAATCTCTCAAATCCGATTCTCGACGCGCAACTGCCCGACGGTAGTCGCTTGAATGCGACGATTGCGCCGGTGGCGACACCCAGCCCTGCCATGACGATTCGCCGCCATCGCTTAGTCGCTCGACAGATGCAAGA
>DYDH01000628.1 GCA_020717985.1 Herpetosiphon sp. | reverse complement strand
CCAAGGGATAATTCACGAATTTCATTTATAGATAGGATTTCATGCTCACCGACCCTAAACTCCGCTCGCAAGTAGATGCCCTTTGGGAAGTACCGTCCCGAAGGCTTTTATCGGGCGACTCGATTTGTCCACGCGAGCCTTCGGGACGTTTTTAGCAGGTAACCATGCCATATCGCGGTGATGCTTTTGTGCAAGGGCAGTATTATCATATCTACAATCGCGGGGCGGGGAAGGGGAAGATTTTCTTCAATGAAGGAAATTATCTGTATCTCCTGCGGTTGATAAAGGAGTATGCCCCAAAGTTCGGCGTGACGGTGATTGCCTATTGTTTAATGCCCAATCACTATCATTTTCTCTTTCGGCAGGAAACCGAAATGCTCTTGTCAAAGTTTATGCAGGTGCTGTTTAATGCGTATGTGCAGGCGTTGAATTTACAACAGGGGCGCACAGGGACATTGTTCGAGGGACGTTTCAAGCATAAGTGCGTGGATCAATGGGAATATCTGATGGTGCTTTGCAGGTATATTCATCGAAATCCTGTGAAGGCGGGACTGGTGGCGAAGCCCGAAGATTGGGCGTATTCAAATTATCGGGAGTGGATTGGTGTGAGGAATGGCGCGTTGGTGGATAAGATTTTTGTGCAGGATCATTTTCCGAGCGCGGATGAATATGTCAAATTTGTGAATGATGTTGAGGATGAAGAGAAGAGTTATGGAAATATCAGTAAATATTTGTTTGATTGAAATGAACCGTCCCGAAGGTTGCAATAAGACGACAAGATTCTGCAAGTCAACCCTTCGGGACGTTTTCACATGGCAACAACGTCCCGAAGGGTTTGTTCTGGCGACTGGATTTTTCTACGCTAGCCTTCAGGACGAGCGTTAGACCTTCGGGACGTTTTGTATGCTCACCGACCCTAAACTCCGCGCGCAAGTAGATGCCCTCTGGGATAAGTTTTGGACGGGGGGACTGTCCAATCCGCTCGATGCGATCGAGCAGTTTTCGTATTTGTTGTTTTTGAAGCGGCTGGATGACCGCGAGA
>DYDH01000044.1:26231-26529 GCA_020717985.1 Herpetosiphon sp. | reverse complement strand
AGCATCACTCCCGAAGGCCGGATTTTATGGGGCGGATATGACGCTGTTTATTATCGGAATAATGAAGTCGCGCCGCATTTGGAGAATCGCCCCGAAACCTTCGCCCGTCTGGCGGATCACTTCTTCCAGACCTTCCCCACGCTGACAGGCCTGCGCTTCACTCACGCCTGGGGCGGAGTGATTGATACCTGCTCGCGTTATACCGCGTTTTGGGGCATGGCATATCACGGCAAAGTTGCGTATTCATTGGGCTACACAGGACTTGGCGTTGGCGTATCGCGTTTTGGCGCGCAGGTCA
>DYDH01000044.1:14489-26208 GCA_020717985.1 Herpetosiphon sp. | reverse complement strand
AAGACCGAACGCACTGAGTTGAAGATGGTTAAGACCAAGCCATTCCCTTTCCCGCCTGAGCCGTTCCGCGCGCCCATCATCAACTTTACCCGCTGGTCCATGGATCAGGCAGATCAAAATCAAGGCAAACGAAATTTATGGTTGAAGATCCTGGATGCGCTGGGACTGGGTTTTGATTCGTAATATCTTACAGTGTGTCACATTAATTGATAAGCCCTCCGAGTTCTTCAATAACTCGGAAGGCTTGTTTCTCTTAGAGAGCGTTTCTTAAGTCCGAATTTGCAGCAAGAAAAGAGCATTAACCACAGAGAGCACAGAGTCCACAGAGGTTTTTAATAGGTTTTTCTCAGTGATCTTTGTGATCTCAGTGGTAAAAAGCCTTTAAGAAAACAGTCTCTTACTGATGCCCCGGCGTCATCACCGGATACGTCGAAAGATCTATATCGCTAAAGATTTTAAGGTCGTCGGCGCTTATCCAGCATGGAGCATTGAAATAAGGATTTTTAATAACATACCAGCCTGGCACACTTCCAACTCCGAGCAAGTCAACTTTTTTAGGAAAGCTGATATTGCTGTCAAGTTTATAACCCAAGGTGGGTGGCCCGCCTTTCCAGCATGATGCCTGTGGGTCTGTTTGTATTTCGGGGCGGTTTGTGGCAACATATTCGGGAGTTGCAGTATCCGCGACGATAGTAACAGTAGGGGGAAGGGTAGGAGTTGCAGGCGGCGGCGTGGGAGAATACGCTGCCACAGTTTGAGTCAGCATGGAAGATGCCAGTTGCATGGCAATCGTCCCTGCAATATCAACGGGCGGAGGAGTTGCTGTTTTTGGCGTACATCCAGCCGCCAACACCAAAGCCAAAAGTCCGATCATAACCAAATACAAAAAGCCAGATCTCATTAACCTTCTCCGATTCAACAAGGATATTGCATTTTACTTCACTCTTCACCCGCCATTGCTAACCTTTAACCCAGACCTCGGAGTTCTTCAAGAATTCCGAGGTCTTCTCACATTTCTCTTTTACTTCTTTTCTCAACTTTTTACTTTTTTGATGACTTCGTCATCTCGTCTCTTGTTGTGTTATACAAACTCTCTGCCTTCAAATTCAGAGTGCGTCGCACCTGACGGGGTAGATTCTCCCGCTTAATCAGAATCGCTTACTCGACAAGCCTCATCTTCTTAAGTCAGGTGCGACGCACCCACCAACCAAAGACCTCGGAATTCCATACGCGAAGCGCTCCGAGGTCTTTTTACTTCTCGCCTACTTCGCTTCAAAAAGTGAACGGAGCAACTCTGATTGCCTGATAATTCCCAGCAACGTGCCTGTTTTCAATTCGTCATGGTCAGGCACAGGTATGGTAATGGTTGTATGCCCCTGTTGTTTTTGCATAATGATGTGACTGCCCTTCTGGAGCACTTTTTCAAATCCGTGCTGCGCCAGAATTTTGCATAACTCCCTGCCTGATAGCACGCGTAATTTTGGCATTACACCCTCGCAGTTGGCTTGCTTTTCAGGCTTGGGATAACAGGCATGAGCGGCATGACATAAGTCTCTTTCTTAAGTCGCCGCTTGATTTCAGAAGCTGATGCAACTTCAAAGAACAATTCCACTGCTTCGAGCAGGTTGGCGCGCGCGTCTTCGATTGTTTTTCCCTGGCTGACCACATCCACTTCGGGGCAGGTCGCAACGAACCAGTCATCTTCGCGCTCAATGACAGCAGTGAATTGAAAAGATTGTTTGTTCATAAAATTTCTCCTTTCACCATTAACGATTATATGCGCTCCGAGGTCTTTTTACTTCTCACTTCTCACTTTTTACTTTTCACTTCGCATCTCACTTCTTCGACGGCTTCGCCATTTCATCCCTGACCGTATTATACAAACTCTCTGCCTTCAAATCGCTCAATGAATAGCAGGGCGCTTTGAGGTGATCGGCGAGTTGCTGCGCGAGTCCCTGGTCAAAGGCGGCGTGCTCCATGTTGATGACTACGGCACGCGTTTTTTCTCCCGCGATCAGTTCGGCAAATTTGAACCCTTCTTCCTGCGGCGGCAATGTCCCAATGGATACGTTGCCTGCGCCATCGGTCAATACAATGAGAAGCGGTTCAACATCAGGGTGGATGTGTTTCTCGTGGGTTAGCACATCATGCGCCATGAACAGTCCCGCCGAGAGTGGAGTCTTTCCGCCGACGGGGATATCCATCAAAGCGCGCTGCGCGAGTTGAATTGAATTGGTAGGGGAGAGTACCAGCGTGGCGCGGTCTTTCTGGAAGACGATCAATCCCACACGGTCGCGGCGTTGGTAGGCGTCGGTCAACAGCGAGAGGATCGCGCCCTTTGTCGCGTTCATGCGCTCTGCCACTGCCATTGACCATGAAGCATCCACAAGGAACAAAACCAGATTCGCCACACGCTTGACGCGGATCTTGCGCTGCAAGTCACTTCTCTTGATCGAGAAAGCCATTTTCTTGCGTTCTTCCGTGCGCTGTTTTTGAAACGGCGCAGCGGCGCGGAAGGTGGCATCGAAGGCAATGTCGGTCAGGTTGTCGCCAGCGGGACGCGATTTGATATAGCGTCCGTGCTTGCGCTCCGTTTTTGTCAGCGAACGCCGACCAGCCTTTTGGCGGGTTAATTTATCGAGAGGGGTATTGAGTTTACGAGGCTGGAAGGTCTCGCCTGCTTTTACCTTTTGTCCGCCGTCCCACCAATTCGCATTTGAACTTGCGAACACTTCCTGCTGTTGCATGGGTTCGGGGTTGCCCTGTTGCGGACCTTCCTGCTGCTCGTCTTCAAGTTTTAAGTTTTTTTTTCCTCGCCTTCGCCGTCCTGCTTGCTTTCGGATTCATCATCCGATTCATTTGGCTGCGATTGACCCGCCAATTGCTCGATGCGTTCCTGCAATTGTTCGGTGGTCATCTCGGCTTGCTGGAAGGGAGTGCGTTTGATGCGATGCGGAAGCGCCAGTTCCGCGGCGAGCGCGATATCATGGTCGTTGATCTTGGTGCGGCCTTCGAAGGCGGCTTCGGCGCGAGCGGCTTTGAGAATGACCAGGTCTGCGCGGTGACCATCCACGTTGAGGGATGAAGTCAACGCGGCAATGGAGAGCAGGTCACGGCTGGTGTGGGTGACTTTATCAACCAGCTCACGTCCGCGCGCGATCTTTTCTGAAAGTTCATTTTCTTTGGGAAGCCACAGCGTGCGGAAGGCTTCCGCATCCCGTTCATAGGACAGATTGCGTTCCATGATGGTCACACGTTCGCGCGCCTCACGGATGCCGACAATGTCCACGGACAGCGCGAAGCGGTCCAGCAACTGGGGGCGGAGATCTCCTTCTTCAGGATTCATCGTCCCGACGAGAATGAAGCGCGCCGGATGGGCAAAGGAAATGCCTTCGCGTTCGACCGTGTTCACGCCCATCGCCGCTGAGTCCAAAAGAATATCCACCACGTGGTCATCGAGTAGATTGACTTCATCTATGTAAAGCAATCCGCGATTGGCGCTTGCGAGCACGCCAGGCTCAAAATGACGTTCGCCTTTTTGAATGGCTTTTTCAATATCAAGTGTGCCGACCACGCGATCTTCAGTTGCAGACACGGGAAGATTAATGAAGGGTGTGGCGCGTTCCCCTGTGGGAAGTTTCTTGCTTGCGCCGCCGCGCTCCTTGCATTCGGTACACCATGTCCCGGGTTTATCGGGGTCGCATCCGAAGCGGCAATCCTGCACGATTTTTACATGCGGAAGTAATGCGGCTAATGAACGGGCGGCAGTTGATTTTGCCGTGCCGCGTTCACCGCGGATCAACACGCCGCCGATACGTGTATCAACGGCATTCAAAATGAGAGCGCGTTTCATGCGCTCCTGTCCAACGATGGCTGTAAAGGGAAATATAGCGGGCATTTGTTTACTCCAAGATGTGATTATAACGCGAGTTCCATCTTTCAAGAAAGGGTTGTGTTTTTAAGTGCGTGTAACGGGGTTGTCAACTTTGCGTTTCACTTGTATAATCCAGTTTACATTTCAGTTATTTGGAGTCACCCGTGATGGATGAAAATGAAGCCCTAACAGGGCAAGGGGCGAATGCCCAGGGAGAACACCCTAACAATCAAACAATGGAGTCACTGCTCGAATCGGAATCCATGAGTGTGGAATTGCCGCAGGTTGGCGAGATCCGCAAAGGTACTATTGCAAGCATTGGCGCAAATCAGATTCTCATTAGTGTTGGCGCGAAATCTGAAGGCGTTGTTGCAGGCCGTGAGTTGGAACAACTCACGCCTGAAGAACGAGCCGAGCTTCAGGTTGGACAGGAAGTTAATGTCTATGTCCTCAACCCTGAAGATCAAAACGGCAACGTTGTGTTGTCCTTTAAACGCGCCCAGGAAGAAATGTCCTGGGAAAATGTCGAGAAGATGATCGCCGATGAAACTGTGATTGATACAAAGATCATTGGTTTCAATAAAGGCGGTTTGATCGTTGCAGTGGGTAACCTGCGAGGCTTCGTTCCCTCCTCACAGATCAGCTCATCGCGCCGCGCCCAGTCCTCTGGCGATACACCCGAGCAGCGCTGGCAAAAGATGGTCGGTCAGGCGATCTCTGTCCGCATTATTGAAGTGGACCGCGAACGCCGCCGCCTTATTCTTTCCGAGCGCTCCACCAACACCGAATCACGTTCTTCCATGAAAGACCGCGTTATCAGTGAATTGGAAGAAGGCAAAATCTACACAGGCAAAGTTACAAGCCTTGCGGATTTTGGCGCTTTCGTCAACATCAACGGCGCGGATGGACTCGTTCATCTTTCCGAACTTTCATGGGAGCGTCTCACGCACCCCAAGGAAATTCTTGAAATTGGGCAGGAAGTCAAGGTCAAGGTTATCAATGTTGACCGCGAAAAGAAACGCATCGGACTGTCCATGCGCGCCTTGCAGGATGATCCCTGGAAGAGCCGCGTCGAGAAATACAGTGTCGGTCAACTTGTCGAAGGCACCATCACCCGCCTGACCAAGTTTGGCGCGTTTGCCCGTCTTGAAGGCGATATCGAAGGTCTCATCCACATCTCCGAGTTAAGCGAGAACCGTGTTGAGCATCCGAAGGAAGTCCTCAAGGAAGGCGAAACCAAGACCCTGCGCGTCATCCGCATTGACGGCGAACAACACCGGGTTGGTCTCAGCCTTCGCAAAGTGGACTCAGCCGCTTTCGCAGACAAAGACTTCAAAATGCTCACCCAGGAATTCCAAGAGCAGGACGAAGAAAGTCCATCGGCAGAAGAAGCCAAACCAGATACAGATGGTGAAACCAAATCAGAATAAAATAACCCAGAGCGCACCGAAAGGTGCGCTCTTCAATAATCCCTATGCCTCTCATTGTTGACGCTCACGCAGACATTGCCTATAACATGTTGAAATATGGACGCGACTATACGCGCTCTGTGCAGGAAACACGACAGCTTGAAACTGGCAGTGAAGCTTTATCGGATAATGAAGATGCGCTCCTCGGCTGGCCTGAATATCAACGCGGACAGGTGGCGGTCATCTTCTCGACACTTTTTGCCCTGCCTGCACGCTGGAGCACGGGCGCGAACAAACTGCAAGTCTATAAAACATTTGACGAAGCCCACAAGCATTGTCACGAACAATTATTGACTTATCATCGGATGACCGATTCCGATCCTGATAAATTTCGACTCATCGCCTCCGCCCGCGACCTGGACCTGATTCTCGACCATTGGCAGAATCCCAGCCCTGAGAGCGGACACCCCGTGGGCATGGTTGTCCTCATGGAAGGCGCGGAAGGGATTCGCAGTCTCACGGAATTGGAAGAATGGTACGAACTTGGCGTGCGGTTGATCGGTCCCGCATGGGTGGGCACGCGTTATTGCGGCGGCTGGCGGGAGCCAGGTCCGTTGACAATCGAGGGGCGAAAACTCCTTTCAGCCATGGCAGACTATAATTTCACCCTCGACCTTAGTCACATGGACGAACAATCCGCAGTGGAAGCGCTTGATATTTATCGCGGGCCGGTTGTTGGCACGCATGGCAATTGTCTTTCGCTTATGCCGAATTCAAACTCCAACCGTCACTTTTCAGACCGCATCCTTGAGGGGATTATCGAGCGCGATGGGGTGGTGGGCGTGGTTCCCTATAACCCATACTTAAAAGTTGGCTGGACAGTTGGAAAAAACAAACGGGAGGAAGTCCCTCTCCGTCGGGTTGCCGACCATCTTGACCACATCTGCCAAATTGCAGGGGATGCGCTTCATGCAGGCATTGGCTCGGATTTCGACGGCGGCTTTGGGCTGCAGTCTGTCCCGCCGGAAATTGATACGGTTGCAGACCTGCAAAATCTGGTATCCTTATTGCAAGCGCGCGGCTATTCTGAAACTGATATCGCCAATATCCTTGGCGGTAATTGGATCGCGCGTTTAAAAAGAGATTTACCGAAATGAACATAAATCAATTTCCATCCGCACCCGCAGAAAATACATCCGGCGTGGATGATCCATTTACGCCGCGCATCTTCGTGAGTGTTTCAGTCACCTGCCTTGGGTTGTTGGTCTTTACCATCGGCGCCAAACCCGATTGGTTTGGCTGGGATCGCAGTCCTGTTGTTGGCTTTGTGCAGATCGCAGTTTTTCTGGCTGGACTGGCAGTCATTTGTTTGGGCGGCTATATTGGTCTGCTTACCTTGTGGTGGGGACGTGAACGCACGATCGTGGCAGACATCGGCACAAGGCTGGTTGGCACAGGATATGTAATTGCTGTCTTTGCCGGTCTGGCGGATATTTTTGGAATGGGTTCGCAGTCATTTCCGCAAGTCCCTTATTTTGGGCCGTGGCAGGCTTCCGGGGTATTGATCGGTCAGGGAATCATTGCACTGGGATTCCTGCTCTTCATTCCATTTTATCCTCCAAAAAATTCACACAAACATGCCTCATAACTATCGAAATTATCTTTTCCTGTGATTGCTTTTATAGTATGATTGCCAAAGATGTTCCGCGCCATCAAGTTCATATCTTCTCCATTTGTGTCCAAGCCCATAGGTCTCTGTGTATTGATTTGAAGCTTGTTTAAAGCAAAGCTTTCCCTCGAAAGACTTTTCTGAAAAACAAAGGGACCTTTGGGGTTTCCAGTTCATATTTGAAACCATATTGTAGATAAGGATTTCGCAGGAGACACTATGACAACGAAAAAATGGGTCAATCGCTTTACGGCATTATTGAAGCCAAACGTAAATATGGATGAAGTGCCTTTGACTTTGCGCATAAAAATAATGGACTTGTTCGAGCGCACAGTCGTGGAGGCAACAGGCGAGAAGAGGGAGCCTTATGAAGAAGTGCGTTATACCAACGAGCATGGCACAATCACCGGCTGGATACTCGGGGCAGACCTGGAAGATTATGTGGAGAATTACCCCCGCGATTGCGTGGTGGTCTATAACCAGACGCCGAATCCAAACGATTTCGAACAGTATTTTATTTTCAACGGCGTTAAGCAGGTAAATGGCTGCGGCGAGTTATGCGTGGCGTTTGTGCTTGGTATTTCATTGCAGGAGCTGCTTGAGAACTGGCAGGTGAAACTTCCCGTTTTCTGGAAGAGCATCTTCAGCGGCGGCAAGGCGCGCGGCACGGGTTCAGGTGAATTGCAGCAAATGTTCCAGATATTTGCGCAGGAGAGTAAACAACTTACGACCGCCATATATGAACCGCACATCAAGCGTAGCCGCTATACCATTAAAGGTATGCAGCAGTTGCTTGAAACCGGTTCGGTGATCGCCAGTGTAAGCATTGACGGCGGCACCGGTTTGTTACGCGGAAGCGGAGTTTTGCATTGGGTTGCGGTGACAAAGGTTACCGCCGAGCGCAATGGTCTTGGATTTGTTGAACTTTACAACCCCGCCATGAACAGGATTGAATGCTATTCGTGGCAGGAGTTTATTAATTCCGCCCATCAGCCATATGGCGTATATGTGCCAGACGCATAGTCCCATAAAATTAACTCGGGTTTTGTGTAAATAAAAGAAGCCAGTCATTTGACTGGCTTCTTTTCATAGAGGTGCCCCCACGGAGATTCGAACTCCGGTCGTGGCCTTGAAAGGGCCGCGTCCTGGGCCTCTAGACGATGGGGGCTTTTTTTGAGCGGGCGAATTCTATCATCCCCCCCTGTGTCAGTCAAGCGATTCGGGCACTAATTTTCAGGTTTCACGCGTTGATTAAGTAAAGCCATCAAGTCGATCTGGGTGCGATTGATCAACATTCCTGCGCTTTCGACGCGCAAATTTGGGATCAGGATCGCCGTCAGTGTCGCATTGAAAATGGGCAGGAACTCACGCGAACCTTCCGAGATGAGCGCCGTAAAATCGAAACGTCCGGGCAATTCCATGATGCCTTCAATTTCAAACATCTGTGTGGTGATACGGATCGGGTATTCAACCACACTTGTGAACCCGCCGCGAACAAGTCCCTGCGGGCCAAGGTCTTCCCGGCGCGACATGCAGACGGCGTAGATATGTTTTTTCATCATACGCACAACTTCAAAGTGATCCACAAGTTTTGTTGGCATGAGCAGGCGCGCCAAGCGCGCATCATTTACCTCGAGCGCCGAACGCGTTGGGTCGTTCAATATTCCCATTGCTCCACTGCTCGTGACCATGATCTTGCCGACCGCGCGATACCCGGAAGTTAAAATATCGGCGGGGAGAAAGCGATAGGTGCGGGGAGAAGTATCGTGAGCAAGGGACATGGCAGAATCCTTCTTCAATTAACAATCATGAATGGGGCGTGGCGCGCTGGTTTGGGTCCGGGGGGGAGGCGGAGTGCGGCGGCGGTTCTTCGTCGGCTTGCCCGCGTTTGGATCAAGGATCATGTTCAGCCACGTAATTGCCTTTAAATCATATTCGCGTTTACCGCATACATCGCAGATCCATGCGGGGAAATGCGGCACGCTGATCAGTTCACTGCCGAGCCATGTAAAATAAGTAATGTGGCGCGGCTGTAAAATGCCCGCATGACACTCATTACATGGAAAATATTCCGGAAAAATGTTCTCAGTTTCGCTCATCTAAATTCCTATGGAGTGGCTGGTATTTTTGCGTGCCGGATCACTTCCCATAAGGGCGGCGGCCAGTAGATCACAACTGCCTTACCGACCACCTTCTCAAAAGGCAAAAAACCCCAGGAATGTGAATCGGAGGAATCGTTGCGGTTATCGCCCAGCACAAACAATTGATCATCCGGTACGGTCCAATTACCCGAATAGGCGGGAGCCGCCGCAATATAAGGTTCACTCAAAGTCTGTCCATTGACAGAGACCATCCCGTTTTGCACGCTGATCGTGTCGCCGGGCAAGCCGATCACGCGCTTGATCAATTCCTGTTGTGGATCCAATGGGAAATGGAACACAATAATATCGCCGCGTTCCACATCACCAAAACGATAGTTTACCTTGCTCACCAATACAAACTCGCCATCTTCGAGTGTCGGGATCATACTGAAACCATCCACCCGGACACGCGCAGAGACCGCATTGATCCCCAAAAACAAAATGCCAGCCAGCGCCAGAGTTTCGATAATATCAAGTACAAACCGCCCCCAGTTCATTTTTTCTTCTGTAGGAACAGAAACCTGTGTTTCGGTTTTCAATTCCTGTTCTAAATTTTCCAAACGTGCCTCCTGCTTTTTCCGAAATTATACTTCTCTTTTTTCGAAGTCCACTGTATCTTAAGTCATGCCCCATGCAAAAAAGGTTGGCACGTGTAAGGTGCGTTCTCCTTGTTTGCGCGCTGTTTCATCCAACCTTTTCATTTTTTGGATTTCCTCCCCCGTAACGATTCCTTCCAAATCGGCTTCGATCACCGCCCATTCATTTTTCCAATCTTGGAGAGAGCGCATCACTGCGTCGCCTTGAATGGGTCCTGTTTCAATGAGCTTGATCCCAGCCTGATAAAAAGTCTCTGCCAACGTTGCGCCAAAAGATGGGTTTGCTCCCTGCCTGCGCAATGATTCTGTCTGCCATTCGCCGAGTGGTTTAAGCGCAGGCGGCTCATCCACGCGTTGACTGTAATCTGGCTCTGCCAATGCTAACACGCTCTTTCCCACGCGCGCCATTTCGCGCACCACTTGCAATGGATCGCGCACCCAAAGCAAAAGGAAATGGCAATAAACAATGTCAAATGATCGATCGGGGTAGGGGAGAAAATGTCCGTCGCTGAGCGTCAGCGAAACTGCCGGGGCGTGGACTCTGCACTCGTCGAGCGAACCAGCTTCGAGGTCGAGTCCATGCAGCGAGGCGGGGGTATTCAGGTCGCAAAGGATCGCTCCGGTTCCGCATCCCACTTCAAGAACGCGGTGCGCGGTTTTCAATCCCGCCTGCTCAAATAGATAGGTTCGCAGGTCGCGAGTCCATGCGGCTTGCTGGAGGTAACGCGAATGCCAGTTCATCCTTCACAAAAATATTTGGCGTTTCTTTGCAGGGTGTCGGGGTCGTCCCACCAGTTGCGAACAAATTCAATCTGTTGCTCGTTTTCCGGCGAGTGGGAAAAATAAGGGTTCGCGGGTCTGGTCTTGAAGAGCTGATTGACCCGCGCAAGGGCTTGTTCGTTCGTGCTGCCGTGACGGACGAGATAGCAACCAACGACCATGCCGGTGCGTCCCACTCCGCCCCAACAGTGGACGTAGATACAGCCGCCGTTTTTGATGGCATGGTCTGCGGTGTTGAGAATGGCCGTCATCGTTTCGGCGCTGGGGACGGTGTGGTCGCGAATGGGGAAGCGATGATACGAAGTGTTGACTCCATAAATTTCCGCCTGCTCTTTGAGGATTTTTTCGTAGGGGACAAGTTCATGTGCTTGTGTGAGGTCAATAAAGGTGTTGACACCCGCTTCGAGAAACGCATCCATGCGGCGGCGCGTGGTTTTGGGATCGAAGCCGCCAGGGTGTTCACCCGCAAGAAAGCGGTTTTCTTCAACCCAGTAGGATTCGATGATCGGGAGTTTGGTCATGGTTTATAAATATTTTCCCATTTATCTTTGAGGAAGTTGCCGAGGACTTTATCGGCTTCACCCTGGGCGGGGAGCACATCGCCATCAGGTTCTACATACATCCAGGTTTTTCCTGCTCCTGCGGGGATTTCTTCATCCACGGTTTCAATGGCCGCGGGATGCGCCGCGGAATATGGCACGGGCAAGTCCCAGCGGATGGTGAGGCTCAAGGAACTTGCGGTATCTTGCAGTTCGAGCATTTCATCGAGCAGGTCGCTGTCTGCGGCGCTGAGGGAGATATTTTCCACGGCCAGGTTGGCGAGTTTTTGCAGGATGTTTTTGGCTTCGGTCACATTTTCCTTGTTGAGTGTGAGATGCACGGTGAGGAAAATATCCTGCGGGACAATGGTCTCGATGGCTTTCCATGAACGCGGGTCATTGGGTTGCAGAATGAGCATGACATGATCCAGTCCAGTTTGCAGGAGCAGTTCAAGATAATCCTTGTCGGCGAGTTTCAAGCCGTCGGTCAATAATCCGCAGACCTGTCCATTCTTTTCGGCATGGGAGATGAGTTGCGGGAGGTCTTCGCGCAAGGTGGCTTCTCCGCCGGTGAAGACGATGTGCGGGATGCCCGCCTGCCAGGCTTTATCCATGATGATCTGCCATTCTTCGGTGGTGAGTTCACGGTCAACTCTTTTTACGGGTGCAAGGTTTGCTTGAGAGTTAAGCGGCAGACGATAGGTGAGGGCG